>CALCJM010000166.1 GCA_937967505.1 uncultured Pirellulaceae bacterium | reverse complement strand
CCGGGTCTCTGGACGACAGAATCCAAGGTGAGCCAGCCCTGCCCCATGTACCGCAATGATTTTGTGTGCGTATGCAAAAATGCTGAGCTGTTCACTGGCAGAGAGTGACTCCAGTTCGACGCACCGAAACCCGTTCGCTTCGGCGATGCGGTTCCAGTGGTGAATGTTGACCAAGCGCCTGATCCACGCCTGCTTTCGACCGATGAATAATTTTTCCCATCCAGACTCCGGTTTTTTGATCAGATGACCAAACTGGTTTTTGAGAAATTCGCACTTCCACTTTCTCGGACCGCATTTTGAAAATGCCACAACCAAAACGTCAGGCTGAAACACCTGAACACGGTGCTCCAGCGAAACCGTTTTTTTGGCCGGCAACGACAGGTGCGCCGCCAGTGATTCGATCACAGGTAGCACTGGCTTATTAACCACAAATGCGTCGATCTGGTCGAAATATTCTAGGTCCTGATATATCCCGCTTCTGGGAATCGAATCGTAAAACCAGTGATAGATGTTTCGGCCACCCCACATTGATCCCACGACTGCCGCCGTGCCTGAAAAACAGGACACGGGGGCAGACTTGAGCAGATCCAAATCAGGTTGCTCCGGGTTGGACAAATCGGTCAACAGATAGTTGTCCCGGGTGATAACATGGTGGGCGGTCCCTGAATGGAAAAGTCTGGCGCCTTTAATTGCGACGACGTATCCATTGGACACCTGCTTCACTGTTCCCCGTTCGGGAAACTGATTGCAGTAGTTGATGCTACTTTGGGGTTGAAGGGCTATTGCGGATCCTTCAACATGTTTTGGTGGTGACATTGTGTTCTTTTGCTCTAAAAATTCTGCTCATGTAACGGCTGTCGTTGTGCTGCCAAACATCGACACATTGCGGGCAACCGGCACCGGATGTCAAAATGATTTTTGGAAGCTTCGATACCCACCCGCGAACGTGTACCCCCCGATTTCGATATCATGGGCGTACTGTTGTTCAACCATCCGTCGGGTCTTGGCAGAGAACCATTGTTGAATCGTTGTTTTGCTGCCCTTACTACTGACGTTTCGTTTGGTGGGATTCGTGTAAGGAATGCCGATGATGTTGAATATTTCCTTCAGTGCCACGTCGAAATGCTCCAGCATCATGATTCGGGATACAAGCTGCACGTTGTCGAATGCAAAAACGGTGACGGTGTTATCGACTCCTAAATCACGATTGTCGAACACTTGCTGCACGAAAGAATCGAAGGGGAATTCGGATTCCCCCTGATAATCCGGATCCCAAAATCCGCGTCCCTCCTTATCAAATTTTGCGTACCGATAGTTCGAAACCAACATCGCCCAGGGATTACGAATGCTGACAAAAGAAAAAAAATCATTCCAGTCGATGTTCCTTTCTCCCAGAGCGGCCTTGATTTGTTTGGCTGTCATGTGGTAATCCCATGGCGTAGCCGGATCCTTGATTTCAGTTAGCCCGATGTCTGAGAATGGATCTAGGGCAGCCCGAATCGTAGTGGATCCACACTTGGGTTTTGAAACAAAAATAAACTTGTGTTTGAAGCTGATTCGCATTTGACTTTCCTGTAACGAACTAGTTTTTTGCTGTAGTAGAGGTTTCCAGCCGACGAGCCGTTTTGCCAAGGATTCTGTCGAATTGAGGAAAAACATCCTGATCAATCAGCTTCAACCTTTCGCCCAGCAATGACTGCAGTAGAGGGACCAGATTTGTCAGCCGGGGCGCATACCCACCGGCCACCGTTTTTCGTTGCTTGGCAGCGAAGGTCATGTACCGCAGCCACGCTGCCAGTTCGCAGCGCAGGCTTCCCTCCCACATTGCCAATTCAGCCCCGGAAGTTGAATAGTAACGGCCAAGGATCTGGGCAAGTTCCATCGATTGGCCTGTATCCGTTGGTGACAATGGCGTGGCCGCGCGTTGGTTTGTCTGTTGAACAAATCGATTTCCCATAAAGACACCCCGGTTTTTTAACCACAGTGCCATTTCATTGGCTCGTGCGACATCCGGTATCGTGATCAGGACAACGTCTGTGAGAAAGATTTCCTGTTCAAATTCCGACTCAAAGAATCTGCGTTGGCAATGCTTTCCGGCGATGCTGGACAGGCCATCGTCCTGGCCAATCAACCAACGTGACGGACAATAGACGGGGAACTGCCGTTGCTTAACCAGCGTGCCCATGTGGTGATCGATGTGATGACCTGACTGCCACCGATCGAGGTCCTGTAGATGCCAGACAATGCGTCGCATGGCGGATAAACCACGAACAGCGTATGCATGAGTTCGGTTAACGTTGTAGGGAATGAATACGTTCGGATTGACGCGCACCGGCGGGTGAAGTTTCCACGACAAATGTTGCCCGCCAAAGTAAACCAGTTCCCAGTCGTCGGGAAGCGATTGCAGATATTGAATCGCACCTACGGCAAATCCGTCACAGCAAACGGCGTCATCTTCGAGGATCAAAACGCTTTCAATCCCATGTTTAATGCAATGCATCAGGATGTTCAAATGACTTTGGTAGCATCCCCACGCACCGGCACCGGCGGTCCACCAACCGGGGACGGGAACGCAGCGACCATCAGTGGCCGCAAAACGTTCTGGCATCCTGAAGGGCCAATCGCAAGGAAGTTTTGCCTTGAATCGAGCCCAGCGATCGGGATGCCGGTCAAGCGATATGCAGTAAACATTGTCGAATTGAAACATGGTTCTTGACCCCTAGTTTTGGGACATCGCACGGCTTAGACGTTTTGCTGGTGGGGACTGAACCACAATCCCTCTCCATTGCCTGAATTGTCAGGCATCGAGGGATTGTGATTCATGGTGGCGGGCGACTGAAGTCTGGCGACTCCAGCGCCGTTTGCAGTACTCAGTCCACAAGGAGTTCGTCGGCAACTTCGACGGTGTACTCACATTTGACCGGGCCTCGGGATTTGACCGAAACGCACCGGCGGAGTGCTTTGAGGAATTGACGGGCTTCTTCAGTGCGATCGGTATCTGTTTCGGGAAGACGATTATCGTTGTCAGCAAAATCGGCAGGGATGTCGGCTAGGATCCGTTCGCGAGTCGCCTGATTGAGTTTTCCGAGGATGTACCCGACCAGTTCCACGATCTGCGGATTGACACTGGAGGATTTGGTGATGGCATGTCCGACCGACAACACCGAACTAATTTTCTGAAAGACGGGCTTACCATCGACGGTACCCAATATCTCAAGATCGACCCGATGCGAATGACCATCGCTCAGTTCGTCCCGATTCTGCTCTTTGGCAGCGACTTTCTCCAGTGTTTTCCAAGCGATATTCGCTAGGGAGGATTTTCTGGTTTTGGAATGCGTAAGAATAACCATGATCGTGTCTTCCTGTTTAGTGGTAGATGGACCAGCAAATTTGCTGTACCTCTCTTCTTTCCGGCGGACGGGCAATCGGTGCCAGAGAAACGCAAATTTTTTAAAAAGAATTGCAGTTTGCCTTATTCAATTACCTTTGCGTGGTTTTGTCCCAAACCAGGAAGAAATCGATATTGTTTTGACACAAAACTCCTAGCACGAAGAAACAGAGAGAGTCACACCCACCCAAGAGGACTCTCATGTCAAAAGAAAAAAACACTCCGGCTATCGTTATGGTGTCCGGCTGTTTCGATTTACTGCACGCCGGCCATGTCGCTTTCCTAAAGCAGGCGGCCAGTTATGGCCGCCTGAAGGTAGCTGTGGGCTCCGATTTAAATATTGGAAAACTCAAAGGTGCGTCGCCCATGTTTGGCCAAGCGGAACGCATTTATATGGTCGGTGCCCTCCAGTGCGTTGATTGCGCGTTCGTCGGCAGCGGAACCGGACGATTGGATTTCCTGCCGGATCTCGATCGCATCTGTCCGGACGTTTTTGTTGTCAATGAAGACGGCAATGACGCGGCAAAAGAAGCCGCGTGCCGCAATCGAGGAATCGCTTACGTCGTATTGAAACGAACGCCAGCCGAAGAACTTCCTGCCCGCAGCAGTAGCCAGATCAAGTCGCGCATGGAGTTGCCGTACCGCGTCTGCATCGCCGGTGGGTGGCTTGACCAGCCATGGGTTTCCGGCATCTGCCCGGGATCGGTCATTACCGCCAAACTTCGCCCGACCATCCGGTTCGAAGATCGATCGGGGATGGCCACCAGCACCCGCAAAGCCGCCTCGAAAATCTGGAATGGGCAGATCCCCGCCGGAGATGTTGAAGCCATCGCGCGGACGATTTTCGCTGCTGAAAACCCGCCAGGAACAACAGCAGTCGCCGGCTCGCAAGACGCGTTGGGAATCGTTTGTCCGGGAATAAACCGCTTCAACTACGACGGCAACTACTGGCCTGAATCGATTCAGCGCATCAATGATTCAGGAACGAAACAGTGGTTGGAAAAGGTTTTGCACCTAGTTCCTGTAGCGCCGCGCCGCGCTGGCTACGACCCGTTGCTAGAACAAAACATCACCGCCGCTGGCGTGCGGCAACTGGCCATGTCTGCTGATCTGGCGTGGCAAGCGATCGGAAATCGTGATACTGCCGCACTGGGAAGAGCGGTCAGCGCAACCGCCGACGCGTGGCGTGAGATTCTACCGCTAACCATTTCACCAACGCTACAGAATTTGCGAAAGACGTACCGGCAACATGCCGGTACCTCCTTCAGTGGCTGCGGCGGTGGCTATTTGATGATCGTCAGTGACAAAGCGATCGACGACGAAGTCCCTTTGGCGATCGCTTGAGCATTGTCCGCAGGCGCTGAAAAAATGCGCTTGCACTTCCACCAGCTGATTCATTCCAAAGTTTGACAACTTCGACCACCTTGAAAGAAAAGAAGAACCATGAACACTAAACCAAAACATTTCCTGATGATATTTAACGGGGCCGAAGGCAGTTCGGCGATGCAGGAGCTACTGGGACTGCACCCCCAAATTCACTTCATTGGATTTGAACCCTTCGATTCATATCGATTCAGCTATGCCAACCGGCCCGATGACAGAAACGAATTGCCGTTGAGTCTACTGACAGATTGGTTGGAGGGTCGATTGGATAAACTCTCCCAAACGTACGCGCGATTGGCCAATCGACCTGTCCATTTTGACCGCCGTAAAATTCAAGGGTGCAAGTTTCGGTTGCATAATTGGACATCGGCAGAACATCGTTGTCAGTTGCCTTGCGACCGAAAGTCGATCTGCCCCTGCATCAGCGACCAGCATTTTGCTCCCTTTATGGAACTGTTTGAAAAGAACGATGTCCATCTATTCTTTGTACGTCGAAATTGCTTGCTGTTGCAAGCGTTCTCCGGGTTGAAAGGACACTTACAATTCAATTTAAAGCGAGGCGATCTTGATCTGGAAAAGGCGCGCACTCCCATAGACTTTGATATTGCCGACCTGAAACAGAGGCTGACGAAGCTACAGCGATACACGGTTCGGCAGAATCGGATGTACCAGGCTCGGCAGAATCAAAATCCTCAACGGTGCTCTTGGTTGACCTATGAGGAATTCCTGTATCGCAAACGTAGTTTTTTGAGAAACGCACTTGCGAGCCTTGGCTGCAACCGTGACGACGACATCTTGGATGCGATGTTGGCGGCCACACCGAGCCTGAAAAAAGTTCATCCGGATCGTTTGGAGGACATCGCCGCCAACCATGCGGAAATTGCAAAAGAATTTCCTCAATGGTTTGGACAATATAAAGCCCTGAGCGACAAGTATCTTCCAGAGTAGGCGATCGCATTCAAACATTGGTGCTTGGCCGGCCAATTAAAGTCACATCCAACTTGAAAATTGGTTTACCGAAGGGGGATACCACCATTCGCATTTTCAGCCTGAAAGTCGGTGGGTGCCGATGGAACGGTATCGAAACTAACGTTCGGCCGGTTTGTATCGATTACTCTGGCTGATCAGCCTGTCAGTGGAAGAAATCACCGCTATACCTTGCTTGGCAATGAGCATTTATTATGGGTCAGTAGCGGGCCACATCCTCACGGCCTGATAGATGTCTGTTTGAAGATTAACCGTTACAAAACTGTCTTTGCTTGATTTTAACCCTTCGGCTACTATCGTATTGACTATTATAAATGCTGAACCTTCAAGCCTGCAATTTCGCCGCTTTTCAAGCACGATCACTTAATTGCACCCATCTGAACGCCGGAGTAACGAGATGCGATCCCCCTTTCACTACTTGACGCAAGCCCTTGGAAATCCTTGTAAACGCGCACTGGTTGAAGTCCGTTCGCGGCGTAAATGTAACAGGCAAACATCCTATGAGACGATGGAGCCGCGCCGATTGCTGGCGGGGATCGAGTTTCTGACAGACACCAGTCAGGTGTTGATTGGTGGTACGGCCCAGCCCGACAGCGCTTCGGTGGTCGAAAGAAACGGGCAGCTTATTGTTTCGCAGAGTGGTTTTCCGACTCGCACATTCCAGGCGTCGGGTATTCACTCGATTCTCTTTGTCGGGCTTGGTGGCGACGACTATTTTCGCAACGCGACCAGTAAACCCAGTTTCGCTTGGGGGGGATCTGGCGAGGATACATTGATTGGCGGTTCTTCCAGAGACCGGCTGATTGGTAATTCTCAAAATGATTTTATCTCTGGCAATGGTGGCGACGACTATCTGGTGGGTGGAGTTGGCGATGACCGAGTCAGCGGTGGAGGCGGCAACGACAGAATCCTTGGCGTGTCGGGGACCAATTTCCTCAACGGTAACGCTGGCGAAGACCAAATTTTTGGGGGTTCCAACCGCGACATCATTACCGGTGGTGACGGAGACGATGTCTTGGCCGGATCAGATGGTGATGATGTGATTTTTGCCAAAGCTGGTAACGACCTAATTTTCGGTGGCAGTGGACGCGACCGGTTGCTTGGTGAGGGCGGTAATGATCGCATCTACGGCCAAAGTGGTGACGACACATTATTGGGTGGCTTGGGCGCAGATTTAATGTTTGGCAATGGCGGCAACGACAACTTCACTGGTGAATTTGGCAACGACCGAATTCGCGGGGGGCAAGGCGATGATCGCGCGACATTTTCCGGGCTGTTTTCTGACTACAACATTGATTTCAACGGTGGGAACGCCACCGTCAGCGATACCCGCGGTGCTGGCGGCGATGCGACCGATTCCTTGATCGGCATCGACCAACTGGTCTTCTCGAATGCGTTCCAGAATTCAGGAGCCGCCCCGGTATTCACCGGACCGCAGCCTGAACAACCCGAAGAACCCGAGGTCAATAACGATCAGGTTGTCACGATCCAGCCCATTGTGCTTTCGAACGACGATGGATCCAACACTGCCGAATTTCTTGGCAACGCCGCGCAGGAAGCGGACGTGAAACAGAAAGTAGACGCCATCTACGCCCAAGCCGGGATTGATGTTCTCTGGTTACCGGCGGTTACCTGGGATAACACCAATGTGAACGTTGGCGACAACGGTAACACAGGTGACCCCAACGATCCGGGTGGCGGACCGGATGGCCCCGGTGGAGAGCGTCCGCAAGGAGACCTCGCTGAAATCCTGACCGAAGGCGACGATGCGGGCTTTGGCAGTGCAGATCCTCTTGTGATTGACATGTACTTCGTTGAACTGGTACCGGGCTTCGATGACCCTGGCGAAAACACCGCCAACGGTTTGGCGCGATTGGGCGACGCGGGAGTGGCGATACACATCGGAGACAATCTGCCGGCGACGGAGCAAGGGCGCGTCGTCATTTCTGAAGTTGTCGCCCATGAGATTGGACACAACCTCGGATTGGAACACCTAGAAGTTGTCGGCAATTTGTTGGCACCGGGCGGTTTTGATAATGGCGGCAGTGATCTGACTGACGAACAAATCATTATTGCCCTCAATAGCCCCTTGAGTCGGTAGCATGATTTGAGGCGTTGAATCCCACCGCGATTGACGTATTTGGCGAGATTAGCAAGGGTTAGGCAACTGGCAGTTAGGAATTTACCATCCGTTGACGACGCTGCCAGCGTCGGAGCGACGCTGCCAGCATCGCCAACGGTAAGCTTTCAACTGCCAATCGCCTTAGACCACACAATCGCCGGCAGAACCAAATAAAAAGGCAGACGTGTCAACCGTCTGCCTTTTCTGTTTCAGGTGGTCGCTTTCCAAATTCCGTCGGAGGTTTTCTTCAACGATTCCTGAACGATTATTGTAGTTGTTAGCGGGTACACCAGAGAGCGGTTTTAACCGAAAATCTTTGGAGCACCGACCTGCTCGTGGATCTGGTTACAAACTTGCGGATCGATTCCCAGCCCTTGTGCCAGTTGGCCAAGGTACTGGGCTTCATTTTGAGAATCCAGATCGATCGATGTCAGCGAAAGCATGTAGACTTGACCTTCGAGCCCACGTGGAACGGATTTCGCAAAACCTTGCACATCCAGCGGTGCGGCGAATTCACGTTGAACAAAATCGATTTCATCCTGCGTTACGTCACTGCCGAGGCTTTCAACGATCTTTTGTTTTTCGGTGTCGTCAATGCGCCCGTCAGATTTAGCGGCATTGATCATCGCTCGAATAATAATTTCCGCCTGTTGATTTGCTTCTGCGTGTTGCTCGGGTGCTACTTCGGGAGCCTGACCACCGCCCAGCACAGATCCCAACAGGCCGCCCAGTGCACCACCACCCCCGCCGGCAGACTGATCACCTCCGCCGCCCAGCACGCTACCCAGTAGACCACCGAGTGCACCGCCGCCTTGTTGTTGGCCACCGCCCCCTCCCAGAACGCCGCCCAGCAAACCGCCCAAGCCTCCGCCACCTTGCTGCTGTTGACCGCCGCCCAAAACGCTGCCCAACAGTCCGCCCAGTGCTCCGCCACCTTGCTGGCCACCGCCACCAAGCACACTGCCAAGAAGCTTTCCACCAAGTCCGGAAGAAAGTGATTGGTTGCCCAACAGGCTGCCAAGTAGTTTGATTGCGTCCATAATTATTCCTCTTCTGCTAACGATGAAACCAGATAAACGAGTGGCTGGATCATCAACTGATCAACCAACAGGCCCAAGTTTATTGGATCCTGCAGTTGATATCTATCCGGGAGACCCGTCGGGGCTGACGCGCGGGCACCAAAGTCCGCAGTTTGGGCCTGTTAGAGCCCCTTGGCATAAAAGAAAAAAGTGACTGGACACATTGCTGTAACCTTGTCAATCGCACATCCCGTGTGCTGCGCGAGGCCGTCGAGTCATCCTTGCGCGTTGAAGAAAATGCGATTGCCGGATACGTTATGCAAGGCGGTCGTGAGTCTGGATTTGGCTTAATGGCCCTATTCCCCGGATCAATCATCGACCCGGAAATATAATTTGTTGGGTATTTTATCAGCGCCCCTTGGGCAAATGGGAATTATGCAATCGACATCGGAAACAACTTCTTGCAACCTACAGCAACTGCGTGAGCATGCGGTCTCTGTCCATTCAGGGCTTGGTGTTGCCTTTGACGCTGCCTTGGCCGCTGGAAAGATCATCTCCGAGGGTTTTGGAAAGTTCCATACCATCGACCAGAAAGGTGTCGGAGATTTTGTTTCGGAGGTTGATCAAATGGCGGACAAGGCCGTCTGTGCGATCCTTGCTGATGACAGCGACACGGCCATTCTGTCAGAAGAACTGCATCCCGAACTGGCTGATGGCGTGGACGATTTCTGGATCGTGGATCCCCTGGACGCCACCAGCGCTTTTCTGATGCAAGCCGGTCGTCACTATCCTTCTGTACTAATTGGTAAATACCATCAAGGTCAAGCGGTGTTGGGGCTGGCGCATTTTCCCTTGACCGACGAGTGGTTTTACGGATACAAGGACTGCGGTGCCTTCAAAAATGGACAGCGTTTGCAGGTGCCTTCCGAACAACGCGACTTGGGCGATGTCTGGGTGGAAATGAATCAGTATGGCGATTCAAAATACGAAACTGATTCCTTTACAACCTTGCGTGACCGATTGCGCACCAGTGACGGCGCGCGGATGGTGACGACAACGGTCCCCAACTCGGGCGTCGCGCTGCGGGTGGCCGAGGCGGAGACCGGTTTGGCCGCTGCGATCCACGACAATAGCGCTGCGAAGATCAAGCAAGCGCCGTGGGACGTTGTCCCGGTGAAACTAATCCTAGAAGAGGCCGGTGGCGTGTTTCTGAATCTTGCCGGTCAGCCCATTGACCCCTTCGTCGCCGAAGTTTCGGTAATCGCCCAAAACCGACACCTTGCCGAACAAATCATCCGGCTGGCTCAAGTGTAAACCGGTCAGTGATATCTGTTCAGCTGTTCAGAGTTGCCTCGGATTTCCCAAGGATGTAGTCTTTGTCCAGTTCAAATGCTGCGGCAGTCAGAATTCGTTTATTGGAATTCATGGTGGATTCAGAGGCATCCGAAATGGGGCATTTCGGAAACGTGCCAAGAACGGTGGTAGGTCACTTGGTGGGGTGAACTGAGGCTGCTGTGGGGCGGACCTCCCGCGCTCGGGAGGCTGAAAGCTGGAGCAGGCTTTCCGGCAGTGCGGTCAAAAAATTTCCGTTTCCACAATTTTCCCGGAGCTTCCCCGTTAGGCACAATCGCTACATCCGGCCCCTGCCCTTGTTACTGGAAATTCCGGACAGGTGTTGCTGACAACATTGTGTTTTCGCGGGCGACATACAGCCGACGGATTTGACTTGATAAGTCTGCAACCTAGATTCCCGCAGCCAACCAGACGCAAGGAAACTCTCCTGAGAAAACATTTCAGGATTTCCTTCTTCCCTTCCAAGGACTTTCCGCATGACATCTCTCCCCAAAACTTGCCCGGCCGCCACCGCAAATGAACCACTGTCAGAAGTCTCACAACAGTTGCGAAGCCTGACCGCAGCAGCGCCTGCGATCTATCAGTTCAGGGATCGCTGGGTTGAAGTCGCGGGGCAAGCCTCTTTCGGTCAGCCTGATGGTACGTTGTTCGGAATCATGGAAGAAGTTGTTGCCAATCAGGAAGTGACTTGCGTTTCATGGAATAACAGACAGATATTGCTGGTGCCAATCGAGTTGGATTATCAGTTGTTGCTGGCTGCGATGGAGATCGATGCGACAGATCAGGACCGTGCAACGGTTGCGGTTTGCCAGTGGCGACAGCTGCGGCGGGAACGAGATCAGCTAAATGACCTGAAAAGTGAAAATGACGGGCTGGTCCGACAGGTGTCCGAAGATCTGGAAGAGCTGACCTTTCTTCGTCAAATTGCCGATCACTTGGAATTGGCAGGGGACGGTGTTGGCGGATCGTTGGCGAAAATACTCAGCCTGATTAATCACTGTGTCAAGGCTCAGCAGGTTTTGCTGTTGAAGCCCAATCAACGACAACTGGTGATTGATGATTTCCCGGTGGAAGATCGACGGGCAAGTAGTCAGGATTCTGATGATTTCGATTTTGTCATTATCGAAAGCAGCAATTGGTCTCGACCAGTGATTGATGTTGCCGCCTGTAACTGGTTGATCGATCAGTTTGGTGATCGCGCCACTTGCGGAGACCTGATTGTCAACCACTTTGATCGAACCTTGCCCGGCACACTCGCGGCCCAAAGTGGCCAGATCAACGCATTCATGTTGACGCCGTTAATGAGGCAGGGACAAATGCTGGGTTGGATCCTGACGCTGAACAGAAATCTGGTCACCGGCGACGATCCTGCAGATACCGCTTGGAACGAAATCAACAGCGAATTTGGAACCAGCGAATCAATGATGCTTAAATCGGCAGCCACCATGCTGTCCACGCATCTGATGAATATGCAACTGATGCGCGAAAAAGAAGAATTGCTGACCAACACCGTCCGGTCTTTGGTCACCGCAATTGAGGCAAAGGACGATTATACCCGCGGTCACAGCGAACGTGTTGCCATGTACGCCCGTCGCCTTGGTGGTCAATTAGGATTTAGCCCGACGGAACTCGAACGTTTGTATCTGAGTGGCCTGCTGCACGATGTAGGCAAGATCGGCATCTCGGATGACACGTTGGGCAAACCCACCACACTGAATGATGACGAATACGACGAAATCAAGCGACACCCGGAAAAAGGATGGGCAATCCTGCATGAACTGACCCAGCTAAATCCAATCATCCCCGGTGTCTTGCATCATCACGAGCGTGTTGACGGAATGGGATATCCGGACAAACTTGCCGGCGACGACATTCCCATCGATGGTCGAATTTTGGCGGTCGTGGATGCCTTTGATGGGATGACCAGCGATCGCCCCTATCGCAGCGGTATGCCGGTCGAACAAGCCGTCAAGATTCTTAAAGATGGTGCCGGTACCCAGTGGGACGCCGAACTGATTGAAGCATTTTTGGGTTCGTTGGATGATATGATCGCCATCAAAACCAACCATAAACCGGCCGGGCTCCCCGTCCGCAAATTCGGGCAGGCACAGCACTAGGACAATACTGGCCCGGTCACCGGATCGTGAAATCGCCAACCCTCAAATGTTCCCGATAGATTTGCCAATATCTAAGTCGACCATCCGCATTTCCCTGCTCCACCGCGTTCAAATTGAGAGGCTCATTGATGAACCAGAGACCATCGGCCGAGGAAGAAGTTGGCCAGGCGATCAGCAATATCATGCGCGGCAATCCGGTCGCCGCATGGGGACGAGGTTTGCTGGGGGCCGCCATCGGTGCGGTGGCGGGCTGGTTTGTGTATTTCTGGCTGCTCGATCAGGGCTACGACGGGTTGATGATCCCCGGAGCGCTGGTTGGTTTTGGTTTTAGCACACTGGCGGGACGCTCCGGTTGGTACTACGGATTGGTATGTGGGGTGATAGGTCTGTTGTTAATGTTGGTCTGCGAGTGGCAGTCGTTGCTGAAGTTTCAGAACGGACCCTTTGTCGATTTCCTGATGAACATCCATCAATTGAATGCCCCCAACAAGCTCATGCTTGCCGGGGGCACCCTGTTGGCGTTTTGGACAGGAAAAGGAAGGTAGACTCAATTACCTACCGCTGCAACCAGTTGGTGAACCGCCGCAGGAAGGAAGGTCCACTCAGCGGCGGGATGATCGGTGAGCTTCCCGGCTCGCAAACATCCGCCTCTTCGCAGGCACCGCCGTCAATCTCTTCCACGATCACTTCACCACCGTCGGTTCCATCGATCACTGCTTCGCACGGTTCGAATTCGCCAGTCACGCCTGCTTCATTCATGACGCCGTCAACCAGAATGGCTTCTCCGGCATCCGGTGATCCGACAATGACTTCGTCGCATGGTCCACAACCGTCCAGTGGTTCGCCAGCCATCGCCAAGGAGCTATCGTAGCCGCCTGTGACCGGCAATCCGCTGTCCAGTTCCAGTGGATTGGCGTTGGTGTTGATTGGAACACCCGAGTAAGTCGGTCCACTTGATCCCGCCGGACCACCGATCAGATCGCTGAGGCGACCTGAATTAATGGGCGCGAGGATCGGGAAGTTGGGTGGGTATCCGCCCGCCGTACCGAAGGTTGGCATGTCAATAAAGACCGTGGCGGTTCGGCAAGACCCTGATTCATCACAGACTTCGTATTCGAACGAGTCGGATCCCTCAAACGTCGGACCCGGAGTGTAAGTGAAAGTCCCGTCGGCGTTCCATTCGATGGTTCCCCGAGTCGGCGGTGTCACGATGAACCCGGTTAGCTGATCGCCATCAGGATCACTGTCGTTGTCGAACGCCTGGCCTGAAACGGGGCCCAGGGTGATCATTTCGACCTGGTTGTCGATCGCAACCGGTGGTCGGTTGAAGATCGTCAGTCCGACTCGGACAATGTCCGTGGCTCCCGACGGATCGGAAACTTCGTAGCTGAAAGAATCATTGCCCACAAATCCCGGATCAGGCTCGTAGAAGTACGTGCCGTCTTCATCGATTCGCAAGGTGCCGTTAGCCGGTGCCTCCACTGGCGTGGTGTTGACTGTCAGTGGATCACCATCCGGATCGGTGTCGTTGGCCAGCAGGTCGCCTGTAATGGGGACGTCTTTGGTTGTGAAGGCCGCGTCATCGCCGCCAACCGGACGGTAGTTGGTGGATCCATTGGTGTCTTCCAGGATCGAGATCGATACCCGAGCGGTATCGAAGTTGCCGTCGGGGTCCACTATCTGATAGATAAACGAATCGGTTCCCGTGAATCCCGGGTTTGGCACGTAGACGTAGGTTCCATCTGCACCGATCGTGACGGTTCCATTCACGGGAGTTTCCACCGGCGTTTGCTCAACGGTGATCGTTTGCCCTGTCGGGTCGCCGTCGTTGCTGAGCAATGACCCTGAAGCTGGTTGATCCATGAAGGCTACGGTTCGGTCATCGTTGGCAACCGGAGGAACATCTGCCGGATCGACGCCTGTTGAATCGGTGTCGCGAATTTCGATCGTTACCGTTGCTGTTGATGTGGCTCCCGTTTCATTCACCACGGTGTAGGTGAAGGTATCGACGCCACTCATCCCCGGCAATGGTTCAAAGCGGTACGAACCGTCGGCTTCCATAAACACCAAACCGCAATCCGTTTCGATGGGGCCGTTGCCGATTGGCTGGCCATCGACCTCTGTTACCACATAAGTTCCGGTAACGTTTGCCGGGCCATCATTGAACAGTACGTTGCCAGTGACCGGAGTGTCAACAATCGTGTTGTTGATGTCATGATTGGTGACCGGTGGGTTATCAAATACCGTCAGATAAACCGTCGCCAGATCGGTCGCACCCGAGTCATCCATCACTTCGTAGACAAAACGGTCGGTGCCGGAGAAGCCTTCGTTGGGAACGTACTGGTAGGTGCCATCGCTGTTGATCGTCAGCGTGCCGTTGGTGGGTGGTACAACGGGAGCCGTATTGATCACCAGTGGATCCCCGTTGGGGTCGCTGTCGTTGGCCAACAGGTCGCCGGTGAGGGGTTGGCCAACAAAGCCGATGCCGGCGTCGTCGTTGGCGGCAGGCCGGTCATTGGCAGGGCCATTTTGATCCGGCGTTACACTGATCGTGACCAGCGCGGTATCGGTGGCTCCGGTCGAATCGGTGATCTGGTACTCAAAGGAGTCGGTTCCAACGAACCCGTCTACCGGCGTGTAAGTAAACGTGCCGTCCGGGTTGATCGTCACGGTTCCGTTGGTCGGCTGGGTCAACGGGGTCGTGTTGATGAAGATGGCGTTGCCATCCGGATCGCCATCGTTGCTGATCAAATTGCCGGACACTGGTTGGCTAACTTGACCGCTGACGATGTCGTAGTTGGCGATCGGTGGTGAGTCGTTCGGGGTGGCTCCTTGCGGATTCCGCACCTCGACTACAACCACCGACGTGTCGCAGTTCCCGGCCTCGTCGCAGACTTCAACCTCGAAGGAATCCGTACCTTCAAAGTCGTCGTTCGGCGTGTAGGTGAACGTGCCGTCCTCGTTCAGTTCCACCGTGCCGTTGGTCGGCGGCGTCACGGGAGTCGTGTTGACGGTCAGTTCATCATCGACGTTTGGATCGCTGTCGTTGGTCAACACGTTGCCGCTGACGGGTGTGTTGGCGATTGTGTTGACGATATCATTTTCAACCACCGGTGGGCTGTTAAAGACCGTCAGGAACACCGTCGCTTGATCGGTCGCTCCGAGTTCGTCCATCACTTCATAGACAAAACTGTCATCGCCGAAGAAGTCGTCGTTGGGCGTGTACTCGAATGTGCCGTCGTCATTGATGACCAGCGTTCCATTGACGGGACCACTGATCGGCGTGGTATTGACGATCAAGTCGTCCCCGTTGGGGTCGCTGTCGTTGGCCAACAAATCGCCCACGATCGGCTGGTTGACCTGGCCCACACCTGCATCGTCGCCAGCGGCCGGGGCATTGTTGCCCGGCCCGTTGTCGTCGGCCAACACGGTGATGTTCACCGTCGCAATGTCGGTTGCTCCGGTCGAATCGATGATCTGGTACTGGAACGAATCGACGCCGATGTAGTCCGGATCGGGCGTGTAGGTAAACGTGCCATCGGGATTGATGGCAACGGTGCCATTGGCCGGTGGGATGACCGGTTCGGTCACAATCGCAATCGGATTACCGTCAGGATCACCATCGTTGGCCAGCAAATCACCATCGACCGAGCCATTTTCAAGCACTGTTGCGGCATCGTTATTGGCGATCGGAGGAGCCCCCGAGCCATCGGTTGTGTTACGGACTTCGATGGTCAGCGTGCTGTTTTCGCAGTTGCCCTGCTCATCACAAACTTCGACCGTTACCGTATCGGTGCCAATGAAATCGACGGGCGGCGTGTAGGTGTAACTACCGTTGGGATTGATTAACAACACCCCACCTTCTTCGGTTGAAATCGGTGTCGGGCCCAGAATCGGTGCCCCGCTGCCGTTACCGATCACGAGGTCATCTCCCGGATCGCTGGAATCGTTCGTCAGCACATTGCCGTCAACAGGAACGTTCAACAACGTGTTGTTCAAATCGTCTTCGACTTGCGGTGGCGTATCAACGACCGTCAGCACCAGGGTCGCGATATCGGTGCCACCGTTGCCGTCGTCGATCGTGTACGTTACCGTTTCGCTGCCAAGGAAATCGTCGGCCGGTACGTATTGGTAGCTGCCGTCTGGGTTGACGGTCAGTGTGCCACCGCTGTCGGTTGCAATCATGGTTGATCCGGCCACCGGCGTGCCCGCAACCGAAGCGACCGTCAGTCCATCGTTGTTCGGGTCAACGTCGTTGACCAACAGGTTACCCGTCGATGGCGTATTGACCCGGGTCACCGCTGTGTCGTCGTTGGCATCGGGATTGCGATTGGCGGTCGGGTCCAGATCCGGCTGCACATCGAAGCTGACCGTTGCCGTGTCGGAGGCTCCCGTTGGATCAGCGATCGTGTATTCAAAAGAATCTTCTCCCACGAATCCTGCCACCGGCGTGTAGACAAACGTACCGTCCGGATTCACGACGACCGAGCCACCTGCAGCGGTGGTAAACGGAGTCCCCGCCGGAACGCCACCGGCGGCCACGACGGTCAACGTATCACCATCGGGATCGCTGTCGTTTCCAACCAGACTGCTGCTCAACGGCATCGCCGGATTGTCCAGTACCTCGAAACTGTCATCGCCGGCCATTGGAGGCGTATTGTCCGGATTGGCCGTCGTATCAGTCACGCGTATCGAAACCGTTTCCTCCACGCAGTTGCCCGCTTCGTCACAGACTTCGTACGTGAAGGAGTCGCTGCCGGCGAAACCATTGGCTGGTGTGTAGACATAGGTGCCATCCGGATTCATCATGACCGAGCCGCCCCCGGTGGTGGCGATCGGGCCGTTGATTGGCAGTCCATTGACGGATGTCACTGTCAACGGATCAGCGTCCGGATCGCTGTCATTGGTCAACACGTTCCCTGTCGCAGGCGTATCGACCAGCGTACTGTTGATGTCGTTTTCGGCGACTGGCGGTCCATTGATAATCGTCGCAACCGTGGTCGCGGTCGGGTCGATTGAGGTCGTCACGCCGGTCGTGCTTTCCGGGTTGCTCAACATTAGCTCAAACGATTCGGGCGTCTCGTGCAAACCGTCGGCCGTCAACGGCACTTCGATGACCAAATCGTCCATCGAAGTCCCATCGGCCGGTGAGGTAAAGGTCAACGTGGTACCATCAAAGGTCACGTTGGGGTTGGCGTCAGCGGCGGCCTGGATCGCGGCGATCACGTCCGCATAATCGACTCCGTTAAGCGTATCATTTTCAGCCAAAGCGATCTCGACCGAGACTGTTTCGCCAGCCTGGAATTGGCCGCCCAACGAAACCGTGTAAGTCGCCGTTTCTCCTTCGCTTTGCTCCGCAGGTCCACTCAACGCCCATTCGGCCGGCCCGTCGATTGGTCCGGCGGGGCCTTGCGTGTCATTGACCGTGGTGTTGACCGTATTGGCCGATGCGTTGATCGCGACATTGGCTTCGGTCGTAGACGTCGGGTTGGTCAAGTCAATTGAGAAATCTTCGGGCCCCTCAATGTTGCCATCGTCGGTCAAGGGCAGGTCGATCACCAGCGCGGTCAGCGCGTCACCGTCGGCGGTCGCCGTGAAGGTCACGGTCGTACCATCAAAGGCCACCGTACCCGGTCCGGCGTAGGCGTCAACGGCGTCTTGAACTGCCGAAACAAAGTCTGCGTAGTCGTCGGCGTTGGTCAAAATGTCATTGAGTGCCAGATCGACGGTAGCAATTTCGTTTTCACCAAACGTTCCGGTTAACCCGAGCGTGTACTGAGGCGTGGTTCCCTCGTCACCGGATGTCGGGCCTGTGATCGACCACTCGGCCGGACCCTCGGTAGGCCCGGCGGGACCTTGCGTGTCGTTGATCGTCGTCGTAGCGGTTGCTGCTGCCGCATCGATTTCGATATCGACTCCGCTTGGCGAGGTCGCGTTGGTCAGGTCAAGGCTAAAGTCTTCTGGACCTTCAATCAGGCCGTCGTCCGTCAGTGGCAGATCGACCACCAGGTCGGTCATCACATCGCCATCGTTGGTGGCGGTAAACGTGATGGTCGTGCCATCGAAGGCAACCATCCCCGGTCCGGCGTACGCGTCCACGGCAGCCTGAACCGCCGCCACGTAGTCGGCGTAGTCACTGCTGTTGGTATCCACATCGGTCAAACCGATGTCCACCGTGGCGACTTCGTTTTCGCCAAAGGTACCGTCCAGACCGATGGTGTACTGGGCGGTCGTGCCCTCATCGCCGGCGGTTGTCCCGGAGATCGACCAGGTGGCCGGTCCATCCAATACGCCTGCCGGTCCTTGCGTGTCGTTGATCGTGGTGGCAGCCGAGGTGGCAGCGGAATCAATGGCGACGGTCAAACCGCTCGCACTGCCCGCATTGGTCAAATCCAGACTGAAGTCCTGCGGGCCTTCCAACAGACCATCGTCAACCAGCAGTAGATCCACAACCAGCGGCGTCATCACGTCACCATCATTGGTCGCAGTAAACGTGATCGTGGTGCCATCGAAGGCAACCGTTCCGTCTCCCGTGTACGCGTCAACGGCTGCTTGAACCGCGGCGACGTAGTCCGCGTAATCAGCGCTGTTGGTGTCAACGTCGGTCAAACCGATGTCTACCGTGGCGACTTCGTTTTCACCAAAGGTGCCTGTCAAGCCAATCGTGTACTGAGGCGTGGTGCCTTCGTCACCGTCAGCCGGACCCGAGATTGACCATTCCACCGGACCATCCAGTGGTCCGGACGGACCTTGGGTATCATCGACCGTCGTCGTGACCATGTCGGTGCCAATGACGGGTGATAAACCGGTCGCACTGCTGGCCATCGTTAGTCCAATGGCGAAGTCTTCCTGGCCTTCGACCAAAATATCATTCACAATGGGTAGCTCGAACGTAAACGCGGGCATCGAGGCCCCGTCGGTTGGCGCGGTATAGGTCAGTGTATTGGTTACGGAGTCATATTCGATATCCGCAAACCCGACGACGGCGGCGGCCAAAGCCGTATCCAACACGCCGTAGTCAAAACTATTGGTCAAACCGTCGGTCAAATCGACGACCACAGAAACTTGCTCACCGGCCTGATAGGTGCCCGTTAGATCAATCGCATAGTTGGCGTTGCCGCCCTCGTCGATGCTGGCGTCGCCCGAGATCGACCACTCACCCGGTCCGTCGATTGGCCCGCTGTCGCCCTGAGTATCATTGATGGTCGTGGTGCTACTGGCAGCGGCTGGATCAATCGAGACACTGGCTCCCGTCGAACTACTCGCAGCGGTCAGTTCGATCGAGAAATCCTCCGGTCCTTCGATCAGGCCATCGTCGGTCAACAAAATATCCACCAGCAGCGGTGCCATCACGTCACCATCGTTGGTGGCGGTAAAGGTAATCGTCGTGCCGTCGAAGGTCACGGTCCCCGGGCCTGCGTAGTCGTCGACCGCGTCCTGCACGTCCATGACGAAATCGTCGTAGTCCGCGCTGTTGGTGTCGATGTCGGTCAAACCGATATTCACCGACGCAGCCTCACCGGCACCGAACGTGCCCGCCAGAGTGACCGTATACACGGGCTCGGTACCTTCATCGCTGTTGGCTGGACCACTGATCGCAAACAGGGCTGGGCCATCAAGTTCAGGGCCGGTCGGCGTTTGCGTGTCGCCGATCGTCGTGACGACGCTGCCCTCGGTCGGACTAATGCCAACGGTGGCACCGGTCGAACTGGCCGGAGCACTGAGCGCGATTTCAAAATCTTCGGCCCCTTCGATCAAACCGTCGTTTTCGACAGGCAGATCAATCATCAGTGGCGTCATCACATCACCGTCGTTGGTGGCGGTGAAGGTAATCGTCGTACCATCAAAGGCCAACGTGCCCGGACCGGCATAAGCATCGACCGCGTCCTGGACCGCTTGCACGGCATCGTCGTAATCGTCAGCATTGGTATCGGTTGGGATCAATCCCACATCGACGCTTGCAACTTCGTTCGCCCCCAATGGTCCCGTGAAAGTTACCGTGTACTGAGCCGTCGCACCTTCGTTGACATCGTTGGTACCGGTGATGGCCCATTCGGTCACATCGGCTGCGCCGCCCGGTCCTTGCGTGTCATTGATGGTGGTTTGGCTGCTGGCCGCCGCACTATCGACGATCACGCTGGCTCCGGTTGAGCTGCTCGCGCCGGTCAAGTCGATCGAGAAATCTTCCACGCCTTCGCTAATCCCGTCATCGCTGATGGGCAAATTCACAACCAGCGGCGTCATCACGTCGCCATCGTCGGTGGCGGTGAAGGTAATCGTCGTACCGTCGAAGACGACCGTGCCCGGTCCCGTGTACGCGTCCACCGCCGCTTGAACGGCCACGACGTAATCTGCGTAATCCGTGCTGTTGGTGTCGATGGCGGACAAGCCAATATCCACCGATGCAGCTTCGTTTTCGCCAAAGGTGCCGGCCAGGGCAATCGTAAACGGCGCGTCGGAGCCCTCGTCGACGCTAGTCGGGCCGGAGACCGACCAGACCGCCGGCCCGTCCGCAGGTCCGCTGCCGCCTTGGGTGTCATTGATGGTCGTCTCTGCGGTCGCCACATCGATCGCCACGGCGGTTCCGGTCGAACTAGCCGCATTGGTCAAATCAAGGCTGAAGTCTTGAGGGCCTTCAATCAGGCCGTCGTCCACCACGCCAAGATCAATCATCAGCGCCGTCATCACGTCGCCATCGGCGGTTGCCGTAAAGGTGACCGTCGAGCCATCAAGGGCCACCGTTCCCGGTCCGGCGTAAGCATCCACGGCGGCTTGAAGGGCTGCGACGTAGTCGGCGTAGTCCGCGCTGTTGGTATCGACATCCGTCAAACCAAGATCCACCGAGGCGTCCTCTCCAACTCCCAGTGGGCCGGCCAGAGAAAGTGTAAACGTGGCGTCGGTCCCTTCGTCTGCGTCTGTCGGACCAGCGATCGACCACTCAACGGTGTCGTTGTCCGTTACATCGGTGTCAACCGAAACGACAGCGCCAAGCACGCTCGCAGTTCCGGTGTTGCTGGAGGGAGAGCTTAACGAAACGTTGACCGTTTCCACGCCTTCTGCCAATGCGTCATCGACCACAGGCAGGCTAACCGAGAGCGTCTCCATCTGGTCGCCTTCGCTTTGGGCCGTAAAGGTCAGCGCGCCCGTCATGTCGTCGAACGTCAAATCAGCCCGACCCACAACCGCAGCGGTAATCGCGGCGTACAAATCGTCCTGATTCGCATCGGCTGGCAGTCCCAGATCCCCCGCGTTAATGCCGCTGGCACCATCGTTCAGGTTGACCACAACGCTGGCTTCTTCGGTGTCACCGAACATGCCGGCCAGATCGAGGTTCCAGGTGATCGTACCGCCCTCGGCCACCGTCGCGTCCGCCGACAGCGCCCAGGTCGCGGTGTCGTTGTCGGTAATGGTGGCGTCAACGCTGTTGTCAGTGGCCAGAGTTGTTGTCACTCCGTCGCTACTTGATGGTGCAGACAGTGCGATGGTGAAAGTCTCATCGCCTTCAATCAATGCATCGTCGGTGGCGTCCAGAGAAACCATCAAGGTTTCCATCGCGTCGCCTTCGCTTTGAGCCGTAAAGGTTAGCGTGCCGGTCGTGTCGTCGAACGCCAAATCGGCGCGACTGGCAACTGCGGCAGTAATCGCCGCGTACAAGTCGTCCTGATTCGTGCCCGCTGGCAAGCCAAGATCGGTCGCGGTGATTCCATCGACTCCATCGGTCAGGCCAATTACGACGCTGACATCCTTACCATCGCCCAACAGTCCGCTCAGGTCAATGTTCCAGGTTGCCGTATCACCTTCGGCCACCGAAGTGTCACCGGTGATCGACCACTCAACTGGATCGTTGTCGGTGATTGTGGTGTCAACCAGATCGTCGCTGCCGATCGAAACGGCGGCTCCGGATGAACTTGGAACGGCCGCGGCACTGATCGAGACGGTGAAGTTTTCCGCACCTTCGGCCAAATTGTCGTCGATCGCATCGAGTACCAGAACGACATTGGGCATCGTGTCGCCGTCGGCGGTGGCGGTATAAGTCAGTTCGTTGGTGCTGGCGTCGAATTCCAGATCCGCGCGACCTGCGGCAACGACTGCCAGTTGAGTCTGCAAATCAGTCAGGTTTGCGCTGAAGGACTGTAGGTCATTGCTGGCCGTCAATACGTCGGTCAGGTTAAATTTCACAGAAGCCGATTCGTTGGCTGCCAGTTGACCGGTCAGCGTCAACGTGTACTGGGCCTGGGTTCCTTCGGCCGCGCTGCCGCTGCCGGTCAGATTCCACTCCAACGGGTCATCGTCGGTGAGGGTAACGCCAACGCTGGCCATTCCAACCTCAACGTCGGCCCCTGTGGCGCTCACCGGACCGCTCAAGTCAACGGTAAACGATTCAGTACCTTCGGCAAGCACATCATCAAACGCGACCATGCTGACCGACAGCGTTTCCATTTCGTCCGCTTCAGCTTGAGCCGTAAAGGTCAGCAGGCCGGTCGTGTCATCGAAGGCCAGGTCGGCCCGTGATGCAACTGCGGCATTGATTGCCGCGTACAGTTCATCCTGATTGGCATCGGCGGGCAGCCCCAGGTCACCGGCGTCGATACCATTGGTTCCGTCGTTCAGGTTGATCACCACGCTGGCCTGTTCGGCGTCACCAAACATACCGGCCAGATCGAAATCGAAGGTGATCAGATCCCCTTCGGCAACTGTCGTCGTGGTACTTGAAACGTCCCAGGTCGCGGTGTCATCATCGGTGATGGTGGTTGTGACGGAGGCCGTTGCCAGCGTGACGGTGTCACCGTCTGCACTTGTCGGGTTGGAGAGCGCGATCGTGTAGTCTTCGTCGCCTTCAACCAACGCATCATCCGTGGCCGGCAGTGCGATCACCAAATCCGCCATCACACCGGTACCGTCGCTGGTAAAGTTCAGCGTCGTTCCATCCCACGTCAGGCTTCCCGGATTTGCACCCGCGTTGTAGGCGGTCACGGCAGTCGCAACTGCGGTTGTGAAGACGCCATGGTCACTCGCCCCCGTTTCGTCATCCGTCAATCCAAGCTCAACGGAAACAGATTTCCCGTTGATTAACGCGGCATCCAGGGAGACCGTGTAGTTCGTCGATCCGCCTTCGGCGACCGTCGTTGCGGAACTGCTCAGGTTCCACTCCACCGGTTCGGCCACATCCCGGAAATCCACATCACGCAGCAGATTTACCGCGTCGAGCCCATCGTTCGCAACGTCGCTATCGCTATCGGACAGATTGAAAGCGGTGACGACTCCAGCGGTTGTCGTTGTCACGTTTTCGTCGTTGACATCAAAACCATCGTCGACAGCGGCACCTTCAACAACGTCCTGTAGACCGTCGCCATCGGTATCGGCAGACGCGTCAATCGCAGCCTGAGCAATGCCATGACCGGCTTCGTCGGCATCGGAAATGCCGTCGTTGTCACTGTCGGTGTCCAGGTAGTCAGCAATGCCGTCGGCACTTGCCAACGCGCTGTCTGAATCGACGGGCGTCAATCCCGTACCTACGTGCGTGTAATTGCCATCAGCGTTTTGACCGACCCCGGCTTGAGTATCGTCGTAACGATCATCGAGTCCGTCCATGTTGAGGTCGATGAAATCAACCGTCCCCCCCAGTCCGCTGGCGGCGATGTAGGTAGCGGTCGATTGAGCCTCGACGTTATCGGTGATGCCATCGTTGTCACTGTCCAGGTCGAATTGATTAAACACTCCATCGTTATCTGTATCAATCAACACACTGATTGACAGCGACACGCGGTTATTCGACGGTCCGTTTGTCGAAAATAGTTCAACGGAGCTTGCTTCCCCCACCGACTCCCAACGAATACCTGGATCGTTTTGTCCATCTGCGGTGGCACCTCCAATCACTTGATAGGTATTGCCCACCTGGCTTGATTCATAGCCCGGCTCCACCCCGGCCGTGAATTCGTATGCGGCTCCATCCAATGCAATGAATCCGTCCGTCGAATTAGGGTCAAGTGTTCTTCCATGTGTTAGTCCCAGCCGTACGGCGGTCGTTCCGCTCACGGTGAACTGCGCTGAATAATCGGTGCCTACCCCAAAGGAGTTTGCACTGGCGGGTGCCGCATTGACCCAGGACAAGATAACACTATCGTCTGGAAGGTCGAATAGATCGCTGATATCGCGGGAGCCGCTGCTGCTCAAACTGCCAATTGTCAAACCCAGATCAGCGACCGGCCGCACAGTGATAAAGTTACTTGGCTGTTCGACGGTGTCCAGGATACCATCGTTGTCATCGTCAATGTCAACTGCATCAATGATGTTGTCGCCATCTGTGTCAGCCGCTTCGCGGTAGGCAACCTCGGTCGTATCGCCGAACTCGTTGTCAAGGTTGACCTGGGGATCATTCACGCTGCCGTCTGGATCGACATAGCTGGGCGCGGTCGCGATGGTACCGGCTTCCCCCGTATCCAGCTTGCCGTCACCATCACTATCGGCATCCAGGTAGTCCGGTGTCGCGTCACTCGCACCAACGATCGAAGCATCGGTATTGACCGGAGTGGTGAAGTTTCCGCCAAACAGTGCCGACGCACCGTCTCCGTCGTTGCTGTCAAATAAGTCGATCACACCGTCGCCATCGGCATCATTGTCGGTCACATCGCCATCGTTGGCTTCGTAGCCCGCGGTCGGACGAGCTTCGATCGTGTCGGCAATGCCGTCGTTGTCACTGTCAAGATCCAGATGGTCGGCAAACAAATCACTGTCTGAATTTTCCGGCGTCGTACCGAAGTCGGTTGCCCCCAGATTCGTGTTGACGGTTCCGTCAAAGACATCCATCAAGCCATCGTCGTTGGCATCGCCAGAGGTTCCAGTGAAACCTGCGACGTTGGACTGCAACCAGGCAAGTGACTCTGCTTCACTAACCGTTCCGTCGCTGTTGGTGTCAGCCTCTCGGGCCAAAGCCTGTGATTCGTAGGCATCGCTGATGCCATCATTGTCGCTGTCGAGATCGCGGTGATCGGAGATGCCATCACTATCAGTGTCCGCGCCGACGACAGGATTGACCTCGACAACTTCGCCGCCATTGGTGAATGCTTCCGATCCCCAGCTGTAACCTGTGTTGAGGGCTCGCTTGGCAAACTGGACTGAAATCGACTCAACAGACTGGAACTGATTGTAAATCCACAGTGATTCATTCGATGCATTGTTGCTGGAGCTCGTCGATGAGAACGTCGTAGAGGCGTCGACTTGGGATTCGATGGAACTCACTGCAGATGTCTGGTAACTGACCAGGTCCGCCGTGGCTACCGAGATTGACTCACCAACATCGATATCTTTCCACATGAATTGAGGCGCAACTGCAACGGGCGTGGTTGTCCCTGCCTCAAAGAACTCAAACGTAACCTCCGCGGTTCCGATGTTGGGTGAGCCTTCCAGGTGAATCGGAAACAGGTCGGCACCAAAAGTGAACCCGGCAATATTCACGACCAGGTTGGCTGGATCCGAATTATCCGTTACGGTCAGGCGTAAATCGATTGATACACCATCAGCGGTGCCGACATTCGAGTAGAGTGCTTCGTCGCCGACGTTGCCCGGATTTCCGGCCGGTGTGAACGTCAGGTCGTTGGCATCCAAACCGATGGTCAACGGCAAGAGATCCAACTCAACTTCATCCAGAATACCATCGTTGTCATCATCCAGGTCATCGGCATCAACCACACCGTCGTTGTCCAGATCGGCATCGCGGAAATCCAGATCAATGCTCAGTGGAGCAACGTTGCTGAGGTCATTGGCCAGTGCGAGATCGGCAGCCAGGTTGTGTTCGCTGAGGTCAGCGACCTGATTGTTGGCAGCGGTAGAAACATTCTCATCGTTGACATCGAAGAAGTCGTTGACATCGCTGCCTTCAAAGACATCGGCCAGACCGTCACCGTCGGTGTCGGTGGCTGAGTAAGTCGAACCCTGCCCGTCACCTCGTTCAGCGACATCCAAGATGCCGTCGTTATCCGAATCGGGGTCGATGTAGTCAGGATTACCCAGCCCATCAGTATCGACTTGTGTCGCCAGCAAGGATTCGGCAACGGTGGCGTCCGGTGTGTTTAAATCGACTCCAAGTCCGCCGTTGAGTGTCGAACGTGTGTCGTAGCGATCGTCCAGACCATCATCATTGGCATCGATCATCGCCAAGCCGGTTCCCGATGGTGCGATGTAACCGTCGGTCGTCTGCGCTTCAACGTTGTCGGTGATACCGTCATCATCACTATCGATGTCCAAATGATCGAAGATCCCGTCACCATCACTGTCCCGTCCGCTTGCTGTGGGGGGCAATGCCAGAGGAGAAGCGGCTCCGTCATTGGAACCCGTGGGAACGCCGTTGCCCGCGAAGACCGCGACGGGTGCACTGGTAGTGAAATCGTCAATTCGGTAAATCTCACCGGTGGTATTGTTGGAAAAGTACAGATCAACGGCACCAGTCGTCGCATTGAGGGACTGAAAGGAAGCGCCATTCAAACCGCTAAAACCTGCCGGCAATCCCGCCACGTTCGCAGAACCGACCGTGACAGTGTCCCCATCATTGATCGTTCCGGTGGCATCCACTGACAGAAGTTGCCCGCTTGATTCGAGGTGATAAAACACACCATTGATTTGGGTGAAGTCGCCCAAATTAAAATCGACGTTGGTAATTGAGAAGGTCTTGACAACCGCAGCGGTGGACAGATTCACCACCGAGATCTGGAAGTCATCCTGAACATACAATTCACCATTGTAGTAATCGCCGGCATTGGTGACGTCGATCCCGGTATTTCCGACTCTGAATAATTCACCATCAATGTCAAAGAAGACAAGATCTCCCTTGGAGAGAGCATTCCCCTGCGCATCGGAAGCGCCATTGGGGCGTTTGACGATTGCATAAAGCAACCCGTTGTCCGGATTGAGCCCTGCGGAATTCAGGTTCGCACCAGCGCCCGTGCCAATGGGAGCGTAAGAGCTGGCGGCAGGATCGTAGACGAACAACTGCCCCTCCGGATAAGTCGTCCCCCCAATGGTGCCGCTGTTAATGATCTGAAACCAGCCTGTGGTGGTCGGATCAAAGGGATCAACAGCACCGGCAGTTCCACTACCGTACGCCGCACTCGACCCTCCAGAAAAACCTTCGTCAGTATCCAGAATGCCGTCGTTGTCATCATCAACATCATCGCTGTTGAGAACGCCATCACCGTCGGTATCCGCAGCCAACAACGCGGCGAACTCTGCCGAAGACAGCGAAGAAGTATTCGTCGGAGCAGCGCCGCCGCTATCGTCCGGCGTGGTCGATGGCGGGTTCGATGCGACTGCGGTGCTGGTCATGTCCCACACACGGAATTGAAGCCGCACGTCTTCGCCGACCGATGCGTTGGAAACAAACCGCAGAATCGCATTTGCGTCCATCAACAACACTTCGCCGACAGGAACCGGAGTCGCATCCGTGTTTTCCAAATCCCCCTGTTGAAAGTCTGTCCACTGATGACCGGGGATGTCCGGACGTTGGTACTGCCAGACGCCATCGCGTTCGTCGGCAAGCGTGATGGCGATCCCCGTTTCATTGCCTTCCGCATCGAAGATATCCAGTTGAGCCAACAGATCGGCGACAGCGATGACCGTCGTTGCAGATCCCGACCCCAAAACAGCGGTTGGCTGGACTTGATCTCCAACCACCGCGACGGTCCCGTTGGCCCCCGCCGCCACACTCGCGATCGGAGCATCATTAGAGCGCACCAGAGTGATCGTCGAAGTCGCGGTCGTTATTTCGCTGTGGTCATCCACTTCGATATCAAAAATCCGATCGCCCACTGTAGCATTCTGGCTCAGATTTTGATAGGCGAACTGACGGATAAAGCCTTGCAGATCATTCGAGTCGATGCCGTCACCACCGGCGCTGCCGTCGGTGATTTTGATGTAACCCGGCAGGCCTGCGTCGTGTTGACCGTAGGCAATCTCAAAGGTTGTCGAACCAAACGTAATTGGATCAAGCGTCACGACGCTGCCGGAAATCACGTCGGGCAGCTCAATGATGAAGTCCTGGTTACCGTCGGTCAGCCGCAGACGTTCGTCCTCTCCATCGTTGCCCGCCGCCGGCAGTGTGACCGCGATTCGCATTTCGACGATATTGTCTTCAACATCGTCGATCAAAGCGTCGTCGGCGATAATCAATGCCAATGGTGTGGCCTGCAAATCTTCCACGAAGTCGGCGTCGTAGTCGAAGCCAGTCAAACCACCGTTCAGATCGACAGTCGGCGCGTCGTTGGCACCCGTCAGAGTGATCGTAACGGTGGCCTCTTCAGATTCGTTTCCATTTTGATCGGTCAGGCGGTAAGTGAACGAATCGGTTGCCGTTTCGCCGTCATCCAGATAGTCGAATACGTCGTTTGGGTCGTAATCGAAGTTGCCGTTCAGGTTCAGCGTCAGCAGTGCCCCGGAAGACAACGTGATCTGTCGACCGACGTCACCTGCCACTTCGTTGACTTTCGAGACACTGATCACATCGCCCGGATCGCCGTCAAAGTCGGGCCCGTTGCCGTTGTCGATCAGCACGCTGCTGCCATTGATCACCGCGTCTTCGTTGATGGTGAAGTTGTCATCTTTGACAACCGGCGAATCGTTCAGATCGCGGAAATTCAGATCGTTGATCAGCGGAATCGCCGTGCCACTTGATGCGTCACCATTAGCATCCGGTAGGTAATCCCCACCGGTGTTCAGCACATCGGTGACACCTTCATTGGTCACATAGCCATCGTTGATGTCGCCGTCAATTTCCTCTTCGTACTGATCGAACAGACCGTCGCCATCGGCGTCGTTGGACGGCGTCGACAGGGTGCCGTGGACAATGGCCGACTGACCCAGCCCGTTTTCGTCGTTGTCGCTGGTGCCGTCACCATCGGAATCGGTATCCAGATAATCGGGCGTGGTATCGGCCGTGTAGGTCACTCCCGCTGTACCGGCGGCATCGGAATTCACCGGCGTCAGCCCAACGCTATCAGACGCAGTGTTGCCGACCGACGTGTCTTCGTCAAAGCGATCGTCCAAACCATCGCGATCGATATCGATGCCCGACGGAGCTTCAAATGCAGCCGTTGATTGGGCTTCAATGTTATCGGTGATGCCATCGTTGTCGCTGTCGATGTCAAGGTGGTCAGCGATGCCGTCACTGTCGCTATCCACCACAGCAATCAGGCCGAGGTTGAAGTTCACGCCGTTCCCGCTACCGGTGTGAAAGTTCTCGTGACGAATCGTGTACGAGGTGATCGCAGCTCCGGTGCGAATTTCGTAGTTGCCTTCGCCCGGATTCGAAATTGGGAACGAAGGGTTTGATTCAAAGCCGTTGCGGAAACGGACCTCGCCATCACTGATTTGTTCGTAGGTTCCCGCGAAGTCGTCCAGGCCTGGATCGTTCAGTTGGAAGTTCGCTCCGGGAGCGATCAGCGTCAGTCGCTCACCAAAATCACCAGCGTTTTGCCCCGGGCCGTCTGTGAACAGGACATCCACGGGTTGATCGAAAGTGAACACAAAATCAACCGGCGGCGTCGGGTCTGTCTGAGAGTTTGCCGCAGTTGTTGTGCCGACGACCAGCGATCCATCTGCCGCGACTGTAAATGCATTGGTCGGCGCGGTAGGCGTTGCAGTGGCCGTGATCAGAACATCCACGCCGTTGATGTTTCGCGCAAACGAAACAGAACCCTGTGGATCCAGTGTGACGCCCGTGAAGTCGATGTTGGTGTAGTTGACTGCAAGTGCCGGATCAAGGTAACCCTCGGTCGTATCGAGGATACCATCGTTATCTTTGTCGATGTCGTCCGCATCGTTGACGTTGTCGCCGTCGGTGTCGAGGGCTTCACGGAAGTCCAGATCGACATCCAGCGCGATCGCATTGGCACCGTCGGCATCCGTGTCGTCGTCAGAATCGGCCAGCAAGAAGTTGGTGTTGTCGTGAGCCAGGCCATTGACATCAGAGTAATCATCCGCTGTTTCTGCGGCGGCACTGTTATCAAGTCCGTTGATTCCCACAGCATCGTCCGTGCGGCCGTCCATGTTGGCGTCGTTCAGGTTCTGGCCGCTCTCAACGATGTCAAACTTGCCGTCGTTGTCACTGTCCAGGTCCAAAACGTCTGCCGTACCATCGCTGTCGGTATCAACCGGCGTTAGCCCTGGACCGTAGGCGTCGTCCAGTCCATCTTTGTTGGCATCGACACCGCCTGGATGAATAACTTCCTTCACTTCGGCCATCACAACCGGGCGAACACTAGCTCCGTAAGTGTCGGTCGTATCGACGCCCAGCATTTCCCATGAGATCCCGGTGATCTGTTTGGACGGATCGATTCCAATGAACTCGACCAATCCCGAGCCCTGATTCCCGTCGCCGTCGCCGTTGATGCTGGTGTCGCCGACGCCAACCTTGCCATTGATTTCGACACGCTGCACAAGGTCCTGGCCAGTCGCTCCAAACGCTGCGTCAAGCACCGATGTGGAAACCTCAAGACCGGGCTGCGATGTTCCGTCGGCGTAGAAGACGGTGAAGTTGCCAATGGGCGCTGTGTCAAGAACGCTGTTCAATGCCAGCGCGACGTTGGAAACTGGAGCGTCAAAATCGAATCGATACGTCGTACCGATCGAAGCGCCGATTCCTTCGCGGTAACTAAACCAGTCATTGCCTCCGCCGACGATTCCACCAGTCGTCGACAGCTCCGCACCGTTAGCAACACCCAGCAACGTAAAGTCGCCTCGGGTTCCTGCCGTCGGCGAAACCGCGACTTCTTCGCTCTGAACCACGGTTCCGCTGGTCGCCTGAGCTTCAATGTTGTCAGCGATACCATCATTGTCACTGTCCAGATCGCGGTGGTCAGCGATGCCGTCGGTGTCTGAATCAATTTCATAACGGATGTAGACCAAGCCATTGCCACCAACCGCTCCGCCATCACCTCCAACCGCAACACCGGCGACATAATTCGGATCGTCTGTGTTGACCGTGTCGGTCCGGTTGCCTTGCAGCAGGACGATGTTGCTGGCGATCGATTCATCGACATAGCTGGAACCACCACCACCGGCTCCGTCCTGGGTGCTGCCAGCTATCCTTTGGCCGCCGCCACCGCCGCCGCCGTAGTAGCCACCACCACCGCCGCCACCGGCACCTGCGTTGGTGTTGCCTGTGTCACCCCCCTGGCCGCCTAGGAATTGTGTCCCGGCATCTCCCACGTTTCCGGTGACTCCACCAGGGTCACCGCCAGCAGACTGTGATCCACCTTTTCCAGCTTGAACCGAGGTGTCGCTATGAGTGGCATCTTGTCCGGTCAGCCCCCCACCAGCACCGCCGTAGGAAGAAATTCCTGCGGCAGCCGAAGAGGTTCCGCCACCACCGCCACCGGCTGTCAACACTTCCACTCCGTTGATGCGAATCGCACTGCGACCACCGCCAGACGAACCGATGTGGTTATTCACCGAGTTGTCCGCGCCGGCAGCACCACCGCCACCGAACTGAGGTGTCAGGTCGTTATCGACGCCGCCCTCGCCAACAAGAATTTCAATCACATCGCCCGCGTTCACACGCAAGGTCGCTCCGGTGAAACCGCCCGCTCCGCCGGAAGTCACTCCGCCGCCATCGCCACCGCCTGCTCCCCAGGCCCCAATTTCAATCTCGGTCACGCCGGCAGGAACCGTGAATGTCTGACTGCTTCCTGTAAAGTCAAAGACATCCGTTTGCTTCTCGTCGATATCTAGAATGCCGTCGTTGTCATCGTCGATGTCCTGTTCGTCGTGAACATTGTCGCCGTCGTTGTCGAGTGCTTCACGGAAGTCGTAATCGACGTTTAGTGGAGCGGCGGTGCTGCGATCGGCCGGCACGTCATTGTCGCTGTCGGCCAGAGTGAACTCGCCCAGCACATCGACATCGTCATCGTTTGCATCCCACGTCGTGGAGGTCTGATTGCCGTCTTGATCGACCGGATCTCTCAGGCCGTCGCCATCACTATCGGGTGAAGCGTCGATGATCGCCTGCGAAACGCCGTGTCCCGCTTCCTGCGCATCGGTAGCGCCGTCATTGTCGCTGTCGGTATCCAGGTAGTCGGCCACACCATCGGCATCGCTCAATGTGCTGTCGGTATCAACCGGCGTTAGACCAATGCCGTCAGTCGCACCGAGAGCACCCACATCGTAATTGTCATCCAGGCCATCAAGGTTGACATCCTCAAACGCAGCTGTACCACCCACGCCGCTGGGCGCGAGGTAGTCGCGAGTCGCCTGCGCTTCCACGTTATCGGTGATACCGTCATTGTCGCTGTCGATGTCCAGACGATCCACCACGCCATCAGAGTCGGAATCTCCGTCACCAACGACAACTAAACGATCAAATGCAACGGATCGGGACGGCCCGCTGAAGGGAACGTAGATCTCAAGTTCTATCCCCATTGCGATCTGGGCCGCGGACAAGTCAAGGGTAGAGGAGAACACTTCAAATGTTCCCTCTGCCGGCGCATTGCCCTGCAATTCTCCCAGTACTAACCCACCTGATTTGACTCGTAAATCAAATGTTGCCAGGTCAACACCTGCAAATCGCCCGACATCCAGGGAGATCGTGTGACTTCCGGGCACCCAACCAAGCGTATCGAGCGTGATCGTCCCGGTTCCATTGCCCCCTGGAGTACCGTTGCCGGCCACCAGGAAACTCGAACCTTCGGTTGCCGTCAATCCTGATTCAGCTGCCACGAACTGGGGGTTGGACCATACCGAATTGAAGCTAACGTCCCCACTTTCAATCGAGTTCGATGACCGATCGGTTTGCTCCACGACATCCAGAATACCGTCGTTGTCATCATCCACATCGATCAGATCGCTGACGTTGTCGCCGTCAGCATCCGAACCTTCACGAAAGTCAAAATCGACGTTCAGTGGCCGGGCATTGGTGCGATCGGTTGACAAATCACTATCTGAATCAGGCAGTCCGGAAACAACACCACCCGTCTCCAGTTCATCATTGACGATGAACGCATCATTCACCTGAGAACCTTCAAAGACATCCCGCAATCCGTCGCTGTCAGTGTCTGCTCCAAGTGTTGTGGAGGAATGCCCAGCTTCGTCTTTATCGAGTATGCCGTCATTGTCACTGTCAGTATCCACGACGTCCGCGACTCCATCTCCGTCGGTATCGACCGGGTTCAACCCAAGTCGTCCACCGCTGCCGGTCAGATCGAAGTTGTCATCCAGGCCGTCCGCATTTCCGCCGTTGGCGTCGGTAATGCCATTGTTATCACCACTTGGTGCAATGAAAGCATTTGTCCCCTGTGCCTCGATGTTGTCGGTGATGCCGTCATCGTCACTGTCGATATCCAAATGGTCAGCAAAACCGTCGAGGTCGCTGTCACGAGAGATATCTTCGGTTGTCGCATACAGACGAAGGTTATCGACACCGTAGTAGATCTGAAGCCCCGATTCTGGAGTAATCAACAGACGGTCAAAGTCTGCCGTGGGAGTGAAAGTGAAACTGAGTGTCTGGTAACCGGGGGTGCCATTCTCCGCCGTTCCACTTCCGGGAGTACCGTCAGCGGTGATATCCGCCGACAAACCAATAAACCGGATGCCACTGGCTCCCGGGTTGTTGACGATGCCACCAACAACCGTGCCGTCTTGATAGGCAGTTAACGGGTCAGGAGTAGCGCCGGCGTCAATGATGTACAGCTCCATACCACCGGTGCGACCGCTGCTGACCAAACCGTCTGCCTGAAAAACATCCATACGTAATTCGTATTCGACGCCTGCCTCAAGGGTAAATGGCAGGTTATGAACAATCGTTTCACGACCGGAGGCTTGTTCCCCCGGTGCATCGGCAGCACCATCGCCGGAATGCAAACCCGCATAGACAAGGCCCTCACTCGGTCCTGGATCAGCCTGACCAGCGTTTGCAAATGGCGGAATGTCTCCCAAGCGAAACTCCGGAACAGGCGTACCATTTTCGCTGACAGCGCCATCCAAGTGGAACGCCTCGGCCGTTCCGCTCACCAAATCCCATTGCCTGACATCGTTGCCAAACTCGCCGAAACCGCCTCCGAAAATGAAGCCATCAGGACTGACCGCAGATTCATCCAACGATTCAAAGCTGGGGTTCAAAAGCAAGTTTTGACCTGCGGCAACAAAGCCCTCATCGGTATCCAAAATTCCGTCATTGTCGTTGTCGATGTCATCGACATCCGCCACACCATCCCGGTCGATATCGGCCAACATGCTGATCGTGGCCGTATCACCGGTAGTGGAAAACAGCGTGCTGCTGGCTCCGGCAAAGGAGGTCGCCGGAGCAGTGGTGTCAACGTCGGTACTGCCACCGGCAAGGCTGGTGCCCGACAGGTCCCAGGCTTTGTACGTCACAGTGCCGTCCGCCATCGAGACGCCATCGCCGACGTAGCGCAGCATATCGTCGTTTTCAAGCAATGTCGCACTGGCGTCGCTGACGGTGCCAACATCGGTCCAGGTCGTTCCGCTATCAGTGGAAAATTGCCATGTGCCCGAACCGGTGGTCGCCGTCACCGCGATGCCGTTGGCATTGGCTGCTGGCGACAGAGTCGATGTGGCGAGAATCTCCTGCACCGTGTTGCCGGCCGGATCAGTGTTGAAGGGACTCACGCCGGTCAGCGTTTCGCCTTCAGTCACCGGGCTTTGCGATGCGTCCGCGTTGGAGACCACCGTCAGCTTGTGAGTCAGAACAGTTGCCGGGTCACTGGTCAGGTAAACGTTGACATCGAATTCACCATTAAAGTTGTCCGACACACCGGCAAAGCTGACCGTATTGTTCGGGTTGACTTCATCAACTGCGAATGCCCACGTGGTCGCATCAAGCTGGGTACCGGTCGCGAACGAAACACCTTCGGGCACGTTCTCCATCACAATCGATGGGCTGCCATACCAGTCGCTGCTGACGCCTGATAGTGAGTATTGGCCGCTGTTGTTCGTCGCTTCCACCGTCACGACCCGAATGACATCTTTGCCATCTACCACGTCCAACAGAAACGCCATGCCCGCAAACTGGGGGTCATCATGTACAAACAGACTGTACTCGTTAGCGGTCACGCCCCGCGCATTGGCCTCGGTTGCATTACCGTTCGGGATGATCAGCAGATCCGGCTCGACTGCCGGGTCGTAGGTTTCCAAGCTGACGCCCGACCACGAAACGAACGTTGGATCCAGGTTTCGCAAAGCGACCGATGTGCCCGCTGATGTACCACCGATGATTTCACCGGCGGCATTGCGAACCAATTCAATTTTCACATTGGCGGTGCCGCCATTTTCATGAATCCCGTTCTGGCCGGAAAAGTTCAGCGTTCCGAAGTTTGCGCCTGCAGGAATTTCAAATGTAAAATTGAAGCCATTATTGAAGTTGTTGGTTCCTCTTCTGTCGTTAAACGATTCAAACCCATCGGGAATGCCATTGGGAACGTTGGTCGCACCGGCGTTGTCTTCGCCACCATTACCGATTCGAGTTCCCAGATAAATCCCGCTGGAACCGACATCATTGCCACCGGTGTCTTTGGCCAACTCGTAGCGTTCGACATTATACAGCGAGATTCGACCGGCGAAGTCAGCCGCTTCCAGCACAACCAATTCGGTGCCGTCGATGTAAATCTGTGCGTCGTAGAGAAACGTGCCGTCAGCGGCATCTAAGTCACTGCTGGCGACGGCGCTACCCGTTAGTAATGCTCCTGCGCTTGTGCCGACGACATAGTCTTCGACCGCATAGGTCGTGACGCCAGTACCGCCACCATTATCCACGCCGGTAAAGGTAATCGCTCCGTTGGCCAGGTAAGTGCCATCGGCTTGCCGTTGCAGAGTCAGGCGGGCCGCACCACGCGGTTCGAGGTGATTGTTAGCGCGGGAACCGGCTGTATCGCCCAGGGCCGCAGTCAGCGTGAGAAAATCCGGGTCGCCATCCAATGTGAAGCGAGCCTCTCGAAAAGTCTCACCGACCAATTCGCTGACCACTGGGTCCGTGCTCATCAGGTTCAGGCTGGACGTCGACGCATCCAGATACTCGACCAGGTAGGCTCCCTTGTCTGCACCGCCAATTTCCGGCAATGTCCCATTCAGATTGTTTGGGTCACCGTCTTCCGTGAATTGCACCGTAATGATGCCGGTGTTTGAATCGTAGTTGACTCGCACGTCACGCGTGAATCCGGACGTGTCGCCCTGCGCGATTGCGGCTTCGCTGGCATCAAGGCCCAAAGTCTGATTGGAGAAACTGAACTTTCCGTTGTTCGCCTGACTGAAGTCCTGTACTACCCCGGAATAAGTTCCGTTCAGCAGGTCAACGTTTAGGCTAACCTGTAGGTGGTCCTGGTCCGTATTGTTTCCCGCTCCCGTGTTGGTAATGTCGTTGTCCGAGTCACTGCCAAACACGGTGATGCGAACGGATGACGGATCAACCCCTGCCGGAACGGTGAACGTCTGAGCGGTCCGCAAATCACCGAACTTCGTCTCGGTACCAATCACATTGGCAAACTGCCCTCCCTCACGCAACGCCGGATTCAGTGTCACGCCCAGTAGTTCCGGATCATTGGTCGTATCGGTGTCACCGTCACTAATGACGTTGCCGTCTTCGTTAACCTGGATATCCGTTACCGTAAAAAGCGCGTTGCTTTGGTTTGTAAAACCAACACTTTCCAGAACAACTCCAAACGGCAAATCGTCTGCAGCATCAACATCCGCGATATTTTCGTGAGAGAATGTGATCTTTGCGATCGAAACACCTGAGGCAGCGGTAAATTTAAGAACCCCCGTCGTATTTTCCCCGAACGAACCTCTGTCAAGCAACGGGTCACCGGTAATCGGATTCGCTGGCCCATCGGGAACCAGCGCGTTGCTACGGGCCGTTGGTCCCAGGTTGGAAGTGGTTTGAAACGACAGTCCACCCTGAGTCGAATTGTCAGTCAGTTCGACAGTTACCGAAGCCGTGATATCGATGTCGTTTTCGTCAAGCACAGTGAAATCGAACAGCTGTTCGATTCCGTCTGGCCCGCCGTTGCCGCCACGCCCAACGGCCTGATCGTCATTGTTCAGATATCCAAATTCGAGTTCGGCAATCATTACGTTAGTGTCAAATGTCACCTCAAAATCATGGGTTTCAATCGAGTCACTATTGCGGGCGAAGCCCACGCCAACTGCCGCTCCATCATTTTGCAGTCCGTCGGTTCCGGCCGTTTGTGAAAACGTGACCGTGTTACTGCCTTTGACCACAGTGGAAGTATTCCCGGACAAACCGGCAGTCAATTCGGCCGCGTCGATCGTCGTTGCTGCCAGGGTTCCCGACCAATTTCCAGCCCGCAGTATTGGTGTCGAAATATCCCCGACCCTGATTTCCAGATCCCAGTCACCCCCCAGTTCAACGGCACCCGTCAGATCATCCGACGCCGCCACATCAGCCCCCGTCAGTGCGCCGATGCGCTCGATCAAGTCCACGCCGTCGGCTGAACCGGCCAAATTACATCCGTAGATCAACAGGTCAGCATCCTCTGACAGCGATGATGACCAAGCAACCAAGTCGTTTGCGGCATCACCAAGGCTGTCGCCATTAATCTGGTCGGTGCCCAGCTGGAAACTGCCGTTGTCTCCATGGGACAGAATATGGATGGCCTGATACTTGGCTGAACTTTCAGCCAGAATATCGGTGACCTGTTTGACGCCACTGGAGTTGTCATCAAGAATTCGGATTTCCAAGACGCTTTGATCGCGCGAGGCGAGGATGTCTGCAAGGAGCTGTTCGTGATTCTCCACGGTTCCATCAATGATCACCAGTTCGCGCGGTGCGACATCGACGATCTCCAACGGTTGAGCATCCGCTGTCAACGGTTCCGGAGACTGGACTTGCGACGGCAGCACAAACGCTGCGTCAGGGACACCGTCAAACAGCACACGGTCCTCGAGTGATTCGATGATAGAAAAGAGATGAACATGATTTTGGTTTGAACTGAACATTGACATCCTTGTCTCGTTGTCTCATTGTGTAACTACAAACGGCCCGCAGATGAGTTTCGTATCGGAAGATGGCAAAATGCAAGCGTGCCTGAAACTCGTCAATAGAGTGCAAACCCTCACCGCTGCGGTGAGCGTTTTCCCCCACTCTGTTAAAGCGTGTTTTCGCGTCCCGGAGGCTCGCAATAGGGTTCCCCCTGAAGTCAGACAAACCATTTGACTTGCACAACCAGCGCGTTCGATACCATGGGTGCTTTGCCGTTTGGATACACCCTTTCTGGAAATGAAAACATGCGTCGCCTGTTTCTTGCAATTCGATCTATCTTCTGCTGTAGCATGGCATCCTGTGTTGCCGTTGTCGCAATCTGCCCGTCTGTGACGGCTCAACAAACCGACGAAGCGTTCGATGTCTCGTACGTCTTCGATCAACTCGAACAGGTTCCAACAGATGCCGGTGTCACCTCCCATCAACAAACTTGGTGGGACAGCCACGTCTCCAATCCGCAACGCCGTGCGGTCCAGCCCGTTACGACTGACATTCACTCATTAATGTATCTTGCCCTCAAGCATTCCCGTCAAATTCGGATTGCGGCTCAGCGTCCGCTGGCCTTGGAGACGGCGATCACCGAGGCCGATTCAAATTTTGACTGGGTGCGTTACCTTGACACGTCCTGGAATGACAGTAGCGAACCGGTCAGCACCACCCTAGCCGCTGGTGGCAACAACCCCAGACTGAACCAACAAACATTTCAGGGCAGCAGCGGCCTGAGACGAAACACCCGCACCGGTGGAACCCTCGATGTTTCCCAACTGTTTGGTTGGCAAAACTCCAATTCCACGTTCTTCGTTCCCGACAATCAGGCGACCAGCAGGTTGCAACTTTCGTATTCGCATCCGCTGTTGCGAGGACGCGGTGCTGCCTACAACAGGAGCCTAGTTGTGCTGGCGCAACTGGATTCGGCAGCTGCCTATGACAATTTTCATGCCGAACTACAAAATCACTTGCTGGAGGTGGCCCGCGCCTATTGGTTGCTGTATCAGGAACGGGCCAGCCTGGTCCAGCAGGTCAAATTATTTCTCAAAACACAAAACATCGTACAAATACTCAAGACTCGACAGCAAATCGATGCGGGACGTACCCAACTGGTCACCGCTTCGTCAGCCCTAGAGACGCGCCGCGCTGATCTGATTCGCGCCCGTACGGCGGTTGTCAATGCCGAAACCCGTTTGCGTGGTTTGCTCAATGCCCCTGAATTGGGCAACGCAGACCAGGCAGAGGTTATCCCCGTTGAGTTCCCCTCTCTGGAGTATTTTCCCACTGACTTGCCGACGCAAATTCAAACCGCCATCCAGCACCGTCCGGAGGCTCATTCGGCACTCAAGCAGGTTAAAGCGGCATCGACGCGGCTGGGGATTGCCCAACACGAGATGTTGCCGCTGTTAAATTTTGTCGCCCAGGGTTACGCCAACGGGTTGCGTGGCGATTCGGATTTCGGCAACGCGTTCACCGATCAGTTTTCTACCGGACGGCCCAGTTACTCCGTTGGGTTACAGTATGAGATGCCCATCGGGAATCGCCTGGCCCGATCGCGGCTGAACCGTCGTTTGATTGAACGGCGCGAGCTACAGGCCCAGTATGAACAGGCCCTCGCGGCGATTGAAACAGAAGTGGACATCGCCCTGCGAGAGCTGCAAACATCGCATCGGGAAATTGGTGCCAAAAGCCGAGCGTTGGCGGCCGCCGAAACAGAGGCAGAAACCATTCATCTGCGGTGGCGCAATATGATCGACGGCAACGGCAGTTCGGGGTTGAATCTCGAATCGCTGCTGCGAGCCCAAGAACGGGTCACCGCTGCCGAACGGGACTATGTGACTTCAATGTTGACGTATAGCTTGGCGACGATCAATCTAAAAAAGTCCAATGGCACACTGCTGCAATCGCGGAACGTGTCGGTGGCCAAAACCTGCAACCAGTGCAGTGGCCCAGACCTGACCATGGACATGCCGCAATCAGCCCCGGTTCCACAAACCATGTCCATGCAGCAGCCGCTGTCCACCGAACCGGCGCAGTTGCAAAATGTACAATCGTTCTCGGATCAATCACCGGTTGTGCAAAACTTCCACGCCCCGAACCCACCGGTCGAATCGCCAGTCGGGTCACCGGTCGAGATTCCGGCAAGTGCATTTCAAAGTGAATTTGCGATGCCACGCCGACCGAAGACGCCTGCCGAGGATGGGCGCTACATCGTTCACTAACGACACGTGGTCTTCCTTCCCTAAGGAGGCAGCACTCGGGCACAAGGCGAGCGCATTGTCCACCAGTCATCGATAGCCACCCCGATGTAGATGTGGCAGATGTAGGGTGGGTCAAGTCGACATCAGTCGCGCGGCCCCACCAACGCCAGCGGGGCGCGCATTCCATTGTGATACGGAATCCCGACGGCTCACTCTCCTGGTTCCGGGAATCAGGCGAGCGTGAGCACCCAATCGTTTTCTTCACCATCAATCCAATCAGTAACTGTGACGTACGTCTAATCGCTATGGCTTCCGCTCTTCAACGACTCTCATCGTGTTTGCCAACCAAACACCAATCTCCGAACCTCTGGGGCAACCGACGTGGACGCTGCGTGCCAGAGATCCGACGATGGGAAAGAGCCGCCAGCGCGCAGACCGACCAACAGTTGCGGGAACAAAGCCTGAGCGTGCGTGACGCGTGGCGCGAGCGGAAAAAAGGTCCTGCCAAACGGGAACTGCTCAAAGCCATCGGAATGGTCGCCGAAGCGGTCTACCGGACGCATGGTTTTCGGCTGCACGATGTGCAGTTAAGTGCCATTTATTGCGGGACATCTGACCGGATTGTGGAAATGCAGACCGGCGAGGGAAAGACGGTCGTCACCGGTTCAGTGGCCGCGCTGAAGGCGTTCTCTTGGCCGGGGGTTCACGTTGGCACGACCAATGCATACCTCGCAGAACGTGATCGCGCAAGCATGATCGGCGTCTTTGATTTGCTGGGATTGACATCAGCCAATCTTCCGGACTCCGGGACCCCCGCGCAGGTTCGTGCGGCCTATAGCGGTGATATTACCTACGGCCCGGGCTATCAGTTTGGATTTGACTACTTACGCGACCAAGTTTTTTTGCGGGAGAATCGCGAGAGCCGGTTGGGTAACCGGATGTTGAATTTGATCAACGGCAACGACCCCGTCCAACAACTCCGGCAACCGACAAAACATTTCGTATCGCTGATCGATGAAGCCGACAGCGTCATGATCGACGAGGCCGCCACGCCGCTGGTGATCAGCGGTACCTCACGGGGGGCAGAAAATCCGCTGCCCTTTAAACTGGCACGGCGTCTGGCTCATGATCTGGAGCAGGATGCAGATTTTACAATCAAGCTGCCCGAAAAGAGCATCGATATCGACGACCGCGCGTTGTCCCGGTGTCACGAGGCAATTGCCAGTTGCAAAGACCTGAAGTTGAACCGTCCGTGGAAGAACTACATTTCCAACGCGCTGCGGGCAAAACTTGTGCTTCGCCGCGACGTGGATTACGTGGTCAAGGAAGGCGAAGTCATGATCGTGGATCAGTTCACCGGTCGTATCTTCCCTGATCGTACCTGGCAGGATGGGTTACATCAGGCGGTGGAATGTAAGGAAGACATCGAAATCAAATCTGCGCCACCAACCGTGGCCCGCATCACGCGCCAACGCTACCTCCAGCTTTACCAACAGCTGTCCGGATTCACCGGGACTGCCTGGGGAGCCCGGCACGAGTTCAAATTGATTTACCAGTGTCGCGTTACCACCATCCCGACGAACCTCAAATCAAAACGAAACAATCTGACGGCGCGATTTTTCGCCGACCAGAACGCCAAACACACTGCCATCGCCCGGGACGTGATGGCGCGACACCAGAAAGGGCAACCCGTTCTGATTGGTACGCGGACCATTCACGAAAGTTTCCAGGTGCGCGATGCTTTACAGGCCGTCGGCTGTCCGGCTGTTTTGCTCAATGGTGTACAGGATCGGGAAGAATCTGAAATCGTCGCCGCCGCCGGAGAACCGGGGGTGGTCACGATTGCCACGAATATGGCCGGACGTGGAACGGATATTAAACCCACCGCCCAATCGTTGGCTGCCGGCGGTTTACATGTGATCGGAACCAGCCCCAATCAGTCACCCCGAATCGACCGGCAGTTGATCGGCCGTGCCGCTCGACAGGGCTGTCCGGGATCGTCACAGTTTTTTGTGTCGGCCGATGATGAGGTGGTTGAAAACTTCAGCCCCGGATTGGCCAAACGTATTGCACGCAGTGGTCGTCATACGGGCGAATGCAGAACCAATTTCTCAAACGATTTGCTTAATGTGCAACACACCATCGAAGCTGCCAAATTCCAACAGCGCCAAACGATGATGAGGCAAGATAGCTGGATGGATCAAGTGAGAAAATCAATTGAACGAGAGTAGTCATCAGGTGGTACTAAAGATCGTATTTCGCACCGCGTAATAACGTTCTGAGCATATGAAGTGTTATTTCACGATGTGAAATACAACAATCCGGAAAGAACCCCATGAAAACCCCAGGCACGTTCGGCTTTCTCCTGTTACTGGTGTGCGTGATTGAATCGACCAGCGCCCAAGAACCGTCCCCACAAAAAGTCACCCGCAGTTTCACTCAGCCAATCGAGCAGAGCGTTGTTGCCAGTGCGCAGATGGGTGTCATCAAGGCGGTCAATGTGAAAGAGGGTGACCGCGTCAAGGCCGGCGATACCCTGGCCATCATTGGGCACGGTCGATTAACCGAATCTCGACGGATCGCAATCGCGCGAGCCGAATCAACGGCACAGCTGGACGCCACCCGGTCGCGCATGCGTATGCTGCAGGCGCAGAAGGAAACGGTAGAAAAACTGATCGGTGGCGGACATGTCAACCGATACGAGGTTGAACAAAAAATTGACGCCTTCGAAAACGCTCTGGCCGAATTTCGCAGCGCCGAAGATGAACAGAAACTGGCCACGCTCGAGGTCGCCCGCATCGAAGCAGAAATCCGCGACCACCTGATCGTCAGCCCCATCGACGGGTTCGTCACCGTGATTCACAAGCAGCTTGGCGAACACGTTTCCACCACCGAACCGCAATACGCGACCGTCGTGCGGCTGGACAGACTAAAGATCCGTTTCTACCTAGACGAATCAACACTGGACAAAATCGATATTGGTTCCCAGGTCAACGTGACCATTGGCAAACAGGCGCAGCTGCGCACGGCCACCGTTACCTTCGTTTCGCCAGTGATTGATCCCGATAGCGGGACCGGGAAAGTGGAAGTCGAAATCGACAACTCGGATCTTTCCTTGCGAAGTGGGACGATTTGCTACTGGAAAACAAATCGCCCCGGTTCCGTTGCAGCAAGTGCCAGGCGGAAAAGACGAACAAGCCCCTTTTTGAAATGATATTGCCGATCCGGTTGCCGGTATCCGTCCGCAGCATTTCCAACCAGCCACGCTGAAAGAATCGAATGACTACGCCACCTGCCCCCAATTTTGATCACTCGCGCGATACGCGTTCCCAAGGTGACAGCCGCAAGGCGACAGCAGCGGTTGGACCACCGACGGTGTCTTCCGCTACATCAACGCCTCGGCGTCGCCGCAGTCCCTCCAAAGCGACCGCCGCCAGACATCACTCGACAACCGTAATGCGGGAGCCGCAGTTTAACCTCGACGCTCTGCTACTGGACATCGCACGGTCGGATCTAAATGATTCTCAAGCGCGCGATGCGATGCGGAAACTTGCCATGCGTGTGACGCGCTGTACGGGCGTGGCTCATATCATCCGCGATCCGCAAAATGTTTGGCAGCTGAATCCGGCACATGTGACCGGCCGGGTTGCGTTGCAAGAGGCGTTGGGGGAAGCATTTGCCGATCGCTGCAATGAGGTTTTTCTCGGTGACGGCATACAATCGCAACCGGTTCCCGGGAAACAGGAAACCGTCGCACTGCTGGCTCCGGTCAGGTCACGCAGCGCCCCGGCGGAATTGCTGGTGGTTGTGGTTGCCAACAAAGACGCCGCGAAGCTTGTTTCACCCGTGAAACGCATTGTAGTGGCGATCGAACTGTGGCTGAAGAATGTGCAAGAGCGCCAATCACACTGGAAACTCCAGTCACTGGCGGCACTGTCAGAACTGGTTTCCCGGATCCAACGGTCCGACACGGTTCAGAAAGCGGCTGAAAATGCGGTCAATGAAATGGCCGCCTGCCTCGAATGCTCCCATGTCGCCTTCGGCGTAATAACGGGCCGGAAGATGAAACTGCTGGCCGTGTCGGGTGTACACAAAATGGACCGTGGTTCAGAAACCAGCCGCGCGTTTCGCGATGCACTGCGCGAGTCACAAACGCGCGACGCGGCCGGACTGTTTCCGGCTGTTGAGGACGACAACAACCATTTACTGGTGGCTCATCGGCAACTGGCAACCACCGTCCATGGCGAGGCAATTTGCAGTCAGCCGTTGAAGTCGGACGATGATGAACTGGTGGGGGCATGGTTGTTTGTGGGGGACCGCGAAAAGGTCCTTCATCCCCGGCTTGCTCAATTTGTGTCCGCGGCCTCTCCTAAGGTAGCGACGTCGGTGAAACTGCTACAGCGCGCCCAACGTACCCGCCTGGCACGTGCGGTTTCATTTTTGCAGAACAAAGTCTCACTGTTTACCAGGTTAATGATTCCCATTGCCATCGCTGCCGTCGTCGTGCTGATGTTGATGCCGGTGACCTATCGCGTTCGTTGCAATGGCGTGGCCGAACCGGTGGCGAGGCGGTTCGCAGTGGCTCCGTTTGACGGACTGGTGGTTTCCGGATTTGCGGAACCGGGCGACATCGTCCAACAGGATGAGGTACTGGCTGAAATCGACGGACGGTCGGTGCGCTGGGAACTCTCCGGCGTAACGGCCGAACGCCGCCAGTCGCAACGCCAACGCGAAATCGAACTGGCCAGCGGCAACATCCCCAAAACATTTCTGGCTGAATTCGAAAACGAGCGACTGGCTTCACAGGAAAAGATCCTCCAATTTAAGCGCGATCATTTACAGGTCAAAAGTCCGATCGACGGGGTAGTGCTCAGCGGTTCGCTGGAACGGGCAGTGGCGGCGTCAATCACAACGGGGCAAGTGCTGTTTGAAATCGGGCCGCTGCAACCGATCAAGGTCGAGATCGCTGTTCCAGCCGAAGATATCGCACAGGTGGAGACAGGACATGAGGTGACGATCTGGATCGAGGGACAGGAAGACGAACCTCTGGCAGGGAAAATTGCCCGTATTCACCCGCGTAGCGAAACACGCGATGCCAGGAACATTTTCGTTGCGGAACTTGAGTTTCCCAACAAAGAGGAACGGCTTCGTCCCGGCATGAAGGGTTCGGTGCGCATCGATTGTGAACAGCGGTCCCTAGGCTGGTGTTTGTTTCACAAACCGGTGAACTACCTCAGATCAAGACTCACGTGGTGGTAAGCAGGCAGTGGGATTGAAAGTAAAGAATGTACGGTGGGTCAGCGCGACATCGGTCGCACCGACTCACCATCGCAAATGATCCGTGTGTAAGAAATCTCCCATGCTCAACGAACAAACCTATGAATTTGGCCAGGCCCAGCTAAAGCTGAAAGACAGCATTCGATTCACGTTGCGCGAGTCAGGATCGCGTATCTGGTATCTTGTCGAAGATGAAATCACGGGACGTTTCTTTCAGATCGGTCTGCCGCAATACACGTTCCTTTCGACGCTTGACGGCAAACGCACTGTCGATGAAGTGCTGATGAAGACCGCTTCGTTGCTGCGACAGGACGCCATCGACCAGCGCGAAGCGGCCAATATCTGTAAATGGGCAATCGAATCCGGGCTGGTAGAAACAGAACTGTCCAATTCGGCCAATCGTCGGGCAGAAAAGGACAACGCTGAAGTCCTACAGAAGTCAGCCCAATGGCTCAACCCGATCACCTTCAAAATTCCTTTGTTCAACCCCGATGGACTGATTGAAATTGCTGCGCGTTATTGCGGCTGGGTCGTCAGTTGGGGAGGAATGTTATTGTGGCTGATTGTCGTGGCGGGAGGCTTCTTTCAGTTGGCCCGTCACTGGAGTGATTTTGCGAACCAGCGCGTGGCAGCGTTTTCCAGCGATGATTTTATCTGGTTGGCAGTCACCTGGTTGTTGTTGAAACTGGTTCACGAGTTCTCCCATGCGTTGGTTTGCAAACGTTTTGGCGGGCGCGTGAAATCGTTCGGGATGCTGTTGCTGTTGATGATCCCGTTACCATTTGTAGACGTGACCAGTTCCTGGCGGTTTGAGAGCAAATGGCCGCGCATCCTGACCGCTGCAGCGGGAATGATGGCGGAGGTATTTGTGGCAGCCATCGCAGCGATGGTCTGGGTCAGTTGTACGCCGGGGCCAATGCGCTATCACGCCGGCAATATTATCATCGCCGCCACGCTGCACACGTTCTTGTTCAATGCCAATCCGTTGATGCGATTCGATGGTTACTACATGTTGTCGGACTGGCTGGAAATTCCCAACCTGTACACGCACGGTCGGCAGTACGTGAAACAACTGTTCAAATGGATCTACTTTGGCAACAAGGGGACACCGGTTGGCGAGGTCGGTTTTCGCGCGTTGGTCGTGCGTGTGTATGGACTGATGACGATGGTTTGGTTTGTGCTGATCGCCGTCGGCTTGCTGTTGGGAGCCGCCAGTATGCTTGAAGGAGTCGGTCTGGTGGTGGCTGTGGTCGGTGGCTGTTTGTGGATTGGATTGCCACTGTTTGCATTGGTCAAATACCTGACAATCGGCTCGCTGGTTGAGAAACCCAATCGAGCCCATTTTGCGGTGGCGATGTCGCTGACTCTGGCGGTTGTTGGGGGCGTTTTGCTGGCTTGTCCCAGCCCTTCGGTCGTATCGGCACCGGTTGTGATTGATTACGAACCCTTGTCCATCATCCGCAGCAAGGCTGCCGGTTTTGCCACCGCGATTCATGTCGAAAACGGAGCTCAAGTCACCGCTGGCCAGTTGCTGATGTCGTTGGAGAACCCCGAACTGGTGGCCGAACTGGAGTCGCTGGAGATTGATATAAAGATTTCCAGATTACGATGCGACACTTACCTGACCTCCGGAGACATCGCATCGCTGAACCTAGAAGAGGAGTCACTTGAAGGCATGCACCGCCGTCACGCGGAACTGGTGCAGATGGTACAAGACCTGAAGGTATGTGCCATCACCGACGGCATGGTGCTGGCGCGAGACTTGCATACTGCCAGAGGGAAATATTATCAGCCCGGAGATGAGATTCTCTCGATCGGTCAGTCGAACCAGATTCAGGCGATCGCATTGGGACGGCAGGAAGATGTTGACTGGATCGCCGCCAACCAAACCTCGCATGTTGATTTGTGCATTTGGGGGCGCGACCGGCGACAGTGGATATCGGGGCAGATTGATCGCGTTGATCCCCGCGCCCGTGACGAGTTACCGCACGAGGCGTTTGCGGCGACCGTTGGTGGCCCACTGGCGGTGGTGTCGCGCGAGCAAGTCGAAAGCACCGACGCGGGCGAGGAAGATTCGTTGATGCTGACCAGCCCGCGTGTGGCGATCCAGATAAAACTTCCGGCCGAGGAACAGCAGCGATTATTCGCCGGGCAAGGCGGGATGATGGTCGTCCGCGCCCGCCAGCAGAATCTGGGAACCTATCTGGCATTCAATTTCGCCCGTTTCCTGCGCCATAACACGCTCCGCACCCACGGGCTGTAACACTGGCTGATTCGCTGTTGCCTAGATGCACCATAAGGTTTAAAGCAGTCTCAACCCTTCGAACCAAAGAGTAAGCGGTATGTCCCGGACCCTGCGTCGGTGGAACACAGACTTCACGATTGACACTGGTGGAGCCATACGACCAACGCCGATCCGACGTACCCTACCAATCGACTTACCCGTAAATTCAACCCATTGGGAAAAAAGCGTCTGTTGCCTATCTTTTGCGGAAACCAACGATGGCAAGATAGGCATCGACAATGAGTTTGCATCTCACGGTCAATCCCGCCTGTGCCTTCTGCCGAAATTACATAGGGAAGTCTGACTTTAGTGACTTGCGCGGCAACCGTCATCAACACAACTGCCCAACAGTGCGGGCAACGGTTGGCTTCCAAGGCTCTTTTCGTCTCCTTCCTTCCCCCCATCGAATCCCCCTGTCGAACATTCCCTATGAGCCAATCGATTGTAACATCGCGCGCGTTTTCTCCTAGGTCGTCACGCACTCCTGCTATCCTGTCGTGGCTGAAGCGGCGGCCCAAAATAGATCGCCGCCACGTTGCGCGATTTCGCAATTTTGAAAATGCTGCCGAGGGATTCTCCGAAACGCAGCTGTTGGAACGTTCCCGACAATGGCATGATAAACCCGCACAACAACGACACGGTATCGACGCGCAGATACAGTACGGTGCGCTGATCGCGTCAGCCGTGCGGCGAACCTTTGGCTTCCGGCTGCACGACGTGCAGATTCTGGCGCTGCTGTCGGGTGCCGGGGGCGCGATTGTCGAAATGCAGACCGGCGAAGGAAAAACGGTGGTCACCGGAGCCACCGCAGCACTCTGTTCGTTGACATCACCCACCGTTCACGTTGCCACCACCAACGCCTATTTGGCGGCGCGTGACCTGGAAGAACTGGCACCCGTTTTTGGTTTTCTTGGGCTCAGTTGCGGCATCCTTCCTGATGGAAACGACCTGCAAGCGACTCAGGCCGCTTACCAGAAACAGATCACCTACGGTCCCGGGTACCAGTTCGGGTTTGACTACTTGCGGGATCAGGTTCACCTGAGAGATAACCGACAGAGCCGTTTGGGCGTCAAGACGCTCAACGCCATCACCGGTACCGACATTTTACAGTCACTGCGCCAACAGCCGGAACACCATACAGCGATCATCGACGAAGCAGACAGTGTGATGATCGACGAAGCGGTTACGCCACTGGTGATCGCTGGCGCAGCGCGTGAGGCGGAGGATGCGCGCCCTTTCGAAATCGCGAAAAAACTGGCCGCCGAGTTGCGGCGGGACGATGACTTTACGATTCAGCTGCCCGACAAAGTGATCGAGGTTACCGATGACGCCAACTTGCGCGCTCATCAGCGCATCGAGAATTTGGACGGGTTGAGTTTGGAACGCCCGTGGAGAATCTATGTGAAAAACGCACTGCGGGCGCATCACGTACTACAGCGCGACGTCGATTATGTCGTGCGCAAGGGCGCAATACAAATCGTTGACCAAAACACGGGGCGCATTTTTGCCGATCGTACTTGGCAGGATGGATTGCACCAGGCGGTGGAAGCCAAAGAGAGCGTAACCATTCAATCGACTCCACCGAGCGTCGCCCAAATTTCACGCCAGCGTTATCTGTTGATGTACGACCATCTTTCAGGGCTGACAGGCACATCGTCCTCGGTCGCTGATGAATTCAAAGGCATTTACAAAATGCCTCCGGTCACCATTGCGACCCATCTTCCCAGCCGTCGCGAAAATTTGCCGACGATGTTTTTTGCAGATCTCGACGCCAAAGTCAAAGCGGTGGTTCGTGAGGTCGTTGGCCGTCATAAAACGGGTCAACCTATCCTGATCGGCACCCGTACCATCGCGGAAAGCCGACAGGTTTATGATGCGTTATCGGATCAGTCCGTCGATGCCGTTCTACTTAATGGTGTTCAGGATCGTGACGAAGCGGAAATTGTTAAAGAGGCGGGGCGCTTTGGCGCAATCACGATTGCCACCAACATGGCCGGACGCGGCACTGACATCAAACCCGACGCTCGGTCCCTTCAGGCTGGTGGACTGCATGTGCTGGGCTACAGCCCAAACCTGTCGGCGCGGATCGACCGACAGTTGATCGGCAGGGCCGCACGGCAGGGACAACCAGGATCGTCCCAATTCTTTGTCTGTGCCGACGACGATCTGGTGGCAGACTACGCTCCAGCATTGGGCAAACGAATGGCGGCGCGCTGTCATTCGGACGGCCTGTCACGCAGTAACTTCACCCAGGATATTGCCGCACTGCAAAAGAGTATCGAAGCTAGGCAATATACCCACCGCCAGGCCATGATGCGGCGCGACGTCTGGATGGACATGGTCCGCGCGTCCATTGAACGCGAATAAAACACCGGGTTTTCATCAGTTCGGCGTTGGTTTGGGCCCCCCTCGTTTTGGAACCCCTTCAGGATCTTATTCAGCGCCCGGTCGCAGCAGAATAGTGAATTTTTGCCGAACAGGATAAGCTTTTTCATACAGTTTCCAATCAAGATCTGCCCAACCTGTTAGAATCAGGCGTTTGCCGTTCAACCGAATCTGTTGAATCATCTATGAAACTTAAACTTGACGATCACTTCTGGCAGGAACTTCCGGCGGACCCGCTACAGACCAACCAGCGCCGGCAGGTGCTGCAGGCGGCCTACTCGTTTGTAGTCCCGCGGAAGCCCACGGCGCCCCGGCTGCTGCACGTGTCGGAGGAAGTGGCGGAAATGATTGGCCTGCGGCAGGACGACATCCTCGGCGACGAATTTGTGGAAACCTTCAGCGGTGGGTGCGTTCCTGTAGGAGCCCGACCTTATGCAATGTGCTACGGTGGACATCAGTTTGGCAGTTGGGCCGGGCAGTTGGGAGACGGTCGGGCAATCAATCTCTGTGAGGTTGAGCATCTGGGGAAACGATGGACGCTGCAACTGAAGGGGGCTGGCGAGACCCCCTATTCGCGCAGCGCTGATGGCCTAGCGGTGCTGCGGTCATCGTTGCGCGAACATCTTTGCAGTGAAGCCATGTTTCATCTGGGTGTGCCGACGACCCGTGCGCTGTCTCTGATTGCAACCGGTGATGATGTAATGCGGGACATGATGTACGACGGCAATGCGGCGTTTGAACCGGGGGCTGTCGTGTGCCGCGTCGCGCCCAGTTTTATCCGTTTTGGTAATTTCCAGATCTTTGCTGCCAACGGCGAGGTTGAAAACCTGCGCCGTCTGGCCAATTACACGATCCTTCACTATTTTCCGAACATCACCATCAATCCCGATCACGTGACTGGTCAAACCGGGGCTTACGTTCAGTTTTTCCGGGAAGTCTCTCGGCGGACGCTGGAAATGGTTATCCATTGGCAGCGCGTCGGATTTGTGCACGGCGTAATGAATACGGACAATATGTCGATTCATGGGGAGACAATCGACTTCGGTCCGTACGGTTGGTTGGAAGGTTATGACCACGACTGGACGCCCAACACAACCGACCGTCAGCACCGACGGTATCGCTATGGCCACCAGCCGCAGATCGCCCTGTGGAATTTATTACAACTGGCCAACGCATTGTATCCGCTAGTCAACGATGCAACACCTTTTGAGGAGGAACTGAAAGACTATCAGACGCAGTTCGAAGTCGAATACCGACAGATGATGGGATCCAAGATCGGTCTGACGATGGTCACCCGCGCCGATGATGGGCTGATCGCGAATCTGGAACGGACACTCCAACTGACTGAGACCGACATGACAATCTTCTTCAGACTGTTGGCCAATGTCACCCAATCCGGTTCCTCCGAAGCAATGCCCGATGCTTTGGCAACGGTGGCAGATGCATTTTACGTCGCCGGTCCACTGCCGGAGGAGGTGACATCAGCCTGGCAGGACTGGTTTCGGGAATATCAGTGCCGGTTGTGTCAAACCAATCAGAGCGATGCGGATCGCGCGGCTGCGATGAATGCCATCAATCCAAAATATGTGCTCCGCAACTACATGGCACAACTGGCGATCGATAAAGCCACTGCGGGGGACAACGCGCTGACCGATCAGCTGTATCAACTGCTGAAACGTCCCTATGACGAACAACCCGAAAACGAACAGTGGTTTGCCAAACGTCCGGAGTGGGCACGGAACAAGGTCGGTTGTTCGATGCTTTCGTGCAGTTCCTGATCCGCCTTGCTCCTGATCGGTACAACTCTGCTGTTCTGTGAGAGCACCCGAGCGTAATTTCGTCGGGGGACCAGACGATGGTCTAAATTCGCAACGTGCTTTCCAGCAGTTCACGTGAGAATCCATATAGATCAACTTCCTGTTCAAACAGTCGCCTTGTCCCGTCGCCGGCGGCAAAAGCGTTCAGGCGGGCGGCGGTCGTCGAGTTATTGAAGTCTGCGAACGATGGATACATGACGTGAAAAATTTTCATCAACGCGGGTTTACTCTGAAGCCGATACTTTTGATGGTAGTTTTCGGCCAAATAGAATTGCGTCAGTGGCAGAACCGGTGTCGTAACTCTTCCGTCAAAGCGCAAATTTGAATCATCCCGCAGACGTTGCGCGATCGCTTGTTGCTGTACGTCGTGGTACCAGATCGCAGACATATACTGCCGGCTATAGGGTGTCGCACAGGGGTTATGGGACTTCCAAACCAGGTTCGCAAGCGCCTCATAGCTGATCTGTTCAGGATCAAAATCAACCTGCATGGCCTCGGTATGATCGCTCATATTCCGGTAGGTCGGGTCCGTGGTCGAGCCACCGGTGTAGCCCACGCGCGTACGGTAGATTCCTTCAATAGGCCCAAACTGGGCTTCCGGGCCCCAGAATCAGCCAAGAGCAAAAGTGGCCGTCTGCAGTCCTGTGGGTACGACAAGATCGATCGCCGGCAATGCGACACCTTGATCGGTTAATTCAGGCGACTTGTTATCATTTCGGATCATGGGTTAACTTTCACTGGAGTTGGTCCCGGATTATTCCGGTATCTATCGGAAAACTGAATCCTATCGGAAAACTGAATCTTACATAACGTCGTGCTAGGGATACCGGAGCTGTCGAACTTTTTCCAGAAAAATATACGTCTCGCCTGTTTCGTGCCGGGAACGGAATTTTGACTCACCCATACTCACCAACAAACAGACCTGCAACAACAGATTACAAATAAGCGCGTAAGGGTTAATCCACGCATTGACCGTCAGCAAAATTGAAAAGGGCACCAAGCTATCATCGACATCGTATGTCGTCATGTCCAAACCCAATGCCACCCCGGATTCTTGCTTGGTAATCTCAAGCCTGCGGGCCTCGTTCAAGCCACCCAAAACGTGTGCTTAATCCTTCGAGCTCTCATTGTGGCCTCTTGCCACCGGTTTTGCAGTAAATTTTAGCGGTCCCGGTCATTGAAGGGCTGAGGATGCCACAGTAGTTCGGTATACTCGATACAAGGTGAACTGCTTTTTACAGCAGTTCTGTTTTACGACAACTCTGTGGATGAACCCGTGGAAATTAAAATGAGTGTAGCCAGAATAGTCCTTGGAATCACCATGTTGTTACTGGTATTCTCTGCCGACTGTTGTTTGTACGGTCAGCGTTACGAGGCCGACTGGAAATCATTGCAGCAGTATTCTGCTCCAGAATGGTATGAAGATGCCAAACTTGGCTTCTGGGTGCATTGGGGTGTCTATTCCGTGCCAGCCTTCATGGGCGACCATGCGGGCGAGTGGTACGGGCGCTGGATGTACTGTCACGAAGGCCAAAGCAGTCGCAACAATCAGGGGCTGGCGACCCATCAACATCATCAGAAAACTTACGGGAACCCCGGTGAATTCGGATACAAAGAATTCATTCCGATGTTCAAAGCCGAAAAATTCGATGCGGACCAATGGGCCGATTTATGTGTTGAAGGTGGAGCAAAATTTTTCACGATGATGGGAGCACACCACGACTCCTTTTGCCTGTGGGATACAAAATTGTCAAAATGGAACTCCGTTGCCATGGGGCCCAAACGTGATCTCGTGGGAGAGATGTGCAAAGCAGCCCGCCGCAAGGGACTAAAGTTTGGCGTGTCCAACCATACCGCATGGAACTGCACATTTTTTCAATGGAACCATATCAATGGATACGATGCGAAGGACCCTGCGAATCAGGACCTCTACGGGAATCCCGTCATCCAGGCCGGGGCGCAGGAGATGCGATTCAATGCAGACGAACCGCGACGGGAATGGATAAAACGCTCTCGTGCGGCATCGGCACCAAGCGAAAGAGATCTCAATCGCTGGCTGGAACGCACGAAAGAGCTTGCCGATCTGTACCAGCCTGATCTGTATTACTTTGACTGGGGAATGAATCTGGAAATTTTTGAGTCGCGCCGTAGAGAATTTGGCGCTCATTACTACAACAGCGCAATCGACGCCGGGAAGGGCAGTTTCGAATCGCCCGAAGTTGTGTTGAATTACAAAGGTTGGAAAACGTGGGTTGAGGGTGGTGCCGTGCGCGACTTCGAACGTGGCGGCATGGATGATATCGCCGACATGGTCTGGCAGACCGATGACTGTGTGTACGATGATCACAACTGGTCCTTCGTTCCCGGGGTCGCGATCAAACCTACCAATACAATCATCGATCAATTTGTAGATATTGTCAGCAAACGCGGTGTCCTGATGCTCTCATTTGCCCCCAAACCGGATGGCACATTTCCGGAAGATCAGAAAGTGATGATGCGGGAACTGGGGAAATGGTTAACGATTTGTGGCGAAGCCATTTATGCGACGCGCCCCTACAAAGTATTTGGAGAACTGGGGAAACGCTGGACGGAAAAAGACAAACATGGTCGTAAGCAATACATTGGGACAAAAGATGATATTCGATTTACGCGCGACAAGGAAAACATAACCCTCTTCGCGACATTTCTTGATTGGCCCGGAGAGAAGGCCGTGATCAAAACGCTCGCGGGGGCTGATCTGTCAAAAATCACATCCGTGTCCCTGTTGGGCGTCGATGAAGAACTTCATTGGCAATCGACGCCCAGAGGGATGGAAATTGACATGCCCGAAAAACCCGGGTATGGACTGGCATATCCCGTTCGTATTCGTTTCGAAGACAAGGTCCCCGCACCGGTACGGAAGTAGGCCGCATGTTGAACTCCCCACTCTCAAAACCAGTCACCGTATTTTTGATTTTTGTCCTCTGCGCTTCTGCGCTGCCGGGGATGGAACCACCTCCCGGCGTTGCGCCTCCCCTAGACGGTCAAAACGGTCAAAAATCCTTGGTGGATTTTTTTCAGCCTGTTGAGCCAACCGATGGTCTGGTTCACGGTGACATCTGGGGCACCGAGAATGTCTTACCGCGTGACATCAATAATGGTCTGGAGGATTCCACCATGCAGAATTGGTGCTATTGGGACGGGAAGATTGTCAAGGACGACGATCAAAAATACCATTTATACGCAAGTCGTTGGAGTCAAAGCCTACCGCACAGTAAAGGGTGGAACAAAGGTTCCAAAGGGATACACGCGGTCAGCAACAATCTCCTAGGGCCGTATAAAGACCTGGGGATGGCTTGGCCGCACTGGAATCAGGGAAGCGGCCATAACGTCGTCGGATTGCGCATGCATGACGGGCGATATGCGATGATTTCCAGCGAGGTAACTCCCGGCAACGTGTTCGTTTCTGATTCGCCTACTGGCCCCTGGGAACACCTTGGGCCATTACAGGTCGATCCCAATGGATTCCCCGGCGGGTTGGCCCGTTACAACGAGCTAAACGATGGAGCTGTCCGGGCCGGTACGGTAGGGCACATGGCCAACGTCATGATCATCATTCGCCCCGGTGGACGGTACATGTTGATTGCGCGTTACTGCGCACCGATGATCAGCGACGACGGTATTCTGGGGCCTTATAAAATTCTGGCAGACAAAGCGTGGAAGGGACTCGCCAGTATCCCTCAATACAAAATGGAAGACCCAACGGTTTGGTACAGCGACGGGTTATACCACATCGTGGTTAACTTTCACGGGCAAGACACAACCTATCACCTGACTTCTGAAGACGGCATCCACAATTGGACTGACCGGGGCCTTGCCTTTCACAAAGACAAAGAAATCTTTCGCTACGCCGATGGTGTCCGAAACCGCTGGTCTACGGTGCAGCGCCCAACGGTCTATACCGAAGACGGCCTAGTCAAATGTTTTAATTTTTCGGTCATCGATGTCCATAAGGGAAGGGACCGGGGCGATGACGATCACGGTAGCAAAATCGTCATCGTCCCCTTTGATGGAGCAGCATTTAACAAACACATTCGCGCGGTTGTCGAAAAAGAGAATCGCGCGATAGCTGCGACTCCAGCGCCGGCCCCCTGGCAATCGGGAGATTTGGGCAAAGTACCGACGACCGGAAACACTGGCTACCACGATCAGTTTCAAACGTTTCGCGTGAGGGCGACCGGCAATGATTGGGATCAGTCGGAAGATGCGTTTCGGTACGTCTATCAAAAAATGCAAGGCGATGTGTCGGCGACCGTTTTGGTGATGGCCCAGGATATTTCGGCAGACCCCGTGAAAGCTGGTTTGATGCTACGCGAATCGCTGGACCCCAGCGCTGCGTTTGTATCGGTTTCAATATCAAACCGGGATGGACTGAAATCCGAGACTCGCCCGGGGGTTGGCGAGGTAAGCAAGACGCTTCACCAACGGAAGCTGCGCGCACCTTACTGGTTGCGAATGGAGAAACGCGGCAGGTCGGTAAGTTGCTACATTTCCTCCAGTAACGATTGCAACTGGGAGAAGATTAGTGAGACAACTGCTCCATTCAAGTCGGCGTTTTACGTGGGGCTGGCGGCTTCTTCGATCAACAATGATTCATTAGGTCTGGCGCGATTCAAAGGTGTCGATGTCCACCCATGGGGCAGCCCTAGGCAGGACGGTGTCATTTCCCACTCGTTCCCGAATACGATTCCACGTTCGGGAAAAATTGGTTTCGAGGTTGAGTACGAGTCACGGCAACCTGCGGATGTGTTTGTCGAACTGCAAAACACCGACACCCGGGTGAAACTAAAGTCTTTACGGAAACGCATCAGGGGCAACGGCATTATGCAACTGGTCTACGAGATTGATCAAGAGCTGGACGCGCGTGATGCGTACTGGTTGGTGCTGAAAACGATCCCGGCGCACGAACATGAAAACAACGCGATCCAAAGCACCTTCAAAAAGGTATTTGTGCAAGAATAGTTTCTCCTTAAACTGGAAACCGGCAGCGCTGTAGAGCCGCAGGGTGAACCCTTCAAGGTTCGCGCCGTTCAAGTTTTACGCCGGTCCAATCCGGCCTCACCACCGCCCCAATCAAGGTAGCAGTGGATCGGCAAAATAGCACTACGCGTTGGATTGCCTCTGCTACTCGATCCAGCCACCGCCAAGCACTTGTTCGTTATTGTCACCACCGTAGCAGACGACCGCTTGTCCCGGAGCAACACCTTTTTGTGGCACATCAAATTCGATGGATAGCCGATCTCCTTCCAATCGCGTGGCCGTCGCCGGTTTGGCCGTGCTGTTGTAACGGATCTGGGCGTGACATTGGAAATGACCTGCGGGCATTTTGACCAACCAGTTGGTGGCGTTGGCTGTTAGATTCTTTCGTCCCAACTCGGCTTCGGGACCAATCACAACCTGTCGCCGGGCTGCGTTAATGTGCGTGACAAAGTAGGGTGCGCCCATCGCCACCCCAATCCCGCGTCGCTGACCAATCGTGAATCCTTCGATGCCGGGATGCTGGCCAACAACCGTTCCGTCAGCGGTCACGATGTCGCCGGCGGTGGAAATTGCATCATCCTGCCGCTGACGGACGAATTGATCGTGTTTGCCGGAGGTCACGAAACAAATCTCCTGCGAGTCTTTCTTTTCGGCTACATTCAACCCCAACGTTCCCGCGATCGCACGGATGGCTGGTTTCTCGTATCCGCCCACCGGCAGAAGCATCCGGTCAAGATACTTCTGCTTGATACCAAACAGCACGTAGGACTGGTCCTTGCCCGCGTCTGTACCGCGGACCAAACGCAAGTTGTCACCGTCGCGATGCAGCTGTGCGTAGTGGCCGGTGGCAAGAAATTCTGCCCCGACACTGTCCGCGTAATCGAACAGTTTTCCGAATTTGATCTTGTTGTTGCACATCACGCAGGGGTTGGGTGTGCGCCCCACGGAATACTCGTCAACAAAATAATCGATGATGCCCCGGAACTCCTCTTCCAGATTCAACGCATAAAACGGAATCCCCAGTCGCTCGGCAACGCGTCGTCCGTCCTCGGCATCGGACGCGCTACAACAGCCCTGTTTGTGATCGGCGCGGTTGTTCAACACCGGCAGCAACGGTGACGATTCCGTGTTGCCATCGATCGCGCAGGCGGTAACTGCTTTTTCGCCGTGCCGCATAAACACACCGATTACCTCGTGCCCCTGTTCGATCAACAGGTGGGCCGCCACACTGGAATCCACGCCTCCGGACATCGCCAATACAACTCGCGCCACAAATGGCCTCTTTTCTTGTTTGTAAGCCGTCCGGCTGCTACGGGATAAATACGGGAAACTCTGAATCCAACACGCTGTCCACGATTAACTGGCGGCTGCTGATGATGGTGGAACTGAGTTCATCATGGCCTGTCCGGCCGTAGCCACGCATCAAATACATTTTGGCAATCATGTTACCGTCAACATTGCGGTAGAAGTGAACATTGAATTCTGTCAACGATTTGTCTTCTGTCCAGATGATAAAATCGATCGCCAGTTCCCGGTCAGGCCGACTGCCCTTGGTAACGCTGATTAATTTCTGGTCCGCGCCCTGTTCGATCAGATTTTCAACCACGTTATCGATGGCCTCTTGGGGAGTGGACAGTTCCGGAAACCGTCGAATCACAAACATCGCCTGCCAGTTCTCCAGCGTCTGCCCAACCGGAATGTACTGGTTCACCAAATCGTTGCGTGTCACCAATTCGAATCGCGTGTTGCCAAACTCCAGCCCCGGCTGACCGTTGATCGTGATCGTTTTGAGCATGTTGTTGGACTTGGACGATCCCGACGATTGGGAGGTATGCGGCTGGTCTCCGTCAATCCGGGCTCCCGCTCCAGCGGTGGTGGAGGTGTCGCGCGGCTGATCTCGTGGTAAGTTGTCGTCACCGGCCCGGCAGCCTACCAGCAGTGGACTCGCGACCATCGCGAGTGACAGCAGCCAGAATGTTGTGATGGAGGACCTTGTATTCATATCAACGGTGTGGATCGTGGAGGCGGTTCGGGGGAAGCGTGGCCAATCCGGCAAACAACCTTCCGCAAAGCGTGTGAACGGATTATCATCTGCCACCGAACGTAGCAGAACCCGAAAGAAGCGGCTCTTTGTCAAAAATGACAGAGATTTTTGATCCTCCACCCCCTGGCTCTCCATGACCCAACGAAAAGATATCCGCAACATTGTGATTATTGCCCACGTCGATCACGGCAAAACCACTCTCGTCGATTGCCTGTTGCGACAGAGCAACCAGTTTCGTGAGGCCCAGTTGCAGGGGGAGCGTATTCTGGATTCAGGCGATCTGGAGAAAGAACGCGGGATCACCATTTTGGCCAAAAATATTGCGCTGCCTTACTGTGGCGTGAAGATCAATATTATTGACACCCCGGGACACGCCGACTTTGGTGGCGAGGTCGAACGCGTGTTGAAGATGGCAGACGGTGCGCTGTTGCTGGTCGATGCTGCCGAAGGTCCGATGCCGCAAACCCGTTTTGTCTTGGGCAAGGCCCTAGAGGCGGGACTGCAACCGATTGTGGTGGTCAACAAGGTCGATCGCCCCGACGCCCGAACCGAAGAAGTGGTCGATGAAGCCATGGAATTGATCGTGGAAATGGGTGGCGAGCACTACCTGGACAACTTTCATTTCATCTACGCATCCGCCAAAGAGGGTTTTGCCACATCTGAAATCGACCAGTTCGAGGGCAATATGAACCCACTGTTGGACCTTGTACTGGAACACGTGCCACCACCGAAAATTGAACCCGGCCAGTTTCGTATGCTGACCACAACGATGGACTGGTCCGAATTTGTAGGACGCATTGCCGTTGGACGCATTGAAAGCGGCGTGATCAAGAAAGGCCAGTCCGTCAATGTCCTGAAAGCGGATGGTGTGGTGCAAAAAGCAAAAATCGCGAGCGTCAATGTGTTTGATAAACTGGGACGCGTCGAAGTCGATCGTGCCGAAGCCGGCGAGGTCGTGGCGTTGATGGGTATCGAAGGAATTGAGATCGGGGACACAATTTGTGATTTGGAGATCACCGATCCGCTGCCAAGGATTTCGGTGGATGAACCGACGCTGGAAATGGTATTCACGATCAACAGTTCTCCGCTGGCCGGTAAGGAAGGAAAATATGTCACCAGCCGACAGTTGCGTGAACGACTGATGAAGGAACTTGACCGCAACGTGGCGCTGCGGGTCACCCCAATGGAAAGTGGCGACTCTTTTGCGGTTGCCGGACGTGGGATTTTGCATTTGGCAGTGCTGATTGAAACCATGCGTCGCGAAGGATTCGAACTGTCGATCGGAAAACCCCGGGTCGTGATGCGAAAAATTGACGGCGTGATGAGCGAGCCTTTTGAGACGCTGTCGATTGAAGTTCCCACAGACAAATTCGGCAGCGTCATGGAACTGGTTCAGAATCGCCGTGGCGAGATGCAGGAAATGAATATTCGCGGCGACTTCACACTGGCGCGTTTTATCGTTCCTTCGCGTGGATTGATTGGCCTGAGAACGCGGTTGCTCAATGCCACAGCCGGTACGGCGATTATCAACCACCGATTTCTTGAATTTCGCCCCTCCAGTGGCGACATCCCCAGTCGCTCCAATGGCATGATGGTGTCAATGGTTGGTGGCAAGTCCAATGCATTCGCCCTGTTTTCATTGCAACAGCGCGCCGAGATGTTCGTTGGGCCCAACGATGAAGTGTACGAAGGAATGATTGTTGGTGAAAACGCGCGGGACAACGACCTGCCAGTCAATCCAACGCGCGTTAAGCAATTGACCAACATGCGGGCATCGGGCAGCGACGATGCCCTGATCCTTAAACCGGCCCGACAGTTCTCCCTAGAAGCCGCTCTGGAATACATCGAGGACGACGAACTGGTGGAAGTCACTCCTACGAAGGTGCGGTTGCGAAAACAGTTGCTAAAAGAAACCGATCGCAAGAAACAGGCGCGAGCCAAAGCGTCGCTTTAGCCAACTGACAGGCCGCCAGAGTGATATGGTCAGAACAACCCCAAGAAGCCAATTCCCCAAGCGCTCAACCAACACGCAAGTCTTTGAAAACTAAAAAAGGCATGATGGTGGGTCGGCGCAATAACGCTGCGCGTTGGATTGGCTTGACGCCACCCTACTTGCTCTATTGGCTGGATGCTTGCAGTAGTTGCGCGGAACGGGGCGTCCGGCGTTGGCGTTCTAATTTCCGGCGTCGTTGTTGAGAATCCATCCTCTTCCTTTCAGCTTGAGAACAAAAAGAATGAGGAGACGCGCTATCCCGATCACATCGATGGAGCGCGGCGCGGTGGTGCTGGCGACAGCATGCTGGGCAACAGTCAGCCGCTGCTTTTAACAGGAGCTGCCGGACAGCCGACAACGGTGGAGAAATCTGGTACGTCCCGAATGACTACTGCTCCTGCACCGACGGTCGCCCACTTACCAATTCGTATTCCTTCGATAACCGTGGCTCCGGCACCTATGTGTGATCCTTCGCCCACGTGCACGTTGCCGCACAATGTCGCACCAGGAGCGATGTGGGCAAAGTCCTCGATCACGCAGTCATGGTCCACGCTGGCTTTGGTATTGATGATAGCGTGCCGGCCGACACGAGCGTTTGGCTGCAAAACCGCATTGGCAAACACAGCCGTGCCTATCCCAATCTCCGCTTTGCCGGAAACCACAGCACTAGCATGAACAGCAGTCGTGAAAGAGACCGTCAATTTTTGATCCAGTTTTTGCCGGACCCTGTTGTTGCCGAAAGACAGGATGATTGGCAGGTCGGGGGCAACAAATTCCGGCCCCGCAAGCTCAATTCCGGGCAGGCAGCGGCCACCAGAGGTCTCTACCATCTCGCGGTCTTCGTCTAGGTAGGCACCGATCGTTCGCCCGGTTGACTCAATGGCATCGGCAACAACACGGGCGTGCCCACCGGCACCATAAATGCAGACAGATTGTCGGTCCATGCAACTGATCACTTGTTGGGAGGCCTATGAACTTCAATTTCATTAAACTGATTCGGAGCGGTAGTCCTCAACCGGTTACGTGCCAAACAGAGATTGTCCGGTGTCGGGGTTGAACATTTTGGTCGTTTTGGCAGGGTTTCCAAATGCAAAGCCACCGGCCGCAACATTTTTTCCAACGATGGCCCCGGCGTTTAAGGTCGCATGATCACCGACCGCAATCCCCGGGTTGACAGTGCCCCCCGCCCCCACGAACACCGACATTCCGCAACTGGATGTTCCACTTAAAACGGTGTGCGGCGAGAAAACCCCCGAGCGCCCGATGACAACGTCATGTCCAATGGTGCAGCGCACGTTAACAAAATTATTGTCTCCTATTTGAGCCAATTCACCTACCAAGCAGTACGGTGAGATGATTGAGCCATCACCCAAGTTGGCTGTTTCGGCGACGTGCGCTGTCGGATGAACGACGGTAAAAAATTGGGCACCTTTTTCTTTGAGTGCCAGGTACTTGTGGTCCCGCAGGGGGGTATGTCCAAGGGTAATCACGAACTTCTTTTCACTGAAGCGTTCGATGGACTTGGCGTCCTTGTGCACGGCGATCGAGTTTCCCGTGACCAATTCAAGATCCGCGACCCGCCCCACGCCCTCATCCAGTAGGTCAGAAACCTCAAGCTTGGCCCCCGTTTCGGGATCATGCGCCATCTGGGTGATGTATCGTGCGATTTCGACTGCACCGCCGCCGCCGCCAAAAAGTACGATTTGAAGTTTTTCCATCGCTATTTTGTCTTGTTTAAAAAATGGCAGAGCATGACGGGTGATTGTTCCCGGAAAGGCTTCACCTGTTGTTCACCATTAAAAAAGGGCAGTATCAAACGTTTCATCGAAGACGATCTCGGCTCCCGAGACCTTTTTACCGCTGATCATTCCATATCCCCAAATCCCGGACTCATACAAACGCTGCAGGATGTCACATGACTGGATAAAGTCGTCAACATCCTTGGGTTCAACATGTTCCGTAAGTGTGCTGCGATTTGCATCCGCATTGTCACGCCAATTCTTGATGGTGGGGATCACCTCCAGAGAAATGTCAGTAACGACGACCTCTTCAAGACCACAAAGCTGAAATGCTTTCTCGTAATAGCTTAATGGTTCCAGCCGTGCCTTCCCGAAGCAACGTTCAAGCACCTGCAATTCCGGATAGTACTTGACGATTTCCTTGGCGCTGAGTGTCCGTTGGATCGTCAAATCACAGAGCGACACAACGCCACCCACTTTCAGTGGACGAATCGATTCGATCAGCAACCGTTGTTTGTCGCGTATCAAATGCGACATCTCCAGTAAGAAAACAGAATCAAAAGTCTCCGCCGGAAATTGATTGTTTAACGCATCCCTCACCTCAAATTTCAAATTCCCGGACAGTTTTGCTTCCGCCGCCGCCTGAGTGGCGCGTTCGATTCCCTCCGGGCTGGTGCTGAATCCGGTGATGTGGCATCCATATTTTTCTGCCAGGTAGCGCGCCGGTCCACCAATGCCACAGCCTACGTCCAGCAGTTTGGCGGATGAGGTCAGCTCAAACCGTTCGACCAGCATGTCGATCAGGGTGTCCGTCGCCACATCCAGCGGTTCTTCGGGAGAGCGAAAGTAACCCCAATGAAAATTCTGTCCCAGCAGATACTGCCAGGCATCGGCGATATAGTCGTAGAACTTCTTGTTGGTTGACCTATTGATGATTTCATCTAGCGACATGCTGGGTCCTTTATTTTCTAATACGATAATCTGGTGCGGATTTGAACCGAATTAAGCTGTCGAGCCACCGTCAACGGTAATCACTGATCCTGTAATCAATGCAGCCGATGGACTGAGCAGATGGGTCACCATGCTGGCGACGGTTTGCGTCGTGGCAAATTGCCCGAGAGCGCTTCGCCGTTTGATTTTGTTCAAGTTCTCGTCGCCCAGCACTGCCGTCATGTGCGTCGTCATGAATCCGGGTGCGACAACGTTGACCGTGATTCCGCGTTTGCCCAACTCACGAGCCAATGAACGCGTGAAACCTTCCATCGCGGCCTTGGAGGCACCGTAAACGCTGAGCCCCGAGTAGCCTGTCGAGCCGATGATTGACCCAATGTTGATGATCCTGCCTTTGACCAATTTGACCAACATCTGACGTGAGATGTACTTCGTCAGCAGGATGGGGGCCTCGACATTGACGGTCAGCACCTTGCCGATATCCGAAGCGTGCATGGTGCCCAGCACCCCGTCGGTTCCGATCGCGGCGTTGTTCACCAGCCCGTAAATTGGTCCATCGAAATCCTCTTTGGCGATCCGCTGAATGCGCTTGGACAGTTCGTAAATACCATCCAGCTGACTAAAGTCGTAGATGATAAACCGAAAGTTCTCGCTGTCGATCGCTTTGATCTCGTCGGTGAGCGTACGTGAAACCGCGATCACCCTGTAATCGGCTGCGAGTAGTTCCTGGACGATCGTTAGTCCAAGCCCGCGTCCACCGCCGGTCACAATTACTATTTTGCTCATCGTCGATTTACTTTGCCGTTATCTGTATGATCAATTCCGCTGACAAACTTCAGTTTGACGGGACGTTCGTGTTTTAACAGTTTCTCGGTCGCCAGTTGTTTCAATGACTGCCGGATCTCATTCTCATTGTCGAATGAGTCTGGGACGACTTCGGCGACAACCAAAGCGCCGACAATCGAGTTCTGTACCCCCAAGACGCGGACCATTTTAATGCCGGCGACCTCCAGCAGAATGTTTTCGACGTGTTCGGGGTAAACTTTGTTGCCCCCCACATTGATCACACCGTTGGATCTACCTAAAAATACGACCCGGTCTCCTTCAACCCTGACGCTATCGCCCGAGTTGACAAATCCTTGTTCGTCCACGAAATCACTGTCCTCGCCGATGTAGCCGCGACTGGCCAGCGGATTCAAAATCATCAAGGTATCGTTTTCGATTTTCAGCTTCAGACCGCCGAGAGGTTGGTCTAGGAAGCTTTTGGGGAACCCGGCCCGGCCGTCAGTGACTGAAAACCCGGTGCCCGCTTCGGTGGAAGCATAAATGTGACGCACTTTCGCATTCGGGTAAGCACGTTGAACGGCGTTGAGTATCCGTTCATCTGCGATCTCGCCACCGAGAGTGATGGAACGTAATGGTAACTGATGGGCATGTTCGGTCATCAACAGTTTTCGCCACAGCGTCGGTGTGGCCGAAAGTGCATTCACGTTCTGATGCTGAAAAAATGACATCTGATCGGAGAGTTCATTTTTGGGATCGGGGAAAGCAATTTTGCTTCCACCTAGGACTGCCTGAAGCAAGACTTGTAAACCGGCAAACCTGTAGGGATCGTACAGTTGGCCCCAGACATAGGCGCTACCGCCGCCGACTTTGGTGGAACGCGTCAGAGATGCAAAAGAGTGCGCCACTTGTTTCGGTAAAGATGTTGTTCCTGAGGTTGACAACTGCCAGACGGTTTTTCCGACTAAGCGCTTGCCGGCGAATCGACTGAACAATTGATCGCAGGTAATCGCGTCTGGCCGTCCCGCTTGATCGGACACCAACAAGTATTCCCCTGTACTGTTCATCCTTCTGGCGATCTCCTTGTCAGAGGTGCCGGCCGAAATCAAGGCAATATTCTCAACCGCCCCATCGAGTGCCACCAATGCTCGCAGCATATCAACCGGGTCCTGCAAGGAGATGACCACGGCCGGCGGAAGTTGGGCGTTCCCCTGAAGACGCGCAGTGGCGATTTCCGTGAGCGGAACTTGAGCACTTTTGGTAACGACGTACGCCGTCCCCAGTTCAATTGTGGCAAGTTGTGAGTGGAAATCTCCCATGGCGACTAGCTTTGGTTGGCAGCGTAAAAGTCAACCAGTTCCCTCAGAGTCGTTGGGTAGGTCGCCGTTTCTGAGCTGACGAAGGGATCGTAGCCAAGCTCTTCTTCAAGCTGTGCAACCAGCATCGCAAAGCCCAGCGAATCAAGCCCCGATTTCAACAAAGGGGTTGTTTCGGAAAGATCGTCTACCAGTGTTGCGTCCACGGATTTGGCGACATCCTTCATTGATTTTACGATGAGTGTTTCAATTTCGTCTTTAGGTTTTGTCATGTCTTCCATTGGGGAAAGTTCGTAAGTTGGGTGTAGTGCAAAACGACCACCGGCAGGGGCAACCAATGGTGCGTTAATTTACCTGTGGTGCGGTATTTTACTGGTAATCCGCGTGCTTTTGAATACAGGCTTTATCTTACCGGTCGGCAGAGTATTGGAAAAAAGTGGCGGTTTTCTATTTGAAAACCGGAAATTCCTCAAAAAGACTTTTCTCTGTTGAATTGTGATCGCGTTCTTGTGAAATTCAATCGAGTGGTTCATTCGGGAGCCTGGACTCCGTCCCCGATGAAGACTCTACAGGTTGCCACAATGAGGATTTCGACATCGGGCCAGAAGGAATGATTTTCGAGCCGCTGCAAATTCATTGTAGATTTCGCTTCCGGCGTGAGTGCGTTGCATCCGCCGATATTAGCCTACCCGGCGATGCCAGGTTTTGCGGTTCGAATTCATAGTGGTGGGGCGACGGTTGATGCTGGCGAAAAAACTACGACGCAACGCACAGCCCGCGCCGTTCCGGTTTTGCTATAATCAAGTCTTTGAAGTCGAATCGACAGCTTTCGGAGAACTGATGCGCGGACTCGCCCTACACTGGAAAATTCTCATCGGCATGGTTGTGGGGGTCCTGATGGGGCTGGTTGCTTCAATGCTGGACGGTCCCGGTTTTCCCGCCAGACAAATCGTTATCGACTGGGTCAAACCCTTCGGTACCCTATTTATCAATTCCCTGAAGATGATCGCGATTCCGCTGATTGTGGCCTCTTTAGTCAAAGGCGTGTCCGACCTGCAAGACCTTTCCAAACTGTCCCGGATGGGGTTTCGGACACTGGGCCTGTATGTGTTGACCACCATCATCGCCGTGGCGATTGGATTGCTGGTTGTCAACTTTGCCGCTCCCGGAAATACACTTAACGACGACACACGTGAAAACCTAGTGGAAAAGTTTAGCGCCAAAGCCGGACAGAAACAGGCCGCAGCAAGCGACCAGAAGGAGAAAGGCCCGTTGACGCCGTTGGTTGAGATTGTGCCCTCGAACTTTCTGGCCGCCGCTTCGGACAACGGTTCGATGTTGAAAGTCATCTTTTTTGCAATCTTCTTTGGCGTTGGGTTGATTCTGGTCGATCCCGTCAAGGCGTTGCCCGTCAAACAATTCTTCGACGGCGTTAACGAAGTCATTCTGAAGCTGATCGATCTGATCATGTGTGCCTCTCCCCTAGGCGTGCTGGCGTTATTGGCTGCCTTGGTTGTCGAAGCCGAGGATCCGCAGTTGCTGTTGGCGCTGCTGTACTACGGCGTCTGTGTCGTGGCCGGACTGGCGGTGATGATGTTTGTCGTTTATCCGTTGGCGGTGGTCACACTGACCGGAAAAAGCTATCAGTTTTTTTTTCAGGGAATCTCTCCGGCTCAGATGTTGGCGTTTTCCACCAGTTCCAGTGCCGCGACGTTGCCGGTTACGATGGAACGCGTTGAAGAGCATCTGGGGGTCGATCGGGAGGTTGCCAGTTTTGTCCTCCCGATTGGTGCGACAGTCAACATGGATGGAACCAGTTTGTACCAGGCCGTCGCGGCCGTCTTCATTGCCCAAGTGTTGGGGATGGATTTGACGCTGGGTGACCAGTTGACCATCATCACGACGGCGACACTGGCG
>CALCJM010000165.1 GCA_937967505.1 uncultured Pirellulaceae bacterium | reverse complement strand
CCCCAATCGCACCCATCGAGGTTGATGCAGTCAAGACCCAGAATACATCGCTCATTTGGACGGTCCCGAGGATAAACGTGCAGGTCAGCAGCGTAGTAATTTTGTAAACGGCGTTTCCCATAGGTGATTTTCATTTAGGTGAATGGGCGTAGAAGGTTTCTGTTAGTTTCTCGACAGGGACAATCGAGTGCCATCTTTTTTGGTTCTTGCCGCAAGTACTGGAAAAACAATCTTTCTGGAAAAAATCTGACACAGATGACGCGGAAGTGTGAAACAGATAGGTGAACAACAAACTTTCACCTCAACGGAAGACTCCAATGAAATCACGACCTCAAATTCAACGCGCTTTGCTACGCCGCGCAATTCGCAAGCACAAACGGACGGCGTCTTCGAGTCATCAGGCCCTGCTGTTAATCGCGCTTCAGGATGACGCAATTTTCGAGACCGTTTATCAACGATCGATGGAGGAGGCACGCACGTTTGGCCACTCCACGGGCGTAATGATGGTGGCTCACGATGTCAACGGCGCGCCTATCGTCGACAGTTTGATGAAACTGTTGCAGTGGTTCTTGGTCAACGGCCCAACGCTGATCGAAATCGTCAAGCAAATTGCAGAATTATTCGGCAGTGTGCAAGTTGTCAACGAGACTTGCTGTGCCGAAACGTGCGGCGGTGATTCGGAAAACTGTCAACGTACCAATCAAGAGGACTGCCCTCATTCGCAACCAAACGAGGGATAGGTTGTCAGCCTGTTTGACGGAAAAGTCCGCTCATTCGGTCATTCGGACAGGGATGTCCCAACGATCGGACGCAGCACAACCAACACTAATTCAACCGAAAAAGAAACGATGTTCAATGCAATTACCAGAAGAATCGACGCGCTTTGTCGATGGGGCTTGGTGGCTGCTGCCCTGATGGCAGCCACTGGAGGCGACCTGTGGGCGTTCCAGGCCGGCGGCACGTTGGCGATCGATGGACCAACCCGGACCCAGCCCGGTCGCCTTTTGACGCTCAAAGCAAAAATTGAGGCCAATGAGACGCCGTTCTGGATTGTGCTACAACCGGTCGATCTTGAGTACAGACAAGTCAACGAAGGTCGGGAGCTGATCTGTGTGGCGGGTTGCCGGGACCAGAAAGAAATCGTTGTTCTCCTGCTGGCTCAACAAGTCATCGAGGGCAGAATCACGACCCGGCAAATCAAGCGTTCGATTCAGATCGGTCAAACCGACATACCCGCGGACGATGGAGCCGGGACACAACCGGCACCTCCTTTTCGTGACGACGGTTTTGACCGGAGTGTGACGACGGCGGTGGATCAGTTACCGGTGGCTGCAAAACGCAAATCTCTTCAGGTCGCAGAGAACTTTCTACAGATGGCCAAGCTGTGCAAGTCCGGTCAAATCAAACAGACAGGCGCAATCACCGCCGGGTTGCAGCGCATGAATCGACTAACTCTGGGGGCCGATTTGGACTCCTGGCAACCTTTTGCCCGCGCAGTGCAACAGGAGTTCAAGCGCCTTCAACTGAAACAACCTGCGGCTCACGTGCCCTATTTGGAACGCATCAGTTCGCTACTGCGTCGTTGATACCGCGTTCCGCGATTTATCCAAAACTGAATTTACACTCTCACAATTCCCTTGTAAACGAGCAGACCAATGAACGAATTTCATATCCCACCGGTACGTATCGACAGCCCCCCTTTGACTGCGATGGCGCTATCCCAACAGACCGACTGGGGGCCGCGCGAACGCAACATGCCCGAAGCGTGGCGGCGCAGTACCGGCGAAGGTGTACTGGTGATTATCTTGGATACCGGCGTACCTAACCACGAGGACCTGCCCGAACCGGTGTTTACGTACAATTTCACCAATGACCGGGCTGGCACCGATCGTAATTCTCACCAAACGCATTGTGCGGGGATCATTGCCGCGATCAGCAATGATATCGGCGTCGTGGGTTGGGCCTACGATGCGTCTCTGGCGCACATCAAAGTACTGGGCGACAATGGATCGGGATCTTCGGCGTGGATCGAACGCGGAATTCGCACTGCAACCAAAGAGTGGATGCAGCGCAAACAGGACTACACGGGGTGTGTGTTAAGTATGTCTTTGGGCGGTGGTTTTGATCAGGGGCAGGAAAACGCGTTGCGCGAGGCGTGCGAAGCAGGAATTATCCCCGTCGCCGCAGCCGGCAACAGTGGTTTTCATGGCGGCGATTCTACGGTGGATCATCCCGGAGCGTCGGTTCATACCATCGGCGTGGCCGCCTATCGCGCTGATGGACGGATTGCCACATTTTCCAGCGGCGGGCCGGAGGTGGACATCGCGATGCCGGGTGAGAAAATTTTGTCAACGGTACCGGGAGATAAATACCAGCTGATGTCAGGAACTTCGATGGCAACGCCGGCAGCAGCCGGATTGGTGGCCTGCATTCTGTCCAGTCGCCCCGAAGACCAGTCGCTGAGAGACTTGAAAACGATGCGACAGCTTCTGGCCAAACACTGCGAGGATCGTGGTCCTCAAGGGAAGGACAACCGATTCGGGTTCGGGGTCCCGCAGGCCGATTACCTCGTGCGCGATCCGGAGTACTGGATGTTTTAAGGTTGGCAACATTGATTGAGGTTAATGCTCTACTGCCACGGAATCGCATACCCCATCAACTGCATAAATGCCTGGCACTGATCGGTGAACGTCGCACGTTGCGACGGACTCCAGTCAGTCCATCGAGCACTTTTAGCCTGAAAGTATTCCTGTTTCTGCTGAACCGAAGAAGTTGCGAAATTGTTTTCGTCCATTGTCGGGTCGCTCCCAGTCGGGTGTCTCAGTTCTCCTGTAATCGATTTCAGCGGAGCATCATCTGGATCAATTTCCAACCACCGGTAAAGTGAGTCCAGTTTTTCCTTGAGCCGTTCGGGTTGATAGAACCATTCGTGGCGGAACAGTCGGAAATTGTCCGTATTTTTCTCACCCCATCGAACGACATCATGGCTACGATTCCAAACTCTACAATGAGACTCGAATGAGTTACCGGCAAATGATTCGTAACGCATCCGGGAAGAAATCACCTCAACTCCATTCCTGACCAAACATACCACTTTGGCGTCTGGAAACACCTGCAGGAGGTAGCCCAGTTGGCTTCCTTTAATATTGATTGCCGCCATCAAAGTTGGCCAGGGGGCGCTGCCTGCATGACTGTTGTTGGTCAGCGCAGCGGTGTTTGAAATTCCGTTTAAGGCTGGGATTGTCGCTGAATCGGGCCAGACCAGTGACTGAATCGTATTGCGAAATATCCCGTCGTATCGGTTTTGGTTTACCGCCATCGCCAGTTTGCGTGATGGCTGGGTGCAGTTACGCTCGGCAACATCGAGGATGTCTTGAACGATGTTGTTCTCTTTTCCGTTGTAGGTAATTCCGCGGTGCAACCCCATGCTGGTCCGAAACACGGTCGTCCCACTGCGGCCAACCCCTGTAAGAAAAAGAAATTTGCTCATGGTCTATGGTTGCCGGGGGTTGAGTATTGGGAATATCGGAGAAAGATAAAGGAAAAGTGGGCTCTTCGGAAGAATTTGTGGGTGATTTAAGCTATTTTTTAGCCTCCGCTTGAGCCCCTCAGGACTCTGATCGACGAATGTTTTTGGTGCGGGGGGGTGGAGCTGGAAGCTTTAATGGTTTGGCACCGGCTTCATCTCTCTGTCATCCGTCGAGGTCCATTCGCTTCGCCGGGGGTGAGCCCCGGTGGATGCCAGAGCGACGAAGCCTCTTTTCAAATCAAAATACGATGAGGGAAAAAAGCACCTTGTGAGTGTTGTTGGTACGGCAAGCTTTCAACTGACAACCGCTTAAAACTATCCTCAATCGCGTCACCAATTACAAGCCGTTTGTGGTTGTCTCGGCAGAGTTTTCCAATGACCAGCGAACCATCGAAGTCAACATGCGTGCCCGTAGCAACAGCAAGCCCCGTTGTTCCGTTTGCAATAAGCCCGAGGCTTGCTACGACACTTTAGCGGCACGGCGTTTTGACTTTATTCCGCTGTGGATGATTCCGGTCGTTTTGATCTATGCTCGCCGCCGTGTCCACTGCCAGAAGTGCGGCGTAAAAGTCGAATGGACTCCATGGGCCACTGGCAAGAATCACTTGGCGAACGAGTATCAGTGATTTCTCGCAGGCATTGAGTCCATTGGTGTCGATGAAGTGCAATGGAAGAAAGGGCACAAGCATCAAACGCGGGTCTATCAGATCGATCAACAACACAAACGCCTGCTGTAGATCGGCCCCAACCGTACGGCCAAGACTTTGCTGCGTTTCTTTCGCATCTTGGGAAAAGAACGCACCAAGAAATTGCAATTCATCTGTAGTGACATGTGGCAAGCCTATTTGAAAGTGATCGCCAAGAAAGCGCCTCAAGCGATTCACGTCTTGGACCGATTTCACGTGGTGCAGAAAATCGGCAAAGCGATTGATAAGGTGCGTGCTGCTAAGGCCAAGCAACTCAAGGCCGATGGTTATGAAGAAGTCCTTAAAGGTGAGCGTTGGTTGTTGCTGAAGCGTCCTGAGAATCTCAGCGACAAGCAGGTCGTCAAACTAAGCGAACTGCTGCAATACAACCTCAAGAGCATTGGCAGCTATTTGACGAAAGAAGAATTTCAGCAGTTCTGGAGGTACCGGTATCCGGGCCTGCGCCGGAAAGTTTCTCGATGCGCGATGCGTAGCAAGATTGAGCCCGTCAAAGCAGTCGCCCGAACGCTACGTTCGAAACGAGAGTTATTATTGAACTGGTTTCGCGCTGAGGGCAAGCTATCTTCGGGCGTAGTCGAAGGTTTCAACAACGCAAAACTGGTAACCAGAAAGTCCTACGGGCTCAGAACCCAAAATGCCTATGAAACCATACTATATCGCAGTTTAGACGCGCTACCTGAGCCAGAGTTTACCCACAAATTCTTCTGAGGAGGCAGAATAATTTTTGGCTGGCCGCCGCCAAAGGCAACAAAAAAAGCCCGCAAACATTGCTGTTAGCGGGCTTTTCAAGTGGACGATATTGGACTTGAAAACACTGCTGAAACCCGAGGAATATGCATTTTCGACTCTAAAGCGACGCCAAATCCGACGCTGTTGAAACAGTGGATTCAAGAAAGGTACTCAGCGAGTGAAATCAAGGAGCTGATTGGCTTGCTGGAGGCCGAGTGTTCTCTGTCGCCTGAATAGATTCGGGGGGATTTTTATTTCCCTCGCCGCTTCGATTTGAATATCTTTAGCTCAGGTCGCTTAGCAGCTCTTTGAAGTTCTGCCGATGCACGATAGCCATCAGCGAGTGCCCTTTCCATCCATTTGGATGGAAGTCGAATCGCGACTCGCTTGTGAAGCTGCTCGTCCATCGCCAGTAAAGCGTCTCGGATCTGAGGCTCGCTATACTGACTCACAAACGCCAACGCTTTAGCCGTCTCGATCCCCCGCTTACCTAAAGCGGCTAGCAGCCGCTTTGAGTCGTTTGTTGGAATCGCTTTGACGACCGGAGAGCTGGCTTTAGATCCCGCTAGGTCAAACACGACGTTAGCCATGCCTCGCTTTACACGCTCAAACTGGCAGCTCCTTAGATACCCTGCTTCAATCAACGAATGAGCAGCGGGCTCGATGTAGGATGATCTAACTTTGTTCAGCTTAATGTTCCGACTTACGCCAATATGCTGATACGCCAAACGACCAAGGTCAAGTTTTACTCGTCGCTTCTTTGGCGGGTTGAAGTGCTTGTCGAGATAGCGGTACAGCCGGCGAGCGGTCGGCTTAAGCTCTCGCACCAATCCATAGTCGATTCCTTTTAAATACCCCGCGTTGAAGCTCTCGAACAATACGGAGCTCCAGCGAAACGAAGACTGCTTCTCCTCAAATGAGCCATTTGAGCCAATCACTCGGCTGTCACGGAACTTAAACGACTCAAGGATGCCGAAGGCTCCTTGGTCTCGCCATTGCTTGTCACTGTTGTCTCGCCATACGTTCTGATAGTGGAGCCGGACGCCGACAAGGCGGTGCATGCCTTTGGCCAGACGAGCGTAGGCCCAATCGTTTTTGGGCCAACCCATCAATTCAAAGAGAGCTGCTCGCGAAAACTTAACTTCTGGTGTTGAGAAGGCATTGTGTTCGTGTGCAATTTTCATCGCCGCCAGATAGATCTCCTCATCTTTCGCTGTGGGCAGCCCGTACACAGCGTCACCGGTAACTGTCAGGCTTCCCTTAACACTCTTCCCCCAACCGTGATGCTTCTCGTCGATGTCGAAGTGAAGCACATTGACACCGTTTGCACGATCCGACAACAACGCGAATGGCAGCTCGCAAAGGTTCATTTCGTCTTTGCCAAAACTTGTGACCTTGCTCGCAGGCCAGTCCTCGGCGTTGCTTTTTAGACAGGTACTGTTTTTCAAAAATCACCCCACAGTGTTTCTTGTACTTCTTGTACAGAGTACAGACTTGAATTCTTCAATGATCATGGCGAGTTACGAAAGGAAAACGGTTTCGTTTTGCGTGCCAAGAGACCTGATTTTGCGTTCATTGCGTTCTCGTTTTGCGTAGCAACGCGGTTTCATATTGCGTTACTGGCATCCTCATTTTGCATTTCGCTGATTTAACAAACTTAAACCTTGTTATCAGCAAACGTTTGATATGGCACGGCATTTTTGAATCGAGTCTCAATTGGAAGTATTTATTGACCACCTTTTAAATTCGTGAGACTGTATCGTGAGCGATTTCAATTGGTTATCTGGAATTGCTTGGTGCAATCTCAAAGTAAAAATGCCAGACGTAGTCGCAATCACCAATCGCAAGGGCGGTCCAAGTAAAACAACAAGCGTTGTAAATCTCGCCGGTGCGTTCGCGGCACTCAACTTGCGAGTGCTCGTGATTGACCTTGATCCTCAAGGGTCAGCCACCAACTTCTTTCTTGGCCCAAACGTTGGCGAAAACCTTGCTCTGGATTCTACAGTCGGCTCATTGTTCGCAGACGAATTCTTCTTGGCGGATAGTTCCAATCTGATTTTGGAAACCGAACTAAAGAACATTTCGATAGTTGCCAACAATGAATTCAGTGACCCATTGAACAACCCCGTCCGAAACGCATGGGAGCCACACCAGACCAGCCTGCTCGAATTCATAGGTGATGAATGCAAAGCATTCGATATCGTCTTGTTGGATTTTCCGCCGAGCCTATATCTGCTTGCGTGGGCAGGACTAATTGCATCTGACTACGTAATTATTCCGGTGCCGCCGGAAATGTTTGCAACACAAGGGCTTCGGCATGTCCACAAAATGATTGCCGAGGCACGCGAAGTCAGGCCAGACCTAAGGCGGCTGGGGCATTTCGTCTCACGAAAAAAGAGAAGCAGAACTCATTCGTTCATACTGAAGAGTCTTCAAGAACGTTTTGGCAAAGAGCTGTTTCACTCCACACTTTCCGAGTACCACGACTATATGGAAGTCAGTGCGCTGGGCCAGCCGTTGGAGGTGTGCAGGCCTAAAACAAAGGCAGCGAATGAAGTTCGTGAATTGAGAGACGAAATTCTCGAGCGGATCAACAAATTTGAATCGCGGCGGGCACCCCGTGATTCTTTTGAGGCAAACGATGGCAATTGACAACAAGACACTGAAAAGTAAGGTCGCCGAAACATTCTCGAACTCGGTTGATCCTCGTCCAAAAGCACCTGACAGGCCAGTCCCCAAAGCCAGTGGGCGCACCGTTGGCGTAACCCGTGGGCGTAACTATGGTCAAATTGAACTATCGCGAATCATTACCGATCCAAATCAGCCAAGAACCGAATTTGACGCTGAAGAGATCAGGAGACTTGCAGAAAGCCTGAAATCTGAAACAGGGCAAATTCAAGCAATTCTTGTACGATGGTTGCCCGAGTATTCAAAGTACATGGTTGTGACGGGCGAACGCCGATTTCGAGCGGCACAGCTTGCCGACCTGCCAGCGATAGAATGCAAAATCGCGGGCGATGACATTGATGAGCAAGAGCTTCGCAAAACGCAGATTGTTGAGAACCTACTCCGAGAAGACTTGAAGCCGCTCGAAGAAGCGAACTCTATTCAAGCCTTCAAGGAATCGAATGCCCTAACCGGTAAACAAACTGCTGTGGCACTTGGCATCAGCGAGTCACGCGTGAGCCGAGCGCTTAAGCTACTGACGCTTCCCAAGGACATCCAGCAACAGGTCGAGCGGGGCACTGTCTCTCGAACCGTGGCCTATGAGATCAGCAAGTTGGACAATCAGAAAATTCAGCAACAATTAGCGACTGAGGCAGCTGGTGGGAATTTATCAAAACGAATCGTTGGAAAGGCTGTTCGTAAACGCAAGGGAAGACCTGCTCGCCAATCTCTTACCAAGACCCTGAAGTTTCAGTGTCGGCACGAGATTGAGATCCAAATCAAAGTTCCAGCTGGTCATAACTACCATCACGTGCGAGAAGCCGTCGATGACTTGATTGAGGATGTAGATACTCGACTCTCCAGCAACGTAGGAATCTAGCAGTTTCAGTCTTCGATGTCCTCGAAGTGGACCCAATCTACTATTGCTCGATATAGCTTCACGGTGGCCTGCACGTCTGCCATAGCGTTGTGGGCCTCATGGCGAGCTAAATGAATACCAAAGTATTCACAGAGTGTGGCGAGCTTGTAGTCCGTGGGCGGGGCCAAGCTCTTGTCTTCTTCGAAAAGCCAATAAGCACGTTGCAGGGTGCAATACACGGCTCGGGTGGCTGGTAGAAACAAACCGAGACTTTTGTACCATTCAATAAGAAGTGGGCCATCAAAAGTTGCGTTGTGAGCAGCGAGCCGAGCCAACTGGTATGGTTTCCCATGCTTAGAGGTCATGTCGATCGTCGCGTGCCGACGAAGAAACTTGGCGAATTCAGTTGCTGCATGGTCTGGCTGACTTGCAAGCCTCTTCCAGATGGCAGGCTCGATGATTTGCCCCTCATTGCGCACATTCGTTCTGGTCGATTTTTCCAACCGTACATTTCCCTGAAACGACTCCAGCTCTTCAAGCTCAGAATCAACAGCGATTGCCGCGATCTGGATAATACTTACATCCGCTTTCGGTCCCGCAGTCTCTAAGTCAAAAAACACCAATCGCTCACCTGAACTCATCCAGCACCTACGCGGGTATTAAGCAACACTCTCCATTCCAAGCTGACTCTTTCTTGTTCGATCATTTCTGACAAAATAGCGCGGCAACCCTCCAAAGTCCAGCTAGAAGAAAAAAGTCGCTTCGATACGTGGAAATTCTCTCTCTGTACTGCTATTCGTTTTTCGATCCGTTCGCGTTTTGTACTCGTGGACGATCCATTGTTGGAACGCAGTTAAATGTTTCTGACGGTAAAGTTTGTGGACGATCACTCTGGCAAGCCTTGGCATTACTAACCAAGGTGAAGGGGGAGCGACAATTCAGTTGCTCGGCAATGGCTTCCAACCATTTGTCTTGATTACGCCACTTGGCGGCGGATGCATCGAGAGGTGCTTGTCCGTCGCGAGGAGTGTTTTTCGGAGTAATGTTTCGCATCATGCGAAAAGCAATCCCGAAATCCGACTCCATCAATATTGTTACTTGTGCGAAGTAGATGCACGGGCGACCAAGAAAAACTTCAATGCAGCACGTTGCTGTTTTGAAGCCGCCCTAAATGAAGTGGGGGAGAGCCATGAGGGCTCAAATCCCGCACGTGGGGATTATGCTGGTAGCAGCAGAGGGTTTGCGAAAGCAAATTCTGGGGGCTAGCAGCAGGCCGAAAAGCCTGTTGTGATGCGAAGTTCATTTGAACGACGCAGCTTCGGTCAACATGTCTGGATGGGGGAGCCATGAGATGCGAAAGCGTCCATGCCGTTTGCCAAGTGGCGGGCGGATCGAATGGGAAACCACTTCGATGTGAATAGCTCAACCTATCAAGCCCGAGAGGGCGATCCAGTAATGCATCAGTGCCAACTGAATTTGGCGTCTTGTCGAGCGACCCTTCTGGGAGTTCGCTGGCAATTCAGAGACGGTAGCCGAACCGCGAAGAGAGTGTTGAGGACATGCAGTAAGTTTCCGCTTGGGTGTTCGGGAAACTGAAAGCTAACAGGTCATGCTGAGTGAGACTGACACCGATTGAGAAATCGGTTTCTACCTCGACGGTGCATCTTGTGTGCATCTAAGCAGTCGTCCTTAAAGAATCGAGCTTTATTTGTTTAGCTATTTTTGATTATGTTAATGGGGTTTCATTTCATAGTTTGATGAGCAAGGAAGCTCCGATGCCGCGTCCCTCGCAACGTTTTATCAAGAATCTGACTCCT
>CALCJM010000164.1 GCA_937967505.1 uncultured Pirellulaceae bacterium | reverse complement strand
CGCCCGCTGCTGGTGGAGTACCTGCCGCTGTACAGCGCAACGCAAAACCGTCGCCATGAAGTTAAACCCGGCATCACAGGTTGGGCGCAGGTCAACGGACGCAATGCGGTCAGCTGGGAAGACAAATTTGAAATGGATGTCTGGTACGTTGATAACCGGTCACTTCTGCTGGACTTGAAAATCCTGTTTTTAACAATCTGGAAAGTAGTGAAACGTGACGGCATCTCCGCCCCTGGACAGGCCACGCAAAGCAAATTTACCGGCTCAAAACCGCTGCCGCCACAATCATCAGATCGCCACCTTCGACAACACAAAGAAGACTAATCGATGGGGGCCAACCGGATTTGCCTGTACGCCGACGACGCAACCGTTATAGAATACGCTGCGATCGGTGCGGGCATTACCATCGGTACCGTGTTGGTTCGTGATGTGCCTGGCAGTGCAACAGTTGCTGGCTGCCCTGCAAAACCAATCCAATAGCGGCTCTTTCAGAGTAATTAACCCATACTACGTTGTTACAAGAACCATGAACCTGCCCGACACCGACCGCATTTATCTTTCTCCTCCTTGCATGCTGGGTAATGAGCGCGCGATGCTTTTGGACGCATTTGACTCCAACTGGATCGCACCCCTCGGGCCTCACGTCAACGCATTCGAGCAGGAACTTGCAGCTCGCGCGGGCACCAAACATGCCGTTGCCCTTTCCAGTGGCACCGCCGCCATTCATCTGGCGCTGAACCTGATCGGCGTTACCCATGGCGATACAGTGCTGACTTCAACATTTACGTTTTGTGCCACCGCCAATGCGATTACCTATACCGGTGCGACTCCGGTCTTTATTGATTCGGATTTAGAGACGTGGAATCTCGACCCGGATCTGGTCGAACAGGCGCTGGCCGCAGGAAAGGCAGCCGGAAAACTTCCCAAAGCAGTGCTGGCCGTTGACATCGTTGGTCAGACGGCCGATTACGATCGGTTGAGCAGGGTGTGCGAAAAGTACGGTGTTCCCATTGTCGAAGATTCGGCCGAATCACTGGGGGCAACCTACAAGGATCGTCCTGCCGGAAGCCTAGCGAGCATCGGTTGTTTCTCTTTCAACGGTAACAAAATTATCACCACCAGCGGTGGCGGAATGTTGGTGACCGACAACGAGGATTGGGCCACGCAGGCGCGATTTCTGGCCACTCAGGCACGTGATCCGGCACCCCACTACGAACATTCCGTAATTGGATACAACTACCGGATGAGCAATCTGCTGGCGGCAGTCGGCCGCGCCCAATTAGAAAACCTCGACACGCACGTGAACAACCGCCGTGCAATCTTCCGGCGGTACGAACGTGCGCTTGGGAGTTTGCCCGGAATTCGTTTTATGCCTGAACCGGAAGGGTTCTACTCAACACGCTGGCTGACGTTGTTGACCGTCGATCCTGATCTGTTTGGTGCCTCGGGCAATGAAATTCGGTTGGCATTGGAAGCCGAAAAAATTGAATCGCGGCCGGCTTGGAAGCCCATGCACTTGCAACCCGTGTTCGCCAATAACGAATTGTGGGGCGGGAAGGTCTCCGAAGAAATTTTCGCTAACGGTCTGTGCCTGCCCAGCGGTACCGCACTGACCGAAATCCAGCAACAGCGTGTCATCGACACGGTCCTTGCCTGTCGCCGGGCGTAACGTTCGAGGGCGACTCTGAACGTAAGCCCGGCTCCCCAAGAACCCCCGGTTACAGGGTTGCTGCGATTTGCGCCGCGGCGTCGCATAACTCTGTTGCTGCTGCCATTGTGGTTGCTTCGGCAATTGCCCGAACGATCGGTTCGGTATTGCTGGGACGCACCAGAATCCATTTATCATCCCAATCCAGCCGCAGGCCGTCCAGTGTCGAAGCCCGGGCATCGGCATATCTGGCCGCCAGTTGATCAAACAGCTCTTGGATCTTCGCGCGCTCGATGGATACCTTCGTTTTGCAAATTTCGTAGGACGGGATGTCCTGCTTCAGGGCACTGATCGTTTTTCCCGACGCAGCCATTGCGTCCAGCACCTGCGCCATCGCCACAAAACTGTCTCGCACGTATCCAACCTGAGGATCAATCGGACCACCGTTGCCCTCACCGCCGTACACGGCATCCAGTTCAATCATTTTAGCGGTCACATTGGCTTCTCCAACGGCGCTCATGTGCAGGGTCGATCCGTTGCGGTGGCAAATGTCAGCCGACATGCGGCTGGATGAGCAATTGATGACGACGTTTCCCGTACGCGTTTTCAATGCATGGTCAAGCGTAATTGCCAGTGTGTACTCCTCGCCGATATAACTGCCCGTTTCGTCGATCACCGCTAGGCGATCGGCATCCGGGTCCTGACAAAAGACTGCATCAGCACCAAAGTCAAGTGCTTTGGCGGCGGTTGCCTGCAGGTTCGCCTCAGTGGGTTCCGGGGGGTGTTCGAACAACCCATCTGGTATTCCGCCAAGACAAATCGTGTGACAGTTCAGCGCGTCCAATAACGGTTTACCCACGACGCTGCCGGCGCCGTGATGGCTGTCCAAGACGACCTTGAATTTTTTTGACCGAATGGCCTCCACGTCCACGGTTTTCAGTACCAAATCAATGTGCTCCGAAATCGTCTGTTCGAGATTGGAGATTTTTCCGATCTGGTCATGGCCGACGACGGCAAATTTATAATCGTGGTAGGCCTTTAAGACTTTTTCGCCCACGTTGGCATCGACGACCCGTCCGTGTGACCCAAACAGTTTGATTCCATTGTACGGGGCCGGATTGTGGCTGGCCGAAATTTGAATTCCCCCCGCCGCATTGAGAGAACGCACCAAAACGCCGGTGGTCGGGGTGGCGGCAACATCGCCATAGATCACGTCACGACCGATCGCGGAGAGTCCGCTGCAAATCGCTTGGGCCAGCATCGTGCCGGTGGCACGACCGTCGCGCGTGACGACAATCGGGCCCTCTTCGGTGATTAAAGTGGCGAACGCAGTGCTGTACTTGATGGCCAGAATTGGATCAAGGCTTTCACCAATAATGCCACGCAGACCGCTAACGCTGATGATGGGTTCACTCACAGTAAAACTACTTTCGAGGTGGTGGGTGGAGAAACTATTGTTCTTGCAACTGGAGCGTTGCCACGATTGATCGCATACAGGCAAACTGCAACATGTGATGGCAATCCGACAATGGCATAGAAATTTTAACGGGGCACTTTCATTTTTTCGACCGCCTGAAGTTGGACTTTTGTGGTCACTCCCTGCGGACCGGAAAAACCGCCCAACCCGCCGGCGGCCACGACTCGATGGCACGGTACAACGATCGGGAATGCGTTTTTTCGCATCACCGTTCCGACGGCCCGGGCCGCTCCCGAACGCCCAACCTGATCGGCCAAACCGCCGTAACTGATCGTTTCTCCAGACGGTATCCGCCGACAGGCCTCCACGACAGATTTCTGAAACTCCGTCATGCCATCGATATTAATTTTAACGGTCAGGAAATCCTCCGGATCACCGGCAAAATATGACACAAAGGTTTCGATCAATGCTTTCTCGCGTTGGTCGGGAGCGCTGGGGCCAAGCTGACTTTCGCGGAATGCTCTGCACAATTCTGATCGGTTAGCATGGCCAATTCTTATCCGCTTGAGCACCAAATCTTGGTGACTGATTCCAATCCAGCCGATGGGCGAATTAAACACGACCAGGCGTGGTCCCTCATTCATGATTTGGCTCCCAGTTCTTTGGCGCGTCCGGTAGCTGCCTCCACGGCCTGAATCACCGTGCCGCGAAAATCGTTGACCTCCAGTTGCTTCAACGCGGCAATCGTTGTGCCGCCGGGACTGGTGACTCGATCACGTAGGACAGCCGGATGTTCTTCAGATTGTGCGACCAGTTGAGCCGATCCGATAACGGTTTGGATGGCCAGTTTTCGCGCGATGTCACGCGGCAGTCCGGTCAGCACCCCGGCATCGATCAACGATTCAATAAATGTAAACACATAAGCCGGCCCGGACCCGGAAAGCCCTGTGACCGAATCGATCAAATCTTCGGAGACAGAAACCACGGTCCCAACCGATCCCATCAGGTCCAATACTTGCTGTTGTTGTTGACGGGAAACGGCAGCAGAGACCGCCACTGCCGATGCGCCCTCCATGATCAGGCACGGGGTATTGGGCATCACACGTGCGATGTGCTCGAGGCCCGTTGCCGCTGCAATCGTCCCTATGTCGATTCCCGCAACGATCGAAACTACCAGCGGCGGCGTCTGACGGTTGGCGACCGACTGTTTGACTTGTGATGGATCGACCGCATCGTGAAAGTATTGTGGTTTGATGGCCAGAAACACAACATCGCAGTGGCGAAAAATCTCCCCGGCCGACGCACGCTCCTGTACCGACGCGGTCACTTTTGTACAAAACTGCTTTTTTGCGTCGTCACTGGGGTCAGTAATCTCAAACGCCAGATCGCTGTAAGCATGATTGATTCCAGCGGCCAGTGCCTGAGCCATCTGGCCGGCTCCGATAAATCCGATTGTTTTCATTGATGGCAACTCCGCATGAGGTCCGGCACTTTTGAAGGTGTGAATGTGAGAAAACAGGTGAGTCCGTGTTAAACCGATACAAAATATAGCCGACCGCACGTCAGTCCGTGAGGCGAAATGCTATCAGAGACGGACATCTATGGACAACATGCGGGTGTTTTGACAGACTCCGTCGGATTTTAACGCCATTTCCTTACCTCAAGCTACGGTCAAGACCGTTCTGAACTACTGGAACACGTCATGAAATTTACATTGATTACCGCAATCGCTTTCTTCTTGATTGCCACTTCCGGCCTCGCTCAGGCTCAGCTTTCGCCGGACTACCAGGCAGCACGCAACAATTCAGGCGGCCTGAGCGCCCTGTTCGGTGGCGGCAACGGTACCAGTGGCAGCAACGGTGGCGGTCTCGGAAATCTGCTTCAGACATTTAACCTGAATCGGACGCCCGGAATTGACATGCCACAAACGCCTGCCGGTGATGGTTTGGGAGGGAGCCTGCCAAGCCTACAGGGATTGCTGCCGACGCTGGGTGGACTTGGTGGGATTGGCAACGGCAATCAAAACCCGAACATGGGGACAGATATGCTTTCGCGCATGAATCAGAAGTCAAAATCAATCATCGACAGAACAACGGGTTGGGCGCGACAGAAGAAGCAGGAGATGAGCCAAAAGATGCTGGGCAATGCATTGGGAGGTTTGCTGCCGGGGCTCAAGCCTCAACAACAGCAATCTTCCGCCAAATCCGCCTTTGACTGGTTGAAACCAAAGGGCTTCCAACCTCCAACTCAACCGCCATTGCGTTCGGCCCAGAACTACGAGCAACAACCGGGGATTCGATATTAAAGCACGACAGCTCAGAAGCCGATGGCGACATTCGTCAAATTCAATACACTACCATTTCTTTGCGTGCCGTTGTTATCGCATTTACTCCATTGATTCGCATTTCGGACGGAAAAACTCTTGTTCTTGCCAATTCTGGCAAACACCGCATCGATCAGGATCAGCTGGATCCGCCGGTGGCTTTGGAGCAACGACAGCGCTTGGTAGTTGAACAAAAGCAGCGCGGTTCCACCGACCGCATCCATCGCACCGGTTAGAGACATGCCTTGCCGCTTCCCTCTGTGCCAACATAGGTGAGACAACTTTGTGTTTTTTCCGAATTGAGGGCACAGAGAGATCCTATGACCGAATCTATCGCAGAAGTTGCTTAGAGGATTCGTAGAACGGACATCCGTGTCCGTTCAGAATGCTCTGACATATTCGAACACGGCAGTCCAAACTACCGTCAACAAAAACTTGGCTACCGTCGCTAGGATGGAATGGGGCAGGGGGTGGTGAGTGGCAGGGTGAGTTCTCCACGCTCTGGCGAGCGTAGCCACGTTTGTGTGTGGTGCGCTTTATCGTGCCTCTTACGGTGCTAAATTCTGATGGTTGTCACATTTTCTTTTCCGGTCACCCAAGTTCTGCATTTTAGAGAGTACGCCAATAAAAACCTGCAACACGGTCGGAGGTGCGGGCCTGTAATGGAGCCCGACAAAATTTCTTGCCAGCAAAAAAATTCAGAATTTCCTTGAAGCCGGCTTTTCAATCCACTACAAACAGAGGCTGACTAAAACTTGAGCGTTGCACATTGTTCAATGTGTTCGCCAAGGTCGTGATAAAACTTTTCAAAATAATCTACAGGGAATCTTCGTGTTTGTCCCGCCGCGTTGGAAGAAACTGGTCCGGTCGCTGGAGCATTACCTTGATTGGCGCAGGCATTGGTTGGCGTCATCCCAACTAAATTTTCGTGGCCGTCGTGGCCGACGACAAAAGCGGTCGGCTCACAAAACC
>CALCJM010000163.1 GCA_937967505.1 uncultured Pirellulaceae bacterium | reverse complement strand
GTAATCACGAACCGAACAGCTGTTGCTGGGAGGGAATCGTCGCTCGAATACAATTGACAACACAGCCAAGCGTCACGACGCGGTGCTGTTGCTGGGAGGGAATCGCCGCTCGAATACAATCGAGCCAACGGTGACCGTGATGGTTTGGCTGCTGTTGCTGGGAGGGAATCGTCGCTCGAATACAATACTACCACCAATCAAACCGGCACCAAAGAAGCTGTTGCTGGGAGGGAATCGTCGCTCGAATACAATGAGTATTTCGCAGCCTTGACGAAGAAAGTCGCTGTTGCTGGGAGGGAATCGTCGCTCGAATACAATAGCACCATCAGCACCATCAGCCGGCGTAATGCTGTTGCTGGGAGGGAATCGTCGCTCGAATACAATTCCTGAAGTTGTGTAGACGGTTGCGATTATGCTGTTGCTGGGAGGGAATCGTCGCTCGAATACAATATCTGATCGTAGCCATTTACGTGAGCTGGTAGCTGTTGCTGGGAGGGAATCGTCGCTCGAATACAATTCTAAGGGCTTCCAGCTCAGTCACGTTCTAGCTGTTGCTGGGAGGGAATCGTCGCTCGAATACAATCACATCATTGATTGGAGAGCCTCCCGCATGCTGTTGCTGGGAGGGAATCGTCGCTCGAATACAATGTTGAAGGCGAAGTCGAAGAAGAAGAAGACGCTGTTGCTGGGAGGGAATCGTCGCTCGAATACAATAATGACGTTTCGTTTCGACCCGTCCAAATCGGCTGTTGCTGGGAGGGAATCGTCGCTCGAATACAATTGATAGTTTGCGTCCCAAAGATCGTCTAAGCTGTTGCTGGGAGGGAATCGTCGCTCGAATACAATTATGGCATTAGCGGTAACTAACGATACAGTGCTGTTGCTGGGAGGGAATCGTCGCTCGAATACAATGACGGTGGACAAAACCAGCACCACCGTGCCGCTGTTGCTGGGAGGGAATCGTCGCTCGAATACAATGCTGACGGTTTTGATTCAAAGCCTGTTTGGCTGTTGCTGGGAGGGAATCGTCGCTCGAATACAATCTATGAGTTGCTGAACAGCCTTTAGCTAAATGCTGTTGCTGGGAGGGAATCGTCGCTCGAATACAATCGGCCAACTCGTGGAGTAAGCACGCAGCGGGCTGTTGCTGGGAGGGAATCGTCGCTCGAATACAATCCAATGTCGCGTTGGTGCCGACCGTTGGAGGCTGTTGCTGGGAGGGAATCGTCGCTCGAATACAATATCTGATCGTAGTTCGCGACGTGAGCTGGCGCTGTTGCTGGGAGGGAATCGTCGCTCGAATACAATCGATGATCATGCCGGCTGTGCGTAATACGGCTGTTGCTGGGAGGGAATCGTCGCTCGAATACAATACATCGGTTCCAAGTTCTCTGCCTACAGTACTTTGCGTCGGAGTCATATTTAAAAAAGGAGTAATTGATCAGGTACACTTTCTGAAGCGATCGCTTTTTTGCCAAAGAAGACTTTCATCTTCGCGAACTGCCTGTCCGTGACCGAAATTAACCGGACTTCTCCCGATGGCGGGAGTTGTTGTTCTATGCGCTGACGGAACTGGTTGGAAGATTTTTCATTTTCGCAGAATCGAATGTAGATCGAAAACTGTATCATGTGGAAGCCCTCGTTCAGAAGATACTTTCGAAATTTCGCGTAACTTCTCCGGGATTCTCGATCGGTAACGGGAAGGTCGAACATCGCAAATAACCACATTGATTTGTACTCCGATAATGCCATCAGTTGAAAAGCTCCGGTACCAGTATTTTTTTCTTTGATCCTGTATATACATCAAATAAGCTTGTCGCCATTCGATTACAAATATCAAACAAGCTCCTATTTGCACCGTCGCAATTAAATTTCCCCAACAGGATTTCAAGAATGGCTTTCTTGATTGGCGGGGTGAGGTCGCCTTGCTCGGCCAGATGTGTCAGGTTGGCGGCGACTTCAAGATCGACCAGTGGGCGGAACGGTTCCATCAGGTCATCTGCAAGTGGAAACATTCCGTAGCGATTGTGGTGATGAATTCCAATTGCCGGATGGAGTCCGCAACTGCAAATAGCTCGCGCTACAATGGCTCGTAATACTGCGTAGCCATAGTTGAGGATCGCATTAAGTCCGGGCAGATCGCGATTTCGGCGGAACTCTTTGTCAGAGAAAAGCAGCGGCCAATATCGCCTTGCGGCACGCGCCTCAACATTTTGGGGGTCACCAGATTTGACCAAAGGAACAAGCTTATCCAGGCCGAAACTGTCACCATGCAGGCATTGGAGAGCAGCCGCCTGGTGAGAAATTTTGGCACGCACAACCTGTTGCCAGATTCGTTTCTTGACTGGCAGTTGGACGTCGAACTGAGTCCGAAATCGCTCGACCTGAAGATGATGACCCGCGACCGGCATCAGCATGGCAACGGGTTGATGACTGGAGTCACAGGTTACGAAAACGCCACCGGATTTTGCGATACCGACCAGCACAGCGTTTGAAAAAGTAACCTGCCCTTGTGAGACGACGACAATGGCAGTTTCGTCCAGCGGAATCGAGCAAGTTCTCTCGCCACGTTCAATGACCAATTGCCGATTTTTGACTCGAAGTCTGGCTTGGGATTCTGCTAAATCGAGAACTCGGTGCATTTCGTCTCATCGGATGAGAAAAGAAAAGAAGAATGCATCCCTGCCAGTTATCCCCAAGGCTAATCGGAAAATATTGACAATCAAACAAATTTGCCTGTAAAATAGGGCTCCAGCAATACGCGGGAGCCCGTTGATTAGCATAACGTCCGTCACGGCACGTTAGTTTGTTCTCCGGATCAGCGTCCATGTGGTACCACCACACGATCGGCAGGGGGGAAAGGTTTCTCCCTGCGACAGTGCGATTTCATAACCGCAACAGATGGAACGCCAAATACCGGAATATGGGCAGCTTTGCCCGGTTTTACGACTCATAATGAGCCCCTTATAACTAGAGAGCCCAACCCGCGAATTTGCGGCCACCAACAATTAAAATGCAAAAAGCCGGCGGTGTAAAAACCGTTGGGCGATGTGCGCTTCCGACCGTTTCTTGCTAGGGAATGTCGGAAGCGTTTTGTCATTATTGCGTAATTGACAAAAACTGCAACGGACATAGCTGGGTTGGGCCCTTTTTGTGGTATGCTTACAGCACAACTTAGTGTATTTCACGAGTAATTGCTGGGTTGGCTGTTGCTGGGTGGCGATCTTCGCTCGAATACACCGCGTTTGATCAGTCAGACGCCGGGATAATTTTGCCGCACGGTGATATGACAATCTTTTCAGCCGCGTTTTTCTGAAGGCGGCTGATGGAACAGCGCACGCGTGCGCCCGGAATCTCTTTTCGAATGGTAATCGGGCGTGCGTCGTCGTGTTCCACAAACTCCAACTGGCCGGCTGAAATAACCGTTGTACGATAAACCTTTGCGGCGTCTCCATCGTGCTTCATTCGCACATGTTCTGACCCGGTCAGAGAAAACTTGAACTTTTTGCGAGGCCCATGATCCCTGTTGATCACAGGTTCTCCATTGCGCTTCCGTTGATTCGCGTCAAAGCGTGAGACGAGCACACTACTCCATCCAGTCTCATTGCCGTTGTCGTCCAGCTCTGCAACGATTTCGATATGATGGTTGGAGCCAGGGTTTACGTACCGCTGACGACTGCCTTTTCCAATCGCCATCGGTTTGTCCGGCTTTCTGATTCGAACCCGCTTGATTGGAATGGATCGGGATGGATCCTTCTTGCTGTGCAGGTAGGGACGATACGTCTCGTCAGTAAAAGTTTTGTCGGGTGATTTCCCGCTAGCGGCAAGTTTTTCTTTCACCAAAGCCCGGACAACGGGATCAACGATTGCATCGACTTCTGTTTTGCTGAGGGCTTCGACAGGTTTTCTGACGTGATGGAGATTGACATCAGCCGAGCCACCTTTAGGTTTGCTGAGGATTGTGTCTTTGTGCAGCGAGCCGTTAAGCCGTTTGTTGACACGCGACGATACGATGATTGCTTTTACTCTTTCGTCAACCGTTTTCTTAAAATCTGGCCAAGGTTCATCGACCTCGACAAACAGCTTGCGGATTCCTTTTTCCTCTGCCATCTGTGCGGAAGCGGCCATCTTTTTTACCATGCCCGCATCGGTAACCGCGATCACGACCGCATCGATTGCATGATGCTTATGGTTGGCCCGTTCTTTCTTTTCGGGGTGGCCGAGGATTGAATTGAGGTTCCAGATATTTCGGAGATTCGCGGTGCATCTTCCCGGTGACACCTGAACGCGCGTCCCTTCATCATCAATGATGCCGCCGAAAAGCAGACCGACATAGTCACGTGAAGCCCGACTGATATAGCGCGTGTCAGTCAACATGCGATTGGTGAACTCCTGCGGGTCCAATGCGCTCTCGCGCTGAAAGAGTTGAAGCTTTCGAGGCATCAGGGTTCCCTGAAACTTTTTCACCCTGCCAATGATATTATCCCACTCTGCGGTGCCCGCAAACTTTTCAAATGGGGTGCTGTTCCCCTTGTTTCGATTCGCCTTAACGTGACACAGTGTTTTATTCGCGTACGAATTATCAAACGACCTGCTATACGGAATGATGTGCTCAATTTCGAAAACGGGTTGCTCAATTAGTTTCTGCATGCTGACCGATTCACCAGTATACGGGCAAACCCAACCGCACTCTTGCGCCAGTCTGACTTTCAGAATGTTGGTGCGGTTGGTTGCAACTCGTTCGTCTCCCAGTTCATCAAGGATCTTTTTGCTGGCCGCTGTTCTGGATTTCTCGTTTTTATCACGCGTTCTCGAGAACTCTTCTCGCCGGCTTCTTGAATGTTTCAGGTCACGCGCCAGTTCAATTCTGACAAGTTTTGGTTTGCCGTGTTGCCGAATGGTCGAATTGACGACCTTTCTCAATTCGCTAAGCGCTCGAAGAACGGCGGGATTATTCAGTTGGGAAAATTGCTTCACATCTAGCACAGGGGGGAGCAGGTCGAATGCCTCCGCTTTTTCTTCCTTGTCCTTGAACAGTTTTTTGCGGGCGGTCGCGTAAGGAACTCCGGCTTCCATTTCTGTCAGCAGCGTTGCCATCGTGCTTCGCGCGTGACTCCCATGTCCGATTTCGAGTACAACGCGCGAGAGGTTATCGGCTTCGGCGGGGCGGAGATCGAGTGTCTTTTGCAGTCGGACGGCGAGTGCATCGGTGGATGAGAACGAAAGGATCTCATCGACGACAACCGCCTTTTCTGTGGCTGTCAGCGCGTTCCATTTTTCTGGAATTTTCTCGCCTATTTTTGCATTGGTACGATTGCCGACCAGCTTCTTCTCACCGCCTTCTTCAAAATTGAAATGATACTTTCGCTCATATCCGGGCAGCTTGCGGTTGATGCCCAGTAATTTACGCACGGCAGTCCAGCTAAGGTCACCCTTCTCCTCAAGTTCTGCCAACAGAGACTCTCTCTGATCTTTCTCAATTTTCAGCAATTCCCCATCAGGCGCAATGACTACCAGGTCATTGACCTTCTGCACCATTCTGAATCGTTGCGCGATTAAAGAGGCGATTGGAGCACATCGTTTGGAGGGCGTCAGTTCACATTTGTTGATCAGGTGTCTTTGAGACTTGAGAGGGCGCTGGTCAAAAAATAATCCAAACAGTTTGGACCGGAATTCGTCAGTCAGGATTTTTTTGTGGTGAGGCGTTTGAGCATCAAGGAGCGCATTAAATTCCTGCTTGAACATTCCTCGCGCCGTCCAGCGACCGCGAATTCGGCTTTGCATCTCTTCAGGATCAAGACTGGCAAAATACTCGCCCAGGGTACGTGAGTCGGATTGAGCGATTTCGTTTTCAAGATCGGTAATCCCTTGTTTCACGACGCCAAGGTCATCTTCGGAAGCCGCCGTCTTCCTGTTGGACTGGAAACCTCTACGCTGGGACAAGTGATAGAGGGCGCGTCCCAATTCAAAGGGGTTCAGCTTTCTGTCCAGACCATTGGCCCGCAGAAGGTAGGGTAGCAAGTGCATCTCGATTCGGGACTGCTGGTTGGCATTCTGTTTTGCCAGGTCACGGTCAAGCGCTAACAGTGCTTCATGGCGAGCGTCCGCAGTATCTTCGACGTTGGGCAGAAGGCCAAAATGGGACAGCGTACGAAAGATGATTCGACTTCGTCGCTTGCGTCTCCAGATTTGGCGTCGGGGACCGCGCGCCATTCGCCGTTGTGTGGCCCTCGACTCATCCCGTCCACCTTCAATATCGCCTGAGACGCCCGCGTCGAAGCGTCGGACGCCCATGTCGATGATTCCCTTGAGTTTGTCGGTTTTGGTGCATTCGACCAGCGCCCATCCAATGGAAGTCGGGCCAAGATCAATGCCCAGAATGTAATCTTTATGACTTGGAGGTTGTTTTTTAGAATTCATTTGACAATGGAAGTGAGAAGGTTAATACTGACAAGCGTATTCGAGCGACGATTGCCACCTAGTAATAGTAAGTGACTTTTTGTTGCGCCAGGTTAGCTCATTGAGTACCCTGTAACGCCTCCCTCGCGGGGCGTTTTTTTATGCGCTCTGAACTACTGTTATAGTTGTTTGCCCCATAGATTTCTTGAGTGTTGGAGGGGATTCACAGCAGATTTTTTAACAAATTTCGATTGACCGATTGGCCGATTGGCGGGGGCTCCGCTGAGGTTGTGCGCGAACCAAATCACTTGTTGATTGTGTTATAGATTTGCAGATCCATATCGTGACCATCTTGCGCCTGTACTTTTCCAAGGGCGCTCATTTGCATCACCGGTGCGAGATCCGGGATGAAAATCCGAACTGTTTTTTGATCCGATGATAGTTTGACGCTGGAAACCCTCACGTCATCATGGCCCACCTGTCCGGGATTGGTAACGGAAAAGTGATCCGATCCGTAGTCGCCCGTCCAGGAATAGTTCCAGCGCTGTAGCTGCCAGTTACGTTTTGTCTCGACGCTTTTCCGGTTCAGCGGTACGTCAAAGCTAATTTCAATACGGTCGCCAAGCACCCGGAAATCGGTGGGCTGATAAAATGGCTTACCCGTTGCCCGGATACGTTGAAAATGGCCGTCCTGGGTGGCAGCGGTTTGCCAGCCATCGAGTCCACCAACGTACAGATGTCCGTCCGCCGGGTTGAATCGCCCGCGCATCGAACCCGATAGAAACTCCGGGATATCCAGTCGATAAACGGCAGCCTGATCCACATCACCGACTTTTTGCGGCAACACCACGTTGGCCGTGCAACGTCCGAATGAAAAATGAATCATCTTGCCGGCGATTGCTCGCCAAGAGTCGCTGGTGACCCACGTCTGCCCGCCCGCGGAATTGTCGATCGCGCGCGGCATCCAACACAGTGGCGGATCATAATCGTCAGGTTTGATCTTGCGACGATGAGTGGGCATGTGGCCGTAGAATCCGCCTTGCCGTACCACGTCCAGCCGCGTGGAGGGGATCCAGTTGCCTTCGTTGTCGGCTGAAGTGATCACGCCTGTGGGGCTGACACCAATCCCGTTGGCATGTCGATAGCCCGTCGCAAATACCGACAGGTCCTTGCCGTCTTTGGACAGCTTCAACAAAGTGCCGCCGTGTGGAGGCGCTGCACCCGATTTGATAAAATAGAAATTGCCTTGCGGGTCACGTTCCAACCCCATCGCGTACCCGTGGGGCTGACCGGTTAGGACCAGATCGTCGTTGAAGGTGGCGTACAAGTCCGCTTCGCCGTCGTGGTTCAGGTCTTTCAATCTTGTGATTCTGTCCCGGCACATCACCAGCGGATCGCCGTCAACGATAACCAGCCCCAGCGGTTGGTACAGGCCGGTGGCATAGCGCGTCCACGTCACGCGGTCGAGATTGTCATCGATTCCGTCAACGCGCCAGACATCGCCGTGGACCGTGCAGACGTAGGCGCTGCGTTCCCCAAGGAAGTCCAGTCCGCTGACAAACATTAAAGCACGATGTTGGTTTTCTAGGGGGACGGGAATGGTGTCGATGACAAAGGCCGCATCGGTGTCGTTGGAGCGCTGGCCTGTCAATTCGATCGGTGCACCCCAGCGTTTGGTCGCCGGTCTTATGCTTGCCGGATAGGCGCGGCGCTCTGTAAGATCGTTCTCCGGAACCGGCAAGGGGGTGCCCTGTTTATGGACAACAAGTCGAATGTTGATCGCTGGTCGTCCACCGGAGTTTTCGTCACCCGCGGAATGTTTATCTGTGGAATGTTCAAGTATGGCGAACAGCAATCCATCATCAACCTGCAAGGGGGCATCGGAAAAAATCGTGATCGATTGACGTGATTTTGCATCGACAGCTGTCGCCCTGTAGCGCCCGACAGTTTTGGTGATTTCTGGTGTCGTCTCCCCAACGGCCATCAGAGGACAGCGGCAGGGAAACGCACCATTTTTGACGGATAGGCTGCGGTGGATCTCAAATCCCGATGCGCTTTGGTGGGCAGTCGTCAGTTCACCAATCGAAGTTTGGCCGATCATGAAATTTAGCCCAACGCCGCCAACGCCAAATTGATAGCTGGAAAACCGGATGTCTGAGGATGCTGTGGGCGACCATTTTCCTTCCCTTTTGATTTGCCAGCGCGCATCGCGCGGCAGCAGCCACCGCGCTGTCCCCGCGATTGAGGGAATCTGCAACAGTCCGTATCTGGCGGAAGGAATGTTGACAAAATCACCGCTCCAAGCGGCCACGAATTGAGCCGTTTCCGAGTCAAACAGTAGGTGACCCTGCTGTCGTCCTGCGGCGCGAATCGCAATCGCTTTGGTGATTTTACGTCGTCCGGGCTCTTCGTCACGATTGTTGTTGCCGTGGTCGTGGTCGTGGTCGTGGCCGTGGTCGTGGTCATCGGAGTTCGGCAAACGTACCGGGATAAACATTGAATTACAAAAGGTCGGCCCAGTGTCCATTTTTGAAAAACGCCCATCGACCCAGTCGTCGTCGGTCTCTTTTTCGTAGGCAAATTTTGACTGTTCACGGGCTTGGGGCGTCCATTTGGCCAAGTATTCGGCCTGATTAAGGCGTTCCAGCCATGACGGTTTTTTGCGTTGGCCCAGCAGGTACTCCAGACCTTCAAGGTTTTCTGTCAATACGTCCCTGACATCGCGATTGGCGTTGTGGCCGATGATTCCCACCGGGCCCTCGTAGCCCGCATCGATAACTGTGCGAATCATATCCTGTTCAAACTGTCCGCTGCCCAAGGGGCGAATTTTCATCTCGCGCTGTTGTTGCGGCCGGCCAGTGAACTCCTTCAAATCCACCATGCCGTTGAGATTCAGGCACAGCAACCACGGCTTCATCGCCGCGAAGGATTCTGCAAACGTATCCAGTTGGTCATGCGCGTGGTGGAAGTTGTAAATGATGCCGACGTGACGGTGTCCCTGTTTCTGCAATGTCTCGCAAATCGCAACCAAGTTGGCCGGTTCGCCGCTCCAGCCGCCGTGATTGTACAGGCCCAACTTGCAGTTCATCTTCGCACATTTTTCGACCAGTGGAATCAGTTCGGCAACGGCCCGGGTAATCTTTGCCTGCTGTCCTTCGACCTCAGGCGATCCCGGAATGGTCCAGATTTCCGGATGCAGGTCGTATTGGTCAAACAGCTTGAAGGCTTGGTCATGCTGTCTCCAGAAGGCGGTGAATTCAATGCCGTTCTTTTTATACGCATTGATCTCGCGTTCGAAGGTTGGGACGTGTTTATTGCGCCAATCGTAAGCGCAGCGTTTGAGTCCAAGATCGACCAACATTTCGGCCCGGGCCTCCGGGGTGCGCTCTTTTGCGTCGAACGGGACAATGCACCATGCAACCAGATTCGCGCGGCGAAAGTTGGCCGGTACCGGGGCAGCGACGCCGTCTGGTTCCTGAGCACAAAGCGTTGGGATACTGCTCAGGCAGATAAACAATATCAGCAATACACCGCAAGGATATGCGGCGGTAACGGATGGCATCCATCGAAATTGCGTTGACATCACTGGCGCATTCTTTAGGTTGGCGGAGCAAATGGTTGGGAGAACTATCGAGCTTAATCTATCGAGATTGAACTATTTTTGCACAAATCGATTTAGGAAGCAGCCATGCTGGCCATTGTGTGAAATCCAATACGGACAAAATCGCTATAGATACCCGAATGCTTCGGCGTAGGGTTGCCAGTGGGAGTCAATTTCCGCGATTAATTGCGAGTCCAGTTCCAGCGGATTGGTGCGGTGGTTTTTGCGTTGTTCAAAATATTGTTCGACCGCGGGTTTGGCAGGTGCGAAGTCACCCAGTTCGAGTTGCCGGTAAACTTGCTCCAGCGTCTCTGTTGGTGATTTAACCAGATCTTCGAAGCGTATTTCGGCCAACTGGTTTTTGGGCAGCGCGTCCCGGTGTCTGAAATATGAATCGTACATCAGGCTCTGGCATTGGAATACGTAGTTCTTCAGCCACTGATCATCGTAGTTGGCCAGTTGAAATCCCTGAATCTGGTCCAGCAACCGCCACAGGCGCATTGTGGACGACACCAGTTTGTGCGGGTGCCGTGATACGTGGACAAACCGCGCCCCAGGAAACCATTTCGAAAGTTGTTCAATTCGCCCGGTGTGCGGTGGCGATTTCAGCACCAACCGTTTTCCCGGGTAACGCAGGGTGAGTGATTTGTAAAAATGCGTCAGCGTTTGCCGGACCCGTTGTTGGTTGGAGGTTACATCGGCTTCGGTGCCGGACATGTCGGGGGCCAGCTGTAGATGATCTGCGCCCCGGTTGTTGGGAAAGGCGATGCGACGGTAGGGCGTCGGAGCCCCGTAGCAGCACAGTGCAAAATCGTCTTCCTGAGGCGACGCGGCATTCATGGTCATCGAGTCCATCGGGCGTTTGCCCGGCAGCAGCAAATTAACCAATGGGTACATCAAGTGCCGGGTCAACAAAAAATGTTCTGGCACGAACGCCTCAAAATTCGATGGGTAGGCAAACTGCCGGTCCAACGAAATTAACTCATGCATTAACGTGGTGCCACTGCGCCAGTGGCCGATGATGAACACTGGTGGTTGATCGATCGTGGTGGAATTCAGCCGACCTGAATAGAGAAGTTTTTGCACGCGATTGAGTGACGAGTTGACCAGGCTGCAACCGCCGACCAAAACCATCATCGGATAGCGGGCAGGATGAACGCGAAAGCGGTTCTCCTTGAGCAGACGTAGGTAGTTTCCGGCCGACATGCCGTTCCAAAATCGCGGTGCCCAGGGGGGGTACCAGTTGGCTTTACTTTTTTTTCGCTGGCCGGAGGGTTGTTTGGCGTTCATTGAAAGGGATTGCGTGATGATGTTGCGCAGTGGGGCAGCGCGGTTTACGTTGCCGCATCAAGGTGCGGCAGGCTCATGCGGCTTGGTTGTTTTTCCCGGGAGCCTTGATTTTACCCTGCGGGGTCGAAAGGTTGAACAGCCCAAAAATCTCATCGCGCGAAAGACCGCGATTAGTGGGTTGAGCGTCATTGGAAAGAATCTCGTTGAACAACTCGCGTTTGGCCTCCAAAATATCGTGAATCCGTTGTTCGATGGTTCCCGCCATCATCATGCGTGTGATCGTTACACTGCCTGCGGCACCGATGCGATGGGCTCGGTTGATCGCCTGATCCTCGATCGCCGGATTCCACCAGCGGTCAAACAGGAACACGTAACGGCAAAACTGCAGATTCAGCCCGACACTGCCCGCACCGTAGCTCATTAACAGTACGGTTCGGTCAGGGTTGTTTTTGAATTCATCCAGGATCGGATCGCGCTGTTTTGACGGGATGCGGCCGTGATATTGAAGCGGGTTGAATTTCTGTACCGAGTCCGAGATTTTTTCAATCGCGTCTACCCACTGGCTGAATACGATCGCTTTTTGGCCGCTGGCGGCAACTTCTTCCAGGTCAGCCTTTAAGCGATCAACTTTGGTGCTGGTTTGAGTGACGGGGTCGAAATTGCAAATCTGTTTCAGCCGCAGCACCAGTTCAAAAACGTGATTGATGGAGATGTCTTCTCCCATGCCATTGAGGCGAATCACGCCGTCGTTTTCGGCCGCGAAATAGCTGTCGGCCTGTTCCTGCGACAGGTCTAGTTCTGCGTCGCGCATCAAACGCGGCGGCATGTCTTTCAGTACAAGGTCCTTGGTGCGACGTAGAATCAGATCATTGATGCTGCTTTTGACGGTGCGTGTCGACATGCCGGTCGCCACCAGCCCCGGTGAGGCAAATTCGCAGATCCCCACCAGATCCTCGATGCTGTTTTCGATCGGCGTTCCGGTCAGCGCCCAACTGCGTTTGCGATTGATTTTCTGGATGACCTTGCTGGTCGAATTCGATTTGTTTTTGACGCGCTGGGCCTCGTCAAGCACGCACAGGTCGAATTCGACATTGTCGGCGGTGACGACCTCCTGATCGCGAATCATCAATTCGTAGTTGGCGATTTTGACCATCGATCGATTGTGTTTCCAGTGCCACGCGCGTTCGGTTTTGTTTCCACTGACTGCCGCGACGGTGATCTCTGGTGCCCACGTTTTGAATTCGCGCTGCCAATTGGTAACCAATGGCTTGGGGCAGACCAGTAGAATGTTTTTGACGTGTCCGGTGCGGAGCAGCATGCGCATGGAGGTGATGGCCTGCATCGTTTTTCCCAATCCCATTTCATCGGCTAGGATAGCGCTGTAACGGGTAAATAAAAATCCAACACCCTCATACTGGAAATCGAAGGGAGGGAAGGGGAACTCCATCGTGCTGCCGGCCAGCAGTGACTCCAGTGGCGGTTGTAGCATGTAAAATAGGCGATCTCCCATTTTGATCATCTCGCGCGGCGGCTTCAGGTGCGTCCGGTGATCGTTTTTGCGGAGATCAGATTTTTCCCTAGCAGGATTCTTTGGCGAGAAATTATCGCGCCGGCAAGTGGCTGCATTGCCGCCTGTTAGGTTGGGAGCAAGGATGGTGGAGGGGCTGTCTGCAGTCGTGCGCGAGGGTTGTTCTACGCCTAGGTCATCGAAGAAATAGCTGGAGACCTTCGGAACGCGTTTGCGGAAGCTGGCCGAAACCACCGCCGGGGCTTCAGGGTGCTGGACGGTGGTTGCTTCGAACCGAATTGTGCTGGAGAGCCCGAGAAGTGCCGCCTGTTCCAGACTGGAGATGGAGATGGGGGCGGCGGTAGGGCTTCCTTCAGAGCTTTCGTCAGCACGGTTCATGGTGGCGATCTGAAAAATGAAGGAAGGTTGTGAGGCAAAGTCTGTCGGGGTGACGAAGTCTGTCGGATTGAGTTCGGCCGGCCTTTACAGGTGTCCTCAGAATTACCGTGCGACGGCACCGGCCTCATCGATTGCCAGCTTGATCCGTTCAAAAGGCTCAACCAACGGCAACGATCGGGCGAACGCCCTGCATGCCTCTTCGGCCCAGTGGGCCTGCTGTAAGTCAGAGATATCGGTCTCTACCTGTTCGCCGTTGATCTCAAAACCGTTGGTATCTTGTATTGGAGGGGCGTTGGCCTCGATCTGTTGGCAAAGTTTAACGACGGGGGTGGATGACAGCTTTCCCAGTGGCATCAGTTCATGGCGATCGGTGATCAGTAATTCGGGTTTGCTGCGTGACTTTTCCACCAGAGCCGAACCGATTTGGTCACAGAACAGGAATCCCTGATAGGTTTGGCCGTAGAGTATTTTCTGGGTCTTGTTTTCGGCGACCGGTGCGGTGCAGTGAAACTCAATAGGCCGCCCTTGCGGGGACAACACCAGCAGACCGCCGGCGTGTCCCAATTCGGGAACGTCGATGATCGTGATAAAGCCATACTTGGCAGGATGGGCAACAGCAACGCTCACAAAGCCGTCCTTGGATCGTGGTTCTCCAGTGGCAAGGCATGCTTCGGCTGGTGCAGAGGTGCCTATTGCCACTGATTTAAATGTCAATTATGAAAGCGGGATATTTTTTTCCACGGCTTTCACTGTCTGATCCGTTCATCGGTGCGGCAGAATATTGTCTTGATGCCGTCATTGGGCGGCCCAATGGTCTGATTAACTGGCAACACCGGAACAAACAGAACGCTCTGGGCGTATCGCGTGAAACTTTGGGGGTCGTCGCACTTGAGCGCTTAACCTTTTTTTTCATTTGATGAATATATGAACCGCGCGCTCGACTTTCGGGTAAGCCGCGTTTATACTGAAGCAGATCTCATTAATTTCATTGAAAAACCACCTCTTGGAGTCGCAATATTATGGCTAACGAATCTCAGGACATGTCTCCCGTTTTTCGTATTGATGTTGGCCAAAGTGCTAGCGAATCACATCTTCCCGCACGTGATGAATCAGAAAAACACTCCGAATTGACTGCTTTATTACAGCAATTAGTGATCGGTCAGGACCGTCAGAACGAATTGTTGGAGGAAGTTGTCGAGCAAATGGGATCCTCGCAACGTCAGCGCGCCCACGAACTGAATCAGTGGAAAGAGGCCAATCCGGTTTTGGCCCGCCGATGTCGCGCTGCGGCAGAATCGCTGTCCAAAGTTCAAACCGAATTCTTGCAAAATATTACCTTTGAAGTCAGCGACAATGCGGAAGACATGATCGACAGTGATTTCATGATGAATGAGTTTGTGGATCGGTTTGGCCCAAGGTTGGCACACCTCAACGGTGTCCTGCAACTGCTATCGCAGTTGAGCAGTAACGCTCCGGTCAATGCACCGCGTTAATAAACCCCAAGTTAACCTTTGGGCTGATTTGAGGCTCTGGTGTTTGATCGGCTAATTGGGTAAATACCAAAAATCAAGGCTGGACTCCGTGCTGATCAGATGATCGCCACGGAGTTTTTTGTTTGCCGGTGAGCAGAAGACGAATTATCAGCGCGGGCGAGTTGGTTCGGCGGTTGAGCGACTTTAGACACTCCCGGTCTCAATGCTGGATTTACCCCGCAGCCGAAGAATCAAAATCGTCCAGAACGCCATGATCGCAAACGGCATGCTCAACATGAACAGGATGCTGGCTGCGTAGGCTGTCGCCGACCCACTCTGATGGATCGAATCCTTACAGGTTGGGCAAGCGACAACCGCATTGCAATACACGACCAAGGTCAGTAGATAGAACCAGATTGTGTTCACAATGCGTTGCATGTCAAAAGTATAGCATACTCTGATACCGTTGAGCGCACACTCAAGTGCGGCAAAAGCGTCTGTGATGTCTAACGGCGACCAACGACCAACGGATCCCCACTGTCCTCGGATGGCTTCAGGCCATGTGACGCCACTAGGAGGGCAGCGCCCTTTGCCCAATCCAATGCACGCGCTGTTCAGTCTAATGCACGCGCTGTTTAGTCTAGTGCACGCGCTGTCCGGGTTTTGCTCCGTCGTCTGGTGAAAGCACGAATACCTCCTCGCCACCGGGGCCTGAGGCACAAACCATGCCTTCACTCAGGCCAAACTTCATTTTTCGTGGTTTCAGGTTGGCGACCATGACCACCAGTCGTCCCTCCAGTTCCTCTGGTTTATAGGCCGCTTTAATTCCGGCGAAAACCTGACGCTGTTGATCACCGCCCAGGCCTAGGGTCAGTTTTAGCAGTTTTCGGGCATCTTCGACGTGTTCAGCTTTAAGCACGCGCGCCACACGCAAATCGACTTTGACAAAATCGTCAATTGTGCACTCTTCGGCCATCGGCTCGTCGATCAACGGTTGGGGACTGTCGTTGTACTTGCTGGCCAGTGCGGAGGTCGCGGCGGCTGCAGCTGCGGCATCTTGTTCGGCTTTCGTTTCTTCAGTCATCTTTTCGATATCTTTCATTTCAATTCGTTTCATCATGTGTTTGAATTTGGCAACCGGCGTTCCAACCAGCGGAGTCTTTGATTGCTCCCAATCGGAAATCGGGTCTCCCAACAGGTCGGCCGCTTGGTTGGCCAGTTCGGGGACTACCGGAGCCAGATAGATCATCAACTGTCGGAACAGATTTAGGGCAATCGTGCACACATCGCGCAGTTCGGCGGCTTTGTCAGCGTCCTTCTTCAGAACCCACGGCGCCGCATTTTCCACAAACGGGTTGGCGCGATCCGCACATTCCAAAATCAGCCTCATCGCTTTGCTGAAATCACATTGCTCGTACGCGTCGGCGATTTTGTCCCCCGCTTCGGCCGCTTGCTGGAACAACCCACCATCGTCGGGATAGCTTTCCGACAGCCCGGTTTGTTGAACAAATTTGGCACTGCGCGATGCAAGATTGACGACCTTGTTCACGAGGTCCGTGTTTACCTTGTTGGTGAAGTCGTCGTAATTCAAATCCAGATCATCCAGCCGCGCGCCCAGTTTCGACGCGTAGTAGTACCTGAGCGCTGTTGGATTGACGTGTTTCAGGTAGGTCTCGGCTTTGACGAAGGTGCCTTTGCTCTTGGCCATTTTTTCGCCATTGACGGTCAGGAACCCGTGAATGTGGATTTTTTTGGGCAGGTTCAGGCCGGCTGTTTTCAGCATCCCGGGCCAGAACAGCGTGTGAAAATAAGTGATGTCTTTGCCGATAAAGTGGTGGATTTCCGTTTCTGGGTTTTTCCACCAGTCGTCCAGATTTTGCCCGTGGGCATCGCAGTATTGCTGCGTCGAGGCGATGTAACCGATCGGCGCGTCGAACCAGACGTACCAGTAATTTCCCGGGCTGTCGGGGATCTCGAAACCGAAGTAGGGGGCAGGCCGGGAAATGTCCCAGTCACGTAATTCTTTGGCGCCTTCTTTACTGGAAGGGTCGCCTAGGAAATGCCCCTTCAGATAATTGGCGACTTCCGTTTGCAGGTGGTCGCCGTCTTGCGTCCAAGTGTGCAGGAAGTCGTGCAGTTGTTCCAGTTCGATAAACAGGTGATTGGCGGAGCGGATTTCCGGCGTGGTACCGGACAGGATACTGACAGGATCGATCAATTCGGCGGGCGAGTACGTATGGCCGCAACCGCTGCAATTGTCGCCTGGTTGATCTGTTTTTTTACACCCCGGGCAGGTGCCGGTGACAAATCGGTCTGCCAGAAAGATGCCTTTTTCGGTATCGAACAGTTGGTCGATCTCTTTTTCTTTGACCAAGCCTGATTCGCGGATCTTGGACCAGATTTCTCCACACAGCTTTTGGTTCTCAGGACTGTTGGTGCTGCCATAGTTGTCGAACCGGATGCCAAACCCGGCAAAATCACGCTGATGTTCTTCCGAAGACTGAGCGATGACATCTTCTTCGGAGCGGTTTTCGCATTGAGCCCGAATCGAGATCGCAGTGCCATGGGTATCGTCGGCGCAGATATAAATGCACTCGTGCCCACGCAGTTTCTGGAACCGAACCCAGATATCGGTTTGGATGTATTCGACCAGATGACCCAGATGGATCGGACCATTGGCGTAGGGCAGGGCGGCTGTGACCAAGATTTTGCGTTTCTTCATCGTTTCCTCGGGCGACTTTCACCGCTCTCGGGCAGGGGGCTGGCGTGGGTTGATGGACGTATTTCGAATGACCAGACAGCCAGTGGCTGAATTGGATCGCCAGATTCTACGCGAAGGGCGCAGTGAGCCAAAGACGAGATAGAAAAGCGATTATGATGAGGTACAGCGGCGTCAAAGGCATCGGCACCGCGAAGGATTTTCGTCGCATCCTTTGATTTGACCCGCAGGGGCAGGTTTTCCAGGCCCGCGATCAGAACAATTTGGGTGCCGGCTGCCAGCCACCGATCCGCCTTTGATCTTCCCTAGCCTTCACGGCAGAAAATGAATCGGTTGAGGAAATGACCTCAACGCCCCAATTTTTCTAACCGGTCGCTGATTTTAATGCGGCAAGTTCGGTATCGCAGAAACGTTTCAGGAAATCATCAAACTGGAAAATGACAGCGTCACCGGAGGACGCGATCAGCAGGGGACGTTCAATATGAACATTGACCCGGAAACTGTAAAATTTTTGCTCGGAGTTGCTTTTTCTCAAATCGAATTTTGTCACCATCCGTTTTTTGTCATTGAGCAGCGGCAGTATTTTGGCGTCAAAATATTTACCGGTCGGCACCAGTTGCAGTTGACTGGTGGTGCCATCGGTATCGTTGGTTGTGACGTCAATCGGGATTTCTATATGTTTGGCACCTGGGGGGATGGATGCTTTGAAGTTTTCGTGGTAGGTGCTGGATTTGGTGAGAAATGCGTTCCCGGCGTTATCGGTTTCTAGGTACAGGCAGGCCGTTCGTTTCATGGTGGCAGCCATGCGGCGTCGGAATTCGCTGGCCGCACCAAACAGCTGGATCATAAACTCAAAACGTTTATCGTCAACTTTTTGATACTCGAGTGTGCGGGCGTAGATCATCATGCTGCCGCGACGCTTTTTCAGCTTTTGCATGTCGGCGACCAGCCAGCCGTGCTTGGTGCGGCTAAACAGAGCGTTGAGTGTCAGCATGAGATCGTCGGGGCGGCGTGCCGGAACAATTTTGTCCTTGACCTTCACTTTCCACGGTGACAGCGTTTGCGTGATCTTGCGTTTCCAGCTGTTGGGTTTCACCGGTGCATTATCAGCCGCTGCTTCTTCCTGGTCAACAAACAGGTCAGCCCCGGCGGGCTGCTGTTGGTAGTTGGTTGCTGCGAATTCATCCGATACTGTCAGGCGGTGGCGAGTCGATTCTTCCAGCACCGGGTTATTTCTGTCGCTCCATGAAACGAGGCCGTCGGAATTGACGGCGTAGGCCATGAACGCAATTTTTGCCTCCTCACAGGCTTCATCGAGTTTGCCATTTTTATCGTCGAACCAGAGAATTTGATTGAGGGTCGCGTCCGGGTTTTGAGGGTCCGCAGCGATGGTGGCGACCATGGCGGCGACTTTGGCGTTCAGATCTGTCAAATTGGCGGCGGTGCCGCGGATGGCTGGCGGATAATCCTCGCGCTCGTCCACCCAATAATCGATGGACCGTTCAAGCCGCTGGACAATGTCTGAATCTTCGTCGCTCATTTTCCCGAGGCTCCGCGAGGAATTTGAAGTATGCTGGCCGCCGCTGTCACTTGGGATTTGCAAGGAAATGTATCGATGATTTCGCGTCGGCTGTTAAAGATGGCTTTCACCTTCAAATTATAGCCCGGAGGGCACTACCCGGGCGAACAAATTCACCGGAATCAGTCAACGCGTAAGACAGTGGCAGTATTGGGTGTTGCGCCTGGTTGGGAACAGACGAACGCGGCGATTTTACAAGCATTCCGGTTGATTGCATGCAAGGGCCAATTCTCCAACAGCCCCGCCGCAAGGACGGCGGTAAAGGCGTCTCCCGCACCGACAACTTTGACTGGGAATCCGGAACCGTGGCTGATTTCGCTGGCGCGTAGAAGTACCGCGCCTTTTTCGCCACGAGTATAGGCGATTGTGTTCAGCCTAAATTGCCGCTGTAATTGCTTCAGTTGCGATTCTGCATCGCCAGTCAGCGAAAACTGCTTTGCCAGAACCGGCAGTTCTTCATCGTTTAGTTTCAGAACGTTAGCCAGTTCGAGAGACCGGACCAGCACATTATGGTCTTCCATGGTCGGGCGCAGATTGATATCCAAAATCCGCAGGCAGTCTTGGGCAGTGGCGGCGACGGTTTTCTGGATCGTACCGCGTGACTGATCGCCACGTTGGGCAAGCGTTCCAAAACAGATGGCTCGCGCCCGAGCTGCCGCGGCGGCAAGGGCGCTGCTGTTTCGGAGATGGTCCCAGGCGGCATCGGCGGCGATTTCGTAGCAGGGAGATCCTTTGCCGTCCAGCGTTATGTTGACCTGGCCGGTGGGGCGATTGGTGGTGGTGATTAGTTCTGTGTTGACGCCCGTTCGTCCGATAGCCCCCATGGCCAATTTGCCCGGTTCGTCATCACCGACGGCACTGGCCAGTGCGATGCGATGGTGGTCGCCGCAAAGTTGGCTGTAGTGGATCGCAAAGTTTGCAGGCGCGCCGCCGAGTCTTTGTTGGTCTGGGAAGATGTCCCAGAGCAATTCGCCAATCGCGAGGAGGTGGACAGGTGCAGGCGACATTCGGGCGGTCCAAGAGCTATTTGGAATCTGTTTTTAAAGTGATCAACTTTCTTTCGTCGGCGTTGATCGAGGCTTTCCATCCTTTGTCTCTCAATGGAAGCAGAATCGCTTTGACCGAATAATCTTTGCCGTCTGTCAAATCACCAACTAGCGTTACCGGAATCTCCACACGCCTCTCCGGACCCGAAAAGCTTGCCTTGCCACTGCCAAGCCATTGGTCTCCTTTGTAGATCACAACTTGAATGTCTCTGATTTTTCTCAGGAGAGAATGGTTGACGGAAACTTTGCATCTTCTGGGGGTTACGATCTCTATTGGGTTCTCGGCAACCAACTTGAGTGACTCAATCTCAATCTTGATCTTGTCAATCCTCACACGGGAGATGATTTCTCTCCAAGAAGCGTTTGTCGGTCTTATGCCGGCTTTTATGACGTAGTCGTCGTCGCTGACTAACGGACGATTTGTCGGCACAGGAATTGTGACAGTACCTTCCCCTGCTTCGGTTACTTCTTTGGCGCGTCCCAGAAATGTTTTTCCTTTCCATAGTTCGACGACAACATCCCTGTCTTGTGAAGCAATGTAGCCAACCTCAATCTCATAAGACGCCCCTTTCAATTGGTGGTTGGTAACCACGATTTCGTCGTCAGCCGATAGCACCGATTGCATGATCTTTGATTCGATAAGCCTCTTGTAGATCTCCTTGAGGCTTTTCTGGATTTGCATCCCATTGGGCAGCCGGGGAGACACCACCGGCTTGAATCGCGGGTAATTATTTTGCGTCAAGATTTGAATATACTCTGCAATTGCTTCATCGGGATCTGCCTCGCCTGACATTGTTCTCTTCAGCTCTTCAATCCTTAATAGCCTGGCCTGTTGAGCTAGGCAAAACTCGAATCTGTCGGTGTCAATCTCTTGAGGCTTTCCACTTGCCAACGGATCGGTCTGATTTTTTGACTTGCTGTTTTTGCTGTTATTTGTTTTCTTTAAGGCTTCCGTAGCCTGCTCTGTTATCAGGCTGGCAAAATCGGAGATTCTGCTTCTATTTCCGGGATCTGTTCCAAATCGATAGCAGAGCAATAAAAGATTACCAACTTGCAGGCCTGCTTCAGAATGCTTATCCTGCAACCCGTAGTAAATTTCCTCAAGCACATCAACGTTGAACTCAAACGTTTTCTTGTTCAGCAAGACACTTGTTTTTGCCTGTTGTTCCCAAAAAGTGAGTAGGCATTTCAGCGCAAAGTCGTCTGGCAAACCGGCATCAGCGACCAGCGATTCGGCTTGACGAAACCGCTTGAACGCGTTTCTGTAATCCTGCTTTTTTAGCATCAACCTTCCGAGCGCTCCCGCTGCATTAAGTCGCGTGGTACTTTCCACACCATCAGAAGCAAGAGTCCTGTCATCCATAACCCGTTCATAAAACGCAATCGCTTTGTTGTCGTTTCCGAGTATCACGTGAACGTCACCCGCAGTGTTCATTGTGCGAAGCGCGAGCCCCATGCTCCTCGGGTTTCCGTTAGGCGGGTTTGCATTGGGCGGATTTTCATCAAAATACTTGACGGCCTTCTCATAAAACTCGACCGCCCCAAGTGGGTCCTTCTCGATGCCCTGTTTTAACCATCCCAGCATCATGTTTGCGTGAGCCCCCACGTGCTCATCTTTGTAGTCGGTCGCTATTTCTTCATACAGTCGCTGCGCGGTTTCAGCTTCAGGTGTATTGGAGAAGTAAAATCGCGCTATTCTGGACAACTCTTCGCCGAAAGCAACCTTTCCGTCAGGAAGTTTGAATATTTTTTCCTTGGTTGCTCTTAGTTGTTCTTCATATAGGCGATGCACTGCGATTAACTGTGTTGTGCTCAGCGTTTCCTTCAGTTGTGAATCTACGACATGCCTCAAGTCGGAAATTACCGAACTGGTGTAGGAATCGATCGATCGATCAGGCAAAGCTTGCCCATTGGAGTTTTCCACTATACCGCTTGCAATGAAAAAGGTTGTTGCAGCGAGTACACAGAGGGTCGTTCGCCATTTTCCAAGCGGTATTCTCGTTTTGGCTTTTAAACAAAAATTCATCGAAGGTCAGTCAGAAAAAATACTTGTTGTTTTGCGAATAAAAAACACTTCCGCCAAGGTGAGTGGGTGGCGGCACAGCCGGATTTGGTGTTTCAAATACAATGAAAAACCCCCTGCCGAAGGCGGCAAGGGGTTTTTCGTTGTCAAAATGTCGATGAACGCCACAGGGTATCGTGACGATCACAATTAGCTTCGTTAAGCACTTTTGGCTTCTGGCATCTTGAACCCGATTGGGCTGAGTTTTTCCTGAACCAGTTTTTCATCAATCACAAACCGGGTCCCCTTGGGCTGATCCGGTAGATCGTACATCAAATCCAGAACGACCTGTTCGATAATCGAACGCAACCCGCGTGCTCCGGTGTCCTTCTCCAGAGACCGCTGCGCGATTAACTCGACCGCTTCGTCGGTGAAGTGTAGATCGCAGTTCTCCATCTGGAACAGGCTCTGGAATTGCCGGACCAGAGCATTTTTGGGCTCGGTCAACACGCGAATCAGGCCTTCCTTACCCAATGGAGCAAGTGCGGTGGTAACCGGCAGGCGTCCAACCAGTTCCGGAATCAAACCGAATTCCAGAATGTCATCGGTGGTGACCTGCGGCAGGATTTCAGCGGTTGGTGCTTCTGCGTTGAATCCACTGCCACCGCCGAAACCGATGGTGCGTTCGCCAAGTCGTTTGCGGATGATATCTTCGATCCCGACGAAAGTTCCACCGCAGATGAACAGGATGTTGCTGGTGTCGATTTGGATGTACTGCTGTTCGGGGTGTTTGCGCCCGCCCTGCGGAGGAACGTTGGCGACAGTGCCCTCAAGCATCTTGAGCATTGCCTGTTGAACGCCTTCTCCGGACACATCGCGCGTGATGGAGACGTTGTTGGAAGTCTTGCCGATTTTGTCGATTTCGTCGATGTAGATCACACCGCGCTGAGCCGCTTCGACATCAAAGTCGGCCGCGTGCAACAGTTTCAGGATTAGGTTTTCAACATCTTCTCCAACGTAGCCTGCTTCGGTCAGCGTGGTGGCGTCGCCGATGGCGAATGGCACGTTCAGAATGCGGGCCAGTGTGCGGGCAAGCAGCGTTTTTCCCGATCCGGTTGGCCCCACCAACATGATGTTGGATTTGTCGATTTCGACATCGCCGCCTTCCTCGCCGTGCGACAGACGTTTGTAGTGATTGTGCACCGCAACCGCCAGAACTTTCTTGGCAGAGTGTTGCCCAATCACGTACTCGTCCATGTGCTGGACAATCTCGCGTGGGGTCAGGATTTTATTGAACAGCTGTTTGACCGGACCACGGCGGCGTTGTTCCTGTTCCAGAATACTCTGGCACAGTTCAATACACTCGCTACAGATGTAGACATCACCGGGACCCTCGACCAGAGGGCCGACGTCCCGATAGTTCTTACGACAGAACGAACAGTGGGCATTTTTTTTGGTCGTACCAGTACGGCGCGAGCCAGTCGAGTCGTTGCCTGCGGGCATTATCACTCCTTAAGCGTTTTTTTAATTCCAACCGATGAACTCCCAGTTGTTGCTTGAACGATGTTCTGTGACGACTAATCACAAAACAAAGGTGCTTCCTTGCCCGCGAACTTCAAGCTCTTAATCTGTTTCAGCTTTTCTGCTATCACTTCTTCAGCAAGTGATAGCACGGCGTCTTTACCAGCATATCTGGCAGGTTCCTGTTAACACGAACAGAGCTACTGTTTGATTTCGTCCGAATCGCCGCTGCGGTCTGTTGATTCCTTGCTGGAAGGAATCTCCGTAGCTTCTTTTTCCCGTATCAATTGTTTGGCTCTGTCAAATTCCTCATCGGCGATCATGTCGCGGTTGCGTATCTCTCGAATCAAATCAAGATCTTCTTCCGAACTGGCCGTCCCGAGGGAAAATTCACCGATTGCCATATTGCGGAACAGGCCGACGACGTAAACCGCGACCAAGACCAAGCAAACCAGTGCCGCTGTGTATACGATCCAGGGCACGCCCTCGATCTCCATTATCTCCTTAAGTTTTTGAATGATGGGGTTGAGTGTAGGTTCAGATTCCATTGTCGGACTGGAACGTGTTGGGAGTGTCGGTCAATTTCATGCGCACGATGGAGTGGAAACAGCCATCTTCCGCCGCGATAGGTGAGTTTGATTATATCCCAATCGTGAAAAAACGTTTAGCTCGATATTGTGTGGGAAAAACCGGGTTTCCTCGATTTGATGCAGTCCACTTCGTCAATCGGCGTGCCCGGCATTTTAAAATCCGGCTGTTTTACGCACGTCGGTGCGATCAGTTCGGTGATTTTTGATATTCGTGAATTTCCGGGGTTGATGTTTCGGTTGGCGTTCTAGGCCGAGCGATCTTCCAAAGCCGCTCAACCGTTTCAGCAGCAAGAACCCGGACTCCGGCAACAACAGGTGCATCCGTCATTCCAGCACCTCTTTCGAGACTCTGGCAGGCCTGGGCCGATGCAAAGACAGGGTGACGTGCGCCATGCGCTTGACGCGCCGCCAGTATCTTGATTTTCTGTTTGCTTAAAGGCGGTGATTTGGACAGCCAATCCGGGCTAACAAAGTTCTCTTGGCCAGCGATGCTGATGATCGGCATTGGGCTGTTGGGTATTGCTGCGCCTTTGACATTTTCGATCAGCATTGCCATTGCCTGCCAAGAGCCCTTTCCTGTTTCAGTCGCCAACCAATACGCCGCTGCACAAGCCGACACGGCCAAAGTCGTTCACAGTCGTTTGGCCGGGTTTGGAATTCCTTTCAAGATCAACGACCCTGATGGCAAGTACATCGAAGTCCAGCTTTACAAATCACTCGACGGAGGCCGTAACTGGGAGTTCCAAGGACGGCAGCTTACCTCTGACACGGAATTCCCCTTCAAGACTGATGGCGAAGGCGAATATTGGTTCGCCATGAAAACGTTGGACCGCGACCGGCGGCTGTTGCCTGAGGGTGATCCGGTTCCCGAGCTAAAAGTTATCGTTGACCTGACCCGACCCGAACTCGAATTTGCCATCAACACTGACCGGGCGGGACGTGTGGTTTGCCAGTGGCAGGCGTCGGATCAATTTCTGAATCTGGCGGCGACACGTTTGCAGTTCCGCTCGATGCTTTCGGCTGACGTTGCCGATTCCGAGAATGGGGCCCGGTGGCAGGATGTTGTCGTTAATCCTCCCGCATCGGTAGCCGGCGGGATATACAGTGACAAAATCGCATTCTGGCCCGACACTGCCGCAACTCAACTGGAGCTTCGGATGGCGGTGGCGGACGCAGCGGGCAACGTTGCGGTGGCTGCCAGGAAGACTTCCGTTCAGGCACCGGCCTGGCGCGCCAGCAGCCATGCAACGGCGCGGCCGACCGATCGCCCTGCCGTTGACCCGGGGCAGGTCCGTCGGCCGGGTTCTGATGTGCGGTCCATAAAATGCAATGACGGAACCTGCGAAATAAAGCAGGCCTCACCGGACCAGTCGGCGTGGAAGAACGCGTTTTATTCGAAACTCCGACGCCAGGAAAACCGACACTTGAACCCCCACGATGTGGCGGCTCAAAAGGTGGCCAAACCCTCGGTGCAGGCGATGTTGGTCGGTTCATCGCCCGAATACGCGGCTCCTCCTGCTCCCGAGGGCTGGGTGGTCAATTCACCGACAGCCGACGGCGAAGCCACCAGCCGCGCTGTTGTCTCACAACCGGTACTGAGCGTTAATCAGCCACCATTCGAACGCGCGTCACCGGTATCCCGGCAGTGGACGCAGCCGCCGACAGCAATGACAGCCTCCGATGAAGATACCTCTTGGACAGCACCGCCGGTTCCTCAGTCTCATTCTCGACCCCACCCCCGATCTGATCCTCGATCGACAGCCGTGACGCCGCCTGCCAGCAGGTCATTTTCAGGCGATGTTTGGGAAAGCGCGGTTCAGCGTTCTGACAGTAACACGCAAACGTCCGTTGGTACAACACGCATGCCGGACCATTCGATGCGCCCGATTGCGTCGCGCCCCGGACGCACGTCGGGGCCGTCAGATAATGTGAGGGCCAACCCGAGGACCCTCGAAACCGTCGGAGATTCGATGGTCAGTTCCTCCAGCACAAAGTTCCCCGACAACCAGTATCGCGGCCTGGCCCAGGGACGTCCGCCGGTCAATCCGGACGCCCAGGTTGCCCCCGGAGTCCCGCAGACTATTTTTCAGCCGCAGCCCCGGAGCGCGTCCAGTGATTCCGCCAACGTGCGTCCATCCGATCGTGTGAAAGTGTTCAATTCCGGATTCAATCGTGCCGGAAGGTCCGGGGCCTCGGGTGTCGGTAGTAATGAACCTCGGGTCGTTCAAAACAATTTCACGACGCGTCCGGCCAGTATCGGCCGCCCATCCGGCAATGGCCCCAGCAAATCAAACACTCAGATCATCAGCACCAGACGGTTCCGGCTGAGCTATGACATCAACGCGATCGATCCATCGGGGGTTGGCAAAGTCGATTTGTGGATGACCGAGGATCAGGGACGTAGTTGGCAGTTGTGGGGCAATGACCCGGATAAGACCAGCCCGTTTCCCGTCGAGGTAAAATCGGAAGGGCTGTTTGGGTTTCGGGTGGTGATCCATTCGCGCGATGGCCTATCTGGCGTTGGGCCTTCCAGTGGCGACGATGCGGACATGTGGGTGCGCGTTGACACCCGGTCACCATTGGCACAGATTATTTCTGTACCTTATGGCCGCGCCAAAGAGGTGGGGCGGTTGGTGATCAACTACCGCGTTGCCGATCCATTTTTGACATTGCGTCCTGTCCGAATCTCCTACAGCCGCGCTCCGCAAGGTCCGTGGACGATCATCGAAGACAACCTGCGAAACGAGGGCAGGTATTTGTGGAAGGTCGATCGCGCCGTGCCCGACCGGATCTTTTTGCGAATCGAGGCGATGGACCAGGCCGGTAATACCGGAACGCACATCCTGTCGCAGGCCATCGATGTTTCGGGACTGGTCCCGCGCGGCACCATCCACAGCGTTGAACCGGTTGGCGTCAGGTGATGCGTGACCGAAGATTTATGGCTGAATGTTTACTACGATGCAATGGGATGGTGATGGCATCGACCAACCGTCAGAAGAACGAAAAATGAAAAACGGCAGTCCTACCCTGACTGCCGTTTTTGTTGTGTGCATTAGCTGGCGTCATGATTGCGCCCATA
>CALCJM010000162.1 GCA_937967505.1 uncultured Pirellulaceae bacterium | reverse complement strand
GTCGTACATGTATGTTTTTGAGGTCCACTGAATGCCCCAGAGACTAGTCGACGCTTTGCAACTGCGTTTTTATTACGTACAATGTGTTGTAGCAGCATGTTCGGGAGGTCGACTCAATCTCCCATTTGCTGTTCACCGGAGCGCGCGGCGTGGGCAAGACCTCGTCGGCGCGGATTTTTGCCAAATGTCTGAATTGTGAAAAAGGCCCCACCACCGATCCCTGCAACGAGTGCAGTATCTGCGAGGCGGTCTCCGTTGGCGAGGACATTGACGTACTTGAAATCGACGGTGCCAGTAACCGAGGTATCGACGAGATCCGTCAATTGCGGTCCAACGTTGCGGTTCGCCCCAGTCGTGCGCGGTACAAAATCTACATTATTGACGAAGTCCACATGCTGACTTCGCAGGCCTTCAATGCACTGCTCAAGACACTCGAAGAACCTCCTGCACATGTCAAGTTTATCTTCTGTACTACCGATCCACAGAAGATTCCGATCACGGTTCTGTCGCGTTGCCAGCGGTTCGATTTCTCACCGGTTAAGACGGATAAAATCGCCGACCGCCTGCGTTCGATCGCTGAAAATGAAAACGTGACCGCCGACGATGCAGCCTTGCAGCTGCTGGCCAGACGCGCCAACGGATCGATGCGAGACAGTCAGTCCCTGCTGGAACAACTCCTTTCGTTCTGCGGGGATAAAATTACTGTCGATGAAGTGCATCAGCTGCTGGGTACGACGGACATCAGTCGGATTGCCGAAATCGCAACTGCGATGACCCAACGAGACTCCCGGACAACAATATCCCTGATTCACGAAAATATTTCTTCCGGGTCGGGGGCCGGCCAACTGGCGGCTCAGCTACTGGCGTACTTCCGCGATATGATGGTGACGCGTGTGGGCTGCGATGAAGATACACTACTGTGCTGCTCAAGCAATGAGATCGACGCGCTAACCAAGCAGGGCGAGCAACTGGGCCTGGAGACGATTCTGATGGTGGTTCAGTTGCTGGACAACGCCGTTGTAGCGATGCAGTCCAGTCTCCATACTAGGACGCTACTGGAAGTGGCAGCAGTAAAAATCTGCGGACTGGAGCAACTGGAATCCATTTCGGCACTGATCAAATCTCTCTCTGGCGTCGGCAATGTGACCATCGAGGCAGGGCAGGGCGGTACTGCGGCCAAGTTAGGGAACAATTCCGACGAAAGTTCGGAAAACGAACCGACAAAGAAGCCCATCAAAAAAGCAACCGCTTCAAAAAAAAACGAAATAAATAACCTACAAAAAAACACTGATGCAACCGCCGTTACTGACGTGGTTTCTCACCAGCGAGCCACTGCCCCGGCCCCAATCACTGCGGCCGTGACCGCGGGAACAAGTGCAGCAGTCAGCCCTAACACGGAAACAATCCGCGTTACCGAGAGGGGCGAAACTACCGTGTTGGCCGACGATCAAACTGCCGGAACGCAATCGCATAAGCATAAAGAACTCGGGGAACCGGCACCAACTTCAGTCAGCCAACTCGCATCAGACAATTCTGGCGAACCAGTGCCAGCTCCGGCGGAAATGAGACAAACCTCATCGCCCCAAACCATCGCCACCGAACATCCGGGCAGTTCATCGGAGGTTCAGGCCGTTATCGCTACGCCACCGTCGACTGGTACAGAAATCACCGCTCAAAATGCGGCAGGCGTCTATCAAAAAGCACTTAGCGCGATGGGCGACATGACCGCCAATATGGCTCAGCGTTTTGAGAAAGTAGAATTGGCTCAGGGTAAGATGGTCGTGACGTTACTGGATGCGTATAATACCAATCTGTGTTCCAAACCGGAACGGAAAGCGAAAATCGAATCGGCGATTAAGGAACTGACAGGCAAGACGATTCGAATCGATTTTGTCACAACCACCAAACGCCCGGTTGATTCGGTGGCGGCCAAACCGAAGTTAAGCCGAATTCAGCAGATTCGCGCGTTACAGGAGCACCCGTTTGTCAAACACGCGGTCGAACTATTTGATTGCGAGATAACCGACTACTACCAGCGTTAGATCAAATTGCGCTGGGTCGATAACGTCGCCAAAACAGCACCTTAATATCACCCACACATTACTGACTCCCGGTACTTCCGGAACATTCCCCCAGCTGTCACTCTCCCTCATAAAACTGCACTTTAGGATAACGGAAGGCCCCCCATGTTCAAAGGACTTGGCAATATTGCATCAATTCTCAATTCGGCCAAAACGATGGGGCCCAAGATGCAGGAAATGCAAGAGAAGTTAAAACAGGAACGCGTTGTCGGCACCAGTGGCGGTGGTATGGTTTCGGTTCAGGCCAGCGGCGATGGTCAGATCATCAGCGTAGAATTTGACTCCACGTTGACAGATTCAAAGGACATGGAAATGACCCGGGATCTGTTGCCGGCCGCAATCAATTCGGCACTGGAAAAGGCTAACGAATTACGGATGGAAATGATGAAAGGCGTGACCGAAGATTTGCCTATTCCTGACAACATGGAAGAGATGATGAAGAAATTTTTGGGTGGTGGAAACTAAATGGCTGAACTTGCTGACTCCGTAACGCAAATGATTGAACAATTTTCGCGCCTGCCGGGAATTGGAAAAAAGTCTGCTGAAAGACTGGCCTATCACCTGTTGCGAGTGCCGGAATCCGAGGCCTTCGCGTTGGCCGATTCGATCCGCAACGTGCGCGAAAACGTGCGATATTGCTCGATCTGTTTTAATTTGGCCGAATCAGAAAAATGCCGCATCTGTAGCGATGTCACGCGCGAACAAAAAACGTTGTGCGTCGTACAGCAACCGCGCGATTTGATGGCACTGGAGCAATCGGGGACTTACCGAGGATTGTATCATGTCCTGTTGGGGCGTCTGGCACCGTTGGAAAACATTGGTCCGGACAACCTGACAATCGAGGCACTGGTAAAACGCGTCGCGGAAGGTAATTTTGACGAAATTATTATGGCGACCAATCCGACCGTCGAAGGCGATGGGACGGCGTTGTATATCTCCAATCAATTGGCCGAATTTGATGTCGCATTGACGCGTCTGGCCAGAGGGATCACCACTGGCAGCATTCTTGAGTACACCAACAAAGAAATTTTGGCCGACGCAATTTCAGGCCGGCAACCGCTTTAGGGGCGGCAGTCGCTATGGGCACTGCCGGTCTGAGCCAATCTCGCGGGCTCCCAAGCACCGGCATTTGCAATACGCAATATGCAATCGCAAGGCAAAGTCGCAGGCCGGTCTCCTGCAAGGGCATTTTTGCTGTCGGAAGACCACCCTGTTTCCTGCCATGCTGTCACACAGACGAGTCAATTTACTGCTATAATTGGCGCGGACGGAATGGAAGCCCTCTCCACCCCACGGGTAATTGGCCCGTTTAATCAAACGATCCAAACCGATTGCTTTTTGTAGCGTACATTTTTCAGGCTTCGGCCGTCAAAATGCAGGTGGTTCAACCCGGTTCGCCCGCGCCCTCCCAACTCTTTTTTTTAATACTTGCTCCCTGAATATTTGCGTCCATGAAATTCTCGTTCGGTCAAAACTTACAGCAAAAGCTCTCCCAGACGATGTCTCCCCGGATGTATCAGTCGATGGAGATCCTCAGCTTGGCCAACACCGAACTGGATGAGAAAATCGAGCAAGAACTGATCGACAACCCCGTTTTGGAAATGCAGACCGAGGGACCTGACACCGATCAACAGCCCAAAGAAAAAGAGAAGGATGAGAGCCAGCAGGAACTGCTGATAGAGGACAACACAAACAACGCGGACGATTTCGAGCGTCTGCTGGATATGAACCAGGACGTTCCCGAGTTTTTCGATGAACGTCCCAGAATGTCGGCCAACCGTATTCAGGAAAGCGCCGACCGCCAGCACGACATGATGGCGAACGTTGCCACCCGCAGTGAAACGCTTCAGGATTATCTTGTCGCTCAGTTACACGAGCGCGATATCGAACCACCGATGCTGAAGATCTGTGAACGCATCGTATCAACATTGTCCGCAGCCGACGGTGGCTACTTTCGCGCCAGCCTCGCAGACCTGCTGTCCGCCGAAGCGACGGAAGCCGACATGGACATGGCAGAAGAAGCGCTGGCTCACGTGCAGGATCTGGAACCGGTCGGCGTCGCTGCCCGCAACCTGCAGGAGCGGTTAATGATGCAATTGTCATCTGAAATCCCCAATTACCAGCATGTGCGGACACTGATTCTGTCCCACCTAGAGGATCTCCAGTTCAACCGCTTACCGTTGATCGAGAAAAAAACCGGGTTGAGCATTGAGGAAATTAATTCGGCTTGGGGTTCGATCCGCCGCATGGACCCCCTGCCGTGCAGTAGTTTCATCGACAGCCACGTGGCCACGGTCAAACCCGATCTGTGGTTGGAGAAAGACGATCAGGGCGCATACAAGGTAAAAATGGACGAAGGTCCGCAGCGCAATCTGTTCATCAGTAGTCGTTTTCGCCAGATTCTGGCCAATGGCCAGGCTTCGACCGAAGAAAAAGATTTCATCAAGCGGAAGATCAATTCGGCACAGTGGTTAATCGAAGCCATCGAGCAGCGACGCAACACACTGTTGAAGGTGGCGCAGCACGTTGTCGAATTTCAGTCCGATTTTCTGGACAACGGTCCCGAGTATCTCAAGCCACTAAAGATGGAACAGATCGCAGAAAAAGTCGGCGTGCACCTGACCACGGTCAGCCGCGCTGTTGGCGACAAGTACATTGAAACACACCGTGGTGTGTTGCCACTGAAGATGTTTTTTGTACACGGCACGACAACCGATGACGGCGAAGATATTGCGTGGAGTAAAATTCGGATCGAGCTGCAAAAGCTGATCGATGCCGAAGACAAAGCGAAACCGCTGAGTGACTCGGAGATTCAAAACCGGTTGAAGAACATGGGGTTCAATGTTGCTCGTCGGACGGTGGCCAAATATCGTGAGAAACTGGATATCCCCAGCTCCCGCCAACGCCGTGACTGGTCGAAGAAGAAATAATGCATTATGGGTTTGACTAGCCCGGATGCTGATACAAGCGTTTTGAGTGCTGCCCTAAAACTCCCAAACGCAATGGCACGCATGATGCCGGACCTACTTGAACAGCGCCCGCAATTCCTTGGGAACTTTTTTCAATTGTTTGGCAGAGATCGCTACCGGGGGTTGTTTGCCAAAATTAAACCCGTCACGGAACCAGGGGCGACTGTAAACCACATACAAAATCGGACGATCGATCGCGCTGCGATTTGCCAGCCCACCGTGGATGACTCGATAGTCCATCAAGTACGCATCACCCCGTTTGGGTAGTGGTTTGACCGCTTGTGAATAATCGGGCGTCTGCATCAAGCGTTGAAGTTTTTCGAATCGGTCTTCCGCACCCTCCTGATCTTCATCAGGCTGTTGGTGGCTGCCCTCCCAGATCGCAGTCGTCCCCGTCTGTTCTTCGATGTCCACCAAAGGAACCACCATCGTAATCGCCCAGGGCGGCAGTGTTTTCGTCGCGCCGGGCACACCGGAAAACAGTGGCGGATGATCCAAATGAATCGGTTGGTCTTCCGCCCCGGGCATCGCGACCACGCAGCCAAAACTTGCCACGCGCAGTTGCGATGAAAGCAATTGCGCCAACAAGGGCATCAATCTGTCATTGGCGTAGACTTCCGGGCGATTGAATTTGCCTTTAATGTCCAACGTCACCATGTAACGGCGATCCCCCACCAGAGCATCGCGACTGGCTAGTTCCTGAGGACTGAGCGCCGCAAACCGTTTTTGAAAACTTTTTCGCAAACCGTCAATCATGTCGCGCGAAAAAACATTCTCCAGCCACAGCGCACCGTGACGTTGGAACATGTCTGAGGCCTGACTGAGTGACAGGGAGGTCAGCGGCTGGTGTTGGAGATCAATTCTGGATTTCATGCTCGCAGTTTACACAATTACCGCCAATATCGAAGTGTGTTATCCGTACGTTGCCGACCGACAGTGCAGTCTGCCGAAAGGGCTTGCCAATGGGCACGCGCAAGAACTCGCAACGGGTTCAATTTCCCACGAAAATCGTGATAATGCTTGGCAGCGGAAATCGTTTGACCAAACGGGTCACACTCGGTAATAAGATTTAAAGCGTGTCGAGACCGATGTGGCTGACAGACCTCTAGGCCGCATCCCGGCGATTTTTACCGCACTCCAAACCAATTTGCATCTCCAGAACAATCTCGATGATCAAACGGATTGAACTTGTCAATTTCATGTCCCACGAACATACGGTGATCGAGCCGTCTGATGGGTTGACGGTGTTGATTGGTTCGAACAACTGCGGCAAAAGTGCTGTCGTCAGCGCTCTTCAGGTACTCTGTTCCAATCCGCCATCGACCTATGTACTGCGTCATGGCACCAAGGAATGCCAGATCATCGTCGAAACAGCCTCCGGCGACAGGATTGTCTGGAGCAGAAAGAAAAGTGGTTCACCCAAATACGAAATCAATGGAAAAACCTTTGACCGACTGAACCGCAAGGTCCCCGATCAGCTGCATCAAATTCTGAGGCTGCCGGCTGTTCAGGCGGACAAAGAATCTTACGACGTGCACTTTGGCGAACAGCGTACGCCCATTTTCCTGCTGGGTGACAAGGAAAAAGCAGCAGCACAGTTCTTTGCGTCATCTTCGGATGCCATTCGCCTGGTGGAGATGCAGACCCTGCACAAGACCAAGGTGCGAAAAAACGGGCACGAACTGGAACGGCTGAAACAGGAACAAACGACGCTTAAAGCCGAAATCGAAACCCTCGCACCCGTTGAGCAAATTCGTGTTCAAGCCGAACAGGTTCAGACGCAATATGATGACTTGCAAAACAGCACCGCCCGGGCGAAACAACTGGAATCAGATGTCAGACAGTTAAGCAATTTCGGTGCCCGGGAGGCGGTACTGGAGGCATTCAGTAAAGTGCTGACGATCGTTCCGCAGCCGCCAAAGATTTCACCAACGGCCACTATTAATTCTGCGCTGCACCAATTGGCGGACCTGCAACGAAAGCGGTCCTGCGTTGTTCAGTCAGCAGATGTACTGGACGCACTTCGCGCGCCGCCTACGATTGCCAATACAACGCTGTTGTCGTCCATGATCGAGCAACTCGAATCGCACGAGACCATGGCGTTGGCACACCGGCAAACACTCTCCGTTCTCGAACCGATCGATGAACCACCTGCCTTGAAAAACGTTGAAACGCTCAATCACACCATTGTCCAACTTTCTTCAGCCACCGACCGGAAGAGCGCGTTGGGCCAGCAATCAAAACTCCTGAAGGTGGTGGTTGAACCTCCCGAGCTTCGTTCACCGCGGCAGCTTGCGACGACCATTGGAACGCTGGTTGAAGTTCTGCAAAAGTACGAACAACTGGCACAATTGCTGGAGACCACGGAGCGCGATTTACGCATTGCCCGTGACCAGTTTGAAGCGTGGATTCTGGACCATCCGCAATGCCCTACCTGTGGTGCCGAGGTTTCGATTGACTCACTTCCCTGCAACCCACGTTTAACGGCGGAGGAAGAACATGAACAGTAACCAGTCAGAAAATGAAGTGCAGAGCTCCCATCGACCGGTCCAGCCTGCCAACCTTCAACCAATCAATCTTCAATCAACCAGCGCTCATCAAGGCATCAACGAGGGTTTTGAAGGATTGCTGGTGATCGGCGATCCACATATCGAAGGCCGCCAGCCCAACTTTCGCAAGGACGACTACCCCAACACAATCCTGAACAAGCTTGAGTTTTGCCTAGGGTATTGCCGTGAGCATAAACTACAGCCCGTTTGCCTAGGGGATTTGTTTGACAAACCGCGCGACAATCCCACGTGGATGATTGGCCGTCTGATCGACATGTTGTCCCGCACGCCAATGATCGGAATCTACGGAAATCATGATTGCGGCGATCCGGAGTTGAACAAACACGATTCACTGTCCTTACTGATCAAATCTGGCGGCTACCGATTGGTCAGTGGATCGGATTTTTGGACCGGTGCGATTGGCGGCCGACGTCTGGTGGTAGCGGGATCTTCCTACCGGTATCCAATTCCTGCTGAATTCGAAACGCGGTTTGTACCGGCGCTGGAAGGGGATTCTTCACCGCCGTTGGTGTTGTGGCTGACGCATCATGATATCGATTTCGCCGGATACGAAAGTGGCCGATTCGAGGCGCACGAGATCACCAATGTGGACCTGTTGATCAATGGCCATATTCACCGGCGTTGCGATCCGATCATCGCCGGCAAAACGACATGGATTAATCCGGGAAACATCAGCCGCCGCTCACGCTCGGAAGCCAACAAGCGGCAGGTGCCAACCGCGTTTGCGATCCGCGTCGACGGATCAAAGATCAAGGTTGACAAGGTAATGATTCCGCACGAGTCTTTTGAGACAGTCTTTCACGAATCGGCCGATGCGGTGGGTTTTGAATCGACGGCGTCCGGGTTTGTTGCGGGAATGAAAGAGTTACTCCAACGCAGGACGGATTCGGGGGCTGGCCTGAAAGAGTTTATTGAACACAATATCAGGCAGTTCGAACCCGACGTGGCGAAACAGATTAATCAGCTGATGCTGGAGGTCACCGAAACAGGGGCCGCCACCACAACCGCAGCGGCGAAAACAACAGGAGGTGCGGCCAATGGCTAAATCAAAAACAAATGCAGGTGTTTCTTCGAACCACGAAGAGGCGTTCAACACGCTTCAGGCACGCTACGCGGCGCTGCGCGACCGCAAGATCAGCGTCGAAACCCAGAAGACCAGCGTGGGCGAACAACTGGCGACCCTACAGGCCGCCGCCGACGAGCAGTTCGGGACTCATGACATTGCCGAACTACGCGCGCAGTTGGAGCAA
>CALCJM010000161.1 GCA_937967505.1 uncultured Pirellulaceae bacterium | reverse complement strand
AGAGCTACCAGAACGAGATGCAGCTGGTGACCGCTGGTGACGCGACTGAAGTGCCCCAGGCAACAGTGCCGGCTGACACCGTGTCTCAGGCTGATGAACAGATCGATGAACTGGCTGCCATGATCGCTAGTGCAAAGGCTGGCGAACTGGAAGATGCCACCGACCAATCGGAGCCAGTCCCGGCTACCGCACCACCGGCCACTACGCCAACCGCCGCAGCGGCGATCAGCGCAGAAGAGGTGATCGCTCAGCTTCGCGCCGGTGGCAACATCGCTCCGGAGTTGATGGAAATCTTCAGCGAAGAGGCCGAAGATCACATGCGGACAATCTACGATGGCCTGGACCGTTTGCGAGTTGACAGTAACGACGCGGCCGCACTGGGCGACATCCGCCGCGCCTCTCATACACTCAAAGGTGCCGCTGGAGCGGTCGGCTTCGAGGCCGTCACCCGCCTGTCGCACCGCATGGAAGACCTCTTGGATCACCTGGCGGAACACAAAATGACTGCCAACGAACAGCAGATCGAATTGCTGTTGGCGACGGCGGATCAACTGCAGGATCTAACGACCACTGACGTCGATTTCGATCAGGCCACCAAAGTACTGGTTAGCCTGTACACCGCTTACCAGAATGAAATGGCGGCTTTGGGCGTTTCCCCACCAGCTGAAGCCTCTGAAGCTTCCAACGCGCACGCCACCACAGAGGCACCTGTGGAAGTCGTCTCGGCGGAGGCTCCCTCCCTTCAGAAAACCACTCCCGCTCCTGCAGCGGCCAAACCAGAAGACAAACCGGTCGCCAAACCTGTTGCGGCCTCGGCCGCGAAAGAAGCCACGCAATATTTGCGTGTACCAATCGATCGCCTGGACAACCTCGTTGCACTGGTGGGTGAGATGATCGTTAATCGTTCGGCGTTTCATCAGCGACTGGCCGACTTGGAACATCGCATTGATGACATGAACACCGCCCTATCCCGTTTCCGTAGCGTTGCTCACGATGTGGAAACGCGCTACAGCGTCGAAGCACTGAAAAGTGGTACTCGTGACGCCGCGGGCGTGCAGCGCGGGGCAACAATCAGTAGCATTCTGGCCGGTAACGAAGAACGGTCGAACGAACTTGATTCACTGGAATTCGATCGCTATACCGAATTCCATCTGTTGGCCCGCACACTCTCCGAAGCGACCAATGACGTCGCGGTGATTACCAGTGAATTCCGTAACCTGCACGGCGATTTTGACTCATTGCTGGGACGCCAACAGCGACTCAACCGCGATGCCCAGGACAGTCTGATGCACATCCGCATGGTTCCGGTCAGCAACATCGTCAATCGTCTGGACCGAACCGTCCGCAGTGTTTCCAACAAATTGGGCAAAAAGGTCGATCTGGTGATCGAAGGCGAAGGCACCGAACTGGACAAAACGGTGCTTGAAGAGATCACCGATCCGCTGTTGCACTTGATTCGCAACGGCCTAGATCACGGTATCGAGACACCAGAGTCACGTCGCGCGGCCGGCAAGCCGGAGCGTTCGGTGTTGAAAGTGCAAGCCCTCAACCAGGGGACTCAGGTGACCATCCGCGTTAGCGACGATGGAAACGGACTGAACCTAGAGAAGATTCGCGGCAAGGCACTCGAACGGGGCATGATTACAGAAGATCAAACGTTGTCCAAAGAAGAAATGCACTCGCTGATCTTCCTGCCGGGATTCAGTACCGCCGCATCGTTGACAGATGTTTCCGGTCGCGGTGTCGGCATGGACGTGGTCCGGGATGCGGTGCAACGCCTGAAAGGAACCATTTCGGTCGATAGTGTGCAGGGACAGGGATCGACATTCACGATTCACCTGCCGACCTCGCTGGCGGTATCGCGCGCCCTGCTGATCGAATCTTGCGGAAACACGTTCGCGATTCCCATGCAGGCCGTTCAGAAGATCATGCGTTTGGACCCTAAAGCCGTCAGTTTTGTCGGTGACCAGCCAATCGTAAACCTTGGCGATCGTACACAAAAGGTCGCCGACATGGGGATGCACCAACAATTGCGTTCCACCGATCAGGCAATCTTCGAAGAAGCACGCCCAATGCTGCTGATTCGTGAGGGTGACGACGAAATTGCGATCACCGTCGATGACGTGTTCGGTGGTCAGGATATTGTGGTCAAGACGCTGGGTGATCACCTGACCGGTGTACCGGGATTGATCGGTGCGACGGTTGCTGGTGATGGTACAGTGATCCCGATTCTCGATCCTGCCGACCTGGTAGGACAGAAGAAGACACAGTCCGTTTCCCGGACATTCAGCGATAATGTGGAACGAACCGTTGCCGACCGGCGCAAAACAGCCATGGTCATCGACGATTCGATTTCGGTTCGCCGCGTGACGACCAACCTGTTGCGTTCAGCGGGCTGGGATGTGATCGTCGCCAAAGATGGTGTCGATGCACTGGAGCAACTGGCTGCTGCTGACACGCCGCCGGAAGTATTCCTGTGCGACATGGAAATGCCGCGTATGGACGGTATCGAATTGATCGGGCGCGTTCGCAACATGCCGGAATTTGCCGATACTCCCGTTGTGATGGTGACCTCTCGTGCCGGTGAAAAACACCGTAAACTGGCCGCCGACGCAGGTGCCAACGAACACGTGGTCAAACCGTTTAATGATGACCAGCTGATCTCATTGATCACGGACATGGTGAACACCGCCCGCGAAACGATCGGTGCATAGGTACCGGTAACACCCCGTGTCCGACGCATGGCTGCGGACACTGCGATACCTTGAAACGACAGATATTCCTGTTCCCCCAAAACGAAAATGACCACACTTACCTCCAACACGACGACTTCAGCAAATGTCGCCCTGCCGCAACAAGGCTTGCGACAGGTTGCCACCTGTATTTCAGGAGGGTTTCAGTTTTCGTTGCCAACGGAATATCTGGCCGGTGTCTATCAGGTACCACGTGAACAGATGAGCGACGATCTGGAAATCGCCGACACGCCCGAAGGTAAAATGCCGGTGGTGTCTGCATCGAATCTGTTCTCCGGCGAACTTGGGTTTGACCTTACTCCCTCAGGCAGCGAGCGTGACCTGGTGGCGATTCGTCACGGGGAAAACACGGTGGCCTTACGCGTGGACGACATTTCCCGTCCGGTCACACTACCGCATAACGGTTGGCATGAATTGCCGCCGGTCGCGCGTCCCAATGATAAACGGGGGATCATTTCAGCAATCGCAACCATCAACCCGGGAACCGACGATCCCAACCAAGCACTATCGCTGGTGATGGATCCACTGATTGCGTTGGGAATTGAAACCGGACAATCCACCGCCCCATCCCCTGCCCCGCAGCGCATCCCGGACGCCATTGAACCAGAGCGGCGCGGCAGCGGCCAGTTACTGGCATTCGTTCCCGAGGATGTTCCCCGGCAGCAATTGAATTTTGTGTTCTGTCTGCCACTGGCGGCAGTTGCCGAAGTCGTGACTGCCCATGAGCTGTTTCGCTCTCCGCTGAATACAGAGATCTTCGAAGGTTTTATTCTCTGGCGTAAACAGCCGATCCCGGTTGTGAATCTTGGTGCCTGTTTTGGGTTAAGCGAAACAGTCGAAGACAACAGTAATAATACACGCGGCCGTCGTCTGGTGATTGCCCGTGCCAGTGGCCATCGATACCTCGCGTTCTATACGCAAACACAAATGCACTCGATGAAGACGCCCACATCCCGGTCAGTTGACTTCCCAACCCTTGCAGGTCGACCTTTACTGGGCTCCTTTAAAACCAGTTTTGGATCGATGGTGATTCCTGACCTGAATCGGATTTTGGCCGGCAAGATTTAGGATCTCGCAAACACCGTCTGGCACAAGGGGCGGTTGATTCCAACGATATCGTGATTAACCAGAATCGCTGCCACAGGTTTCGGCGGGGTTCGGTTTGAGATGACAGCGACACGGCTTACCCGATGAACTTCCGGAATTCCTCGGTTGATTTACGTACTGCCTGATTCAACTTCTCCATCAGCGGGGCAGCGATTTCTGAATCTGCCTGACGGTTTTCGCCGGCAACTTCCAACTCTGCCGCCAACCGTGCCACGTCAGATGCCCCCAGATGTCCGGCAGCCCCCTTCAGTGAGTGCGCACTTAATCGCAATTTCGCACTGTCTCCTGATTCGATCGCGCTGTTGATTTTCTCCAGCATCGAAGACTGTTCCGATAGAAATACGCCAACCAAATCCTTCAACAATTCCTGGTCGCCACCGACCGTCTCAAAAGCATGCTGCCAGTTGACAATGGTCTGACTGGTTTGTGTGGCTTGAGGCTGATCACCTGTCGGTCGCTGAGTCCCCGTTTGATGACTGATCGCGTTTCTCAGTTTGCCGATGCGGATGGGTTTGGAAATGTATTCGTCCATCCCTGCCGCCAAGCATCGTTCGCGATCGACCGCACCGGCATGTGCCGTCAGCGCAATAATTGGAGCGTGAAAACCGTTGGCACGTTCATATTCGCGAATTTTTTTGGTCGCCTCAAAACCGTCCATGACGGGCATTTGCACGTCCATTAATACGATATCAAACGGGTCCGCCATATAGTGTTCCACCGCCTGCTGTCCATCCGAGGCCACGGTCACCTCGTGGCCCTCTTTTTCCAACAACGCAATGGCCAGTTTTTGATTGATCAGATTGTCTTCGGCCAACAGAATTTGCAATGGGCGAGCCTTGGCCAACTGGACACCTGAATGGGTCTCTGCGGAATGAATCGAGGCGCTTACTGATTTTGCCGTGGTCTGGTGTTGTGAAATCCCCAATGCATTAAGTAAAGCAATTTTCAAACCTGATACACTCGGCGGATGATCGACCTGGAACTCAACCGTCGGCGCATCTTTCGGCCGCCCCGAATCGGGGACCAGCTGAACCATTGCCGTTTTTTTACCCGGAGAAATGCGCTTGATTTCATCCGCAAGTGTTACTGCGGTACCGTCGGTCAGCACCATGTCCGTCACCACCACATTGAAATGTTCACCGGCAGCGACGTAGCCGGCAATTTTTCTGGTCGCACCTTCAATCGAACTGGTTGAAGTATTCCTGATACCGATGTCATCCAACATGTCCACGACCGCCGACCGGCGAATGTCGTCCCCAATCACCACCAACGCCCGGAAGTGCTTCAGATGGGCCGGGCTGCCGACCGACACTTGTGTCGTTGCTTCGGCATCGGCTGCGCCTGTAATGCCGAAGGTCGCGACAAACTCAAAACAGCTGCCTGTCCCCGGCTGGCTGCTGACTCGAATGTCGCCTCCCATTAACTGCACCAGCTTCCGTGAAATGGCCAGCCCCAATCCTGTGCCGCCATACTGGCGGGTGACGGAGGTGTCTGCCTGCTCGAATTCCTGAAAAATAACCTCCAGTTTTTCCTGGGCGATCCCGATCCCGGTGTCAGCCACATTAAACCGAACCGAGACCTCACCAGCGGTGCGTTCGACCAGCGACACGCACACCTGCACCTCTCCCTCGCGCGTGAATTTTACAGCGTTGCTGACCAGGTTAATGATGGCCTGCCGCAGACGTACGCCATCTCCGATCACACTGTCCGGTACACCCCGGTCAAACTCAACCTGCAAATCGATCTGTTTCTCATCTGCCTTGAAACGCAACAGACTGACCACCTCTGCGAGAATCTGCTCGATACATATCGGTTTCATTTCGAGTTCGATTTTGCCCGATTCAATTTTTGAAAAATCGAGTATATCGTTGATCAACGTCAGCAACGCTTCTCCGGATTCGGAAATCATTTCGACGTATTCGCGTTGCTGCCGGTCGGTGATCGATTCCAACAGCAGCCCCGACATTCCCAAAATCCCGTTCATGGGGGTGCGAATCTCATGGCTGACGTTAGCCAGAAAGTCACTCTTCGCACGACTGGCCATTTCAGCCATCTCTTTGGCTCGCAGCAGTTCCTCTTCCGCGCGATGTCGGTCTGTCACATCCCAGTACATCCCCTGAATGCCTTGAGGGGTGCCGTCGGCATCTTTGACCGCCGCCTTTAATACTTCCACAAAACTCTGTTTCCCGTCGGGGCTAAGATGCTTTTCGATGTCGTGAAACCCCTCACCCGTTTTCATGACGGTCTGGTCGTCGCGACTGTACTTGGCCGCCAGTTCGGCATCGAACACATCAATGTCCTTTTTTCCCATTAGCTCTTCCAGCGACAGATCCAACCCGTCGCAAAATCGTTTGTTGGCGAACACAAACCGCCCTTTGTAGTCTTTGCGAAACACGCTGATCGGCAGGCTCTCCACCAGCGAATGATAGATCGCTTGAGATTCGGTCAGCTTCCGCTGGGCCGCGATATGTTCGGTCACGTCACGTGCAATCGCCGTGATCAAAGTCGTGTCAGCATCCGTGTCCGCAATGGGGGCAACGGATTGCAGGGAGTCCTCGACTGCAACCGCATCGCCGTTAACTGAAAATGCGATCCGCAACCATTGCCCATTCGAATCATCGGTGTTGAGCATCACCGTTTGCTGGAAAGCGCCAATTTCCCGAATGCGCTTAAGATTGGAATTGAGCAACAACCGGTCATTGGGCTCTACCGAATCAAGCCACCTTGACAGTGGAAAGAGAGACACTTTTGGAGGGGACACGGAAGCCCCTTTTACCGGAGGGGCGTTGGGAGTGTCAGTAAACAGGACACGGGCCGCTGTGTTGTAATAGACGATCGCGTCTTGTTCCACCGAGATGATCCACACAAGATCACTCACCTGATCGAGTAAACGATTGAATGTTGTGTTCGAAAAAACAGTCGGCATGGTGTCTCTCGCCGCTATTGGATCTGGATGATGTAGAATTTTATTCCGCTTCTCAATTTGACCGTCGCCAGACGGCCAACGCAGTTACCGTCGCCAGACGATGGAGCAGTATCAGAACGGTTTGGTCCCAACGGTTGCTCTCCACGCTCTGGCGAGCGAAGCCACGTTATTGTAGCGAAACCGGCAGAGGAATTCACCTTTTGTACCTTGTTAACCTTTCCGAAGTACTTTCGCAATCAGGGACAATGCCGTCAACAATATCATCAGTGCTGCGGCCACTTTAAACAGATTTGGACGCGCGGCCATCAATACTAGCCCCAACAGCAAACCGCCGACAGCCAAGGTAGGCAAACGCTGCCCGATCTTTTTCAGTTCCGGGAAGGCCAGCCACACGACGCTCAGCACCGTGCCAACGCGGATCAGAATCGCAGCTACCGCTTGATTCGATTGCGGGAAAAGGCCGTACATCGCACTCCCGACGACCAGCATCGTTGCTGAAATCGTGCCCAGCATCACACGCTGCGTTGGTGTAAAATTCTCACTCACGAGCGACAACGCTCGATCAGCCGAACCGCCTGACCGATCTCCTGCTTCTGTTGCTCTGGCTGTTCAGGGATCTCGCGTTCAATCGTCAACGGCCCCGTATATCCGATCTCTTTCAGGGTATCCATGTATTTCTGGATGTCCACATCACCTTCTCCCAGCGGCACCTCGGTTCCCCAGGTCTCACCGGGGGCGTCCGACCATATTGCATCTTTGAAATGGCAGCTTTTCACGCGCGGCCCCAGCGTCCGGAGCGCGGCAATGGGCTGACCGGTGCCGTAAAGAATCATATTGGCCGGGTCAAAATTAACAAACAAATTATCTTCCCCAACGTCGTCCATAAACTGATTCAATGCCTCAGCCGTCTCCTGTCCCGTTTCCAGATGCAGCGACTGAGCGTTGGTTTGGGCGTACCGGCATAACTTTCGGGTAACTTCGACGACCTCATGGTACAGCACCGATTCGGTTTGGTGGGGCACAAATCCCAAATGCAGGGCAATCACGTTGCAGCGTAAAGCTTTGGTGAAATCAGAGATCTCGTTCATCTCCGCCAGGCGCTGCTGGCGATATTCGGCCGGCACTAACCCGACGGTTTGCGCGACCGTCGGGATGTCGGCGTAACTCTCGCCCTCAAACCCACCGAACACAGCCGACACCGTAATGCCAAATGCGCTCAACCGCTGCAAGATTTCAGCCGCATGTTTCGCGGTTCGGTTTCCCTTGCGCGGCGCATGAATTTGAACGGTCGGTATTCCGATTTCCCTAGCAACCGCGAGATCAACCCCCAATCCGGCGTCGATACTGGTGAACACGCCAACAGGCCATTTTTCCATCATGGTTCTCTTCGGAATGAAAGGCATCTTCTGGAATGCGACCAGTTTAGACCAGAACCCAAAGAATTGCAGCACCTGAGCCCACAGTACCGGTGGCACGTCTCAACAGTACGCTCCGTGGCGCTCATCGAGAACACGCCGACGCAATGCTTTAATTCACGCGCTTTTCCGACGGAAGCGGGAGAGTATTGGAGGCTTGCCGGTCGGCAGTTTCCGGCGGTGAAACAACACTCATTTGCAGAATGGCATCGACATCACGAACATTTTCAAAACTGAGAAAATCTTCGACGCCGTTGTCACCGGTCAACATGAATCCAAGGATTCGCCAGCCCGACTTACTTTTGCGAATTACCCATGTCAAATCATCCGAAACCTGTTTCCCATTTTCGACATCCTCCACAATGCACTGAACCTGCGCCAGTCGTTGTTTGTTGGTCGCGTAGACGGCTGGCTTGATGGTGACTTTTGAGTCTTGTCCGCCAATCGGCTGTAGGTACAGGCCCGCTTTGGCGGTGGTGGCCAGCGCGGTTGATGTTAACAAACGTTCGGCCTTCACGCGTTGACCGCTGTTCAAATGCTGCATGAACATTTCGCACACTTTTTCCGGAGACGCATCTACGTCCGGCAGCTTGACCCGGGATTGTGCTGGAGAGACCGCCTGAGATTCGTTGGCTGCGGTAACCGTTTTGGTTTTTTCGCCGGCAACGTCAGGCGCGACGCTTACCGGCATTTCGGTGGCCACGGGTTCGGAAGAACCACAACCGGTTACCGACATAACCGCCAACAGCACCCCCAGAGTACCCGGCAAGGCGGGGAAAAAATTCTGGTTGGGCCAAGTGAAAGAACGATTTTGCTGGTTCATGGTCGCCGTCCGTGCGTGGGATTTTTGCCCGCTGGCTTCCCGCCGGCGGAATGATTGGGTGAAACATGGCCTGCTGTCACCGGGTGACTTTAGCCAAAAATCCAATTCTGCCCGAAATGATGAAGGTTTTTCCGATACGGGTCAATACGGATCGCGCACCTTAAATCGCCTGATTTAACGCAACATCAATCTGCATTTTCTGGTGTTGAACACTGCACATTGACAACAAACTTGGTCATTCCACCAATGTTCAACCACATTGATCAGCCTAAGCTTCTCGATGAGAGACGCTTTACGCCGACCGTCGGTGGCCCCATCGGCCTTACGTTTAAGGTGATAGCGGACAACCGACTCGTTGACATCGAGCTGCCAAGCGATGGCGCGGTTGGATTGTCCTTTGGATTTTAGCGTGTGAAGTGTCACAAGTTCCTCCTTGTGTAATTTGCCCATTGCTCCCTCCTTGGTCCATGGAAGGACCAAGATTGAACAAATAGGCCGTGCGTGAAAATACGGGCTTGCTAACGCAAGCCCATTTTCCCGCTGCGCTACACTTCGGGTTCAGCAAACGCGCTAATCTTCAGGTACAGTGACACGTGTGGCGCACGAAAATAGCGATTGAACACTTTACTGTTTTAGGGGGGGGATCAAGTTGAAATTGGACAACGATGACCGCTTGTCTGACGAAGACTTTCTGAGCGCTTATTACTCAGGTTTTTCTAGTCAGACTTCTCGTAAGATCATTCGTGTTCGGCGACTGCTCGAGAAGCAATTGGAAACTGTTACGTTGCGACCTTCCGACAACTTGGCATTACGCTTTCCTGACATTCCATTGGATGAAGTCGTTCGTGAGATCTGCGGAGAATTAGATTTGACTTTCTCAGACTGGGATTATTTTCAGATGGACGGCTCGCTTGACTCAATTATCCAATGGGTGGTGGAGAAAAACTGAACTATTAGTGACGAGGGAAGTGCTAAATGAACCCTTTGCCCGCATGTGGAGCTTGCTTGAACGAAGGTGGCGTCCATGCGGGCGTTTTTTATTGGGTGATCGTTCCAACCTGACTGTTATGGACTTATTTGATGTCGCATTTTTGACTTTTTTGTGACGGTATAAATTTGGGGGCGTTCTGTCACAGTTGGCCGAATTACTGAGAATTTTGGAGAAGGGGATGTCACCAACGCCGGTGATCGACTCGACTGTTATTGTCCAATAACGCCCGTGCTCTTTTGAAATTCTGATGACGACAACGCGATCACGATGCGCTACACTTCGGGTTCAGCAAACCGCTAATCTTCAGGTACAGTGACAATTCCAATCAACTAGTGTTTATGCCTTGCCGCTATTAACTTATTTGTTTTCTAAGCCGTTATCTAAAGTGATACAAAGCAAACGTAGCTACTTCAAATTTTCAATCAACAGGCTGCTTATACTTGTTCTTGCGTTGGCTGCCGCGCTACATTTTTGGCCTAGTCAACCGAGGAAAGCAGGCGACCATCGCTACACGATTGATGATGAAGAAGTGATTTGCCGCTATTTTTGGTGTGACAAGGCATGTGGGAAGATATGGCAACTTTATGGCGGTGATTGGCAGCCATGCCGTATCGAACCATCTGGAGGCAACTGCATTTCAATATATCATCAGATATTTGAGATCGGAACGTTTGATTCTTGCAGCAGCAACACAATATTGATTCAACTGCCCTCCAATGTCTCGGTAGGCGAAGAATTCAAAATACGTGTTGCTGCGAGGAATCGGCCTTCTAAGCGTGGGAACGATCGCGGAGATCCCATTAGTTCACTAAACGAGTTGGAGGCTTGTGTGCTTCGATTCGACAAGCCAAGTGCGTACTCGCTAACTGATGAGAAACACGGCTTGTTGGGCAGTGTCAAGATTTTATCTATGAATAGCAAATTCGTGCGAGTGGAGTTGGATCTCATCAATGAGGCGATGATGACGAGCTACAAGAATGGAATTAGTAATGTCATCGAACTGGAACGTCACAATACAGCAATTAAGGGTTTCATTCCCTGAGGGTAGGATTCAGCAGAGCAAGAAAAACAAGAATAAGGTGTTTGCGGCAAGAAGCTTGGCGAAGGAGGAAGATGAAATGAACTGACGTTTAATCTGAGACCTTTGATAGTGCCCCTGCGGGTGTGAATCCCGTCTGGTAGCGTCTGACCAACGGCCAGAAGTGAGTCTTGCGTGGTGGTCGGTAACGATCCCTGCGAAGCGTAGACAGCCAGTCCGAAAGCCATGTGATTGAGCTTCGAAAGTCTTGTTCCATGTGAGAGCCTTTGCTGTACACCTGCCAAGGGCCACGCGGCAGTTCTGAAAACGACGTTCACGAACGTCATGGTCTGGAACCTGTCGTCTCACCGGAGTCGTCTGAGCATGTGCAAAGGGAACATTGGGGTCACCCAAGAACTTGGGAGATCCTGCCATCTCCACATCAACCACCGCGTCGGAGTAGCGGTCAACTCAAAGCTCCCGGCCGGCAAGAATCGTATCCAACTTGTCGGAGCGAACCGGATGCAACTGTGGTATCGCGGAGAGGCCGACATTTTATTTGACTTTGTAGCCGGTGGCGTTTTGCCGAAGGCAGTTTTTTGTAAGGATCAATTTTTGTTGGTCATCAAGGTGGATACATTCGGTACTTTCGAGTTCGTTTAATGGTCGCCTTGA
>CALCJM010000160.1 GCA_937967505.1 uncultured Pirellulaceae bacterium | reverse complement strand
AACGATTTGGGGCCAGGGATTTTGTTTGGTCGCGGCGATGATGCCGGCATGGAACGTATGAGAGAAATGATGCAGCGACAGATGGATCAGATGAAGGCAGAGTTTCAGAACATGGACGCGCTGATCCAAGAGGGTCTACCGATGCAGTTGCCGATGCCAAAAATGAACCGACGGTAGTTTGATTGACGCGGTGGCGAGCCATTTCGCCATCGTTTCAGCCGATAAGACACAGCCGCCAGAGCATGGCGTGTGAAAGAAATACCAACGATGAAGTGTCAGCGTCAAAGTTGGTCCTCCGCCCGACCGGGAAACTGGTCGGGCTTTTTTTGGCACCAAAACCCGGATTGGGGTGCCTATCGAAACAGCCCATCGCAAGTGTCCAGTGGCTTTTTAATCGGGAAATCGCGGCCAAAACCAGCAGTTTTACCCAATTGACCACTCGACCTCCACCGCTTCTCTGCAATCATTCCAACCCATCCAACGCAGGGGCGCCCTACTCAAATCCTAACCTATTGGCCCCTGCTTCATTCTTGACCTCAATCTGGAAGGCCTCTTCATGGAAGCTACACGAAAATATATTGCCGAGTTTCTTGGTACGTTCTGGCTAGTATTCGCCGGCTGCGGATCTGCACTTCTCGCCGCAGGGTTTCTCACCGATGACAAAGTACATTTAGGAATTGGTTTCGCTGGCGTTTCGCTGGCGTTTGGACTCACGGTTGTTTCGATGGCTTATGCCATCGGTCACATTTCGGGTGCTCATCTCAATCCTGCAGTTACCCTTGGCGCGTTTATGGCAGGACGAATCCATGTCAAAGACGTAGTGCCGTATTTCATTGCTCAATTTCTAGGCGGCGTCGTCGCAGCTTTCTTGCTATTTTTCATCTGCAGCGGTGCACCGGGTTACGTCACGTCTACTTTTGCAGGCGTCTGCAATGGATATGGAGATGTCCCGGGCTCACCAGGAAAATACAGTATGATCGCGGCTTTCACTGCCGAAGCCGTGTTCACGTTCATGTTCCTTATGGTCATTTTGGGATCGACTGATTGGCGAGCCAGTGCAGGTTTTGCGGGGTTGGCAATTGGTCTGTGTTTGACGCTGATTCACTTGGGCTTGATTCCAGTTACCAACTGTAGCGTCAATCCGGCCCGTAGCTTGGGGCCAGCCGTAGTCGCAATGGTCAACGGAGAAGCTTGGCCGATGCAACAAGTATGGTTGTTCTTCGCAGCCCCAGCTGCAGGAGCTGCTCTCGCGGGCGTCGTCTATCGATCGATCTTCCACGTTCCCAATCCTGACGCCTAAACGTCAAAGCCACTGAAAATTTGTTTCCTGTATCAGTCAGATACAAGAATAAAAAGAGCGACCACGATTTTCACAATCGTTGGTCGCCTTTTTATGCAAATTTATGTAATTGCGTTTTAGTAGATCAGGACCTCATTTGCTTTATTCTCAAATCGGCCTCTAGGTTTAACTTCTTCAGAAATTCACGTTGCTCCTCCATGGCGGCCATTACATCGTTGTACTTCTTCAACGCCAAGCTATCCCGCTCTTCAAAGTTGACTCCTGCTGCAGGATTGAGTCCGAACACCGTTAAGTCATGGGTCAGCAGTTGTTGCTGCATTGCCGTCACGGCATTAACCAAGCTCCGAATCGCCGACGCTACCTCAAGATTTGCCAATTGCGATTGGCGAGAATGCTCAGTTGCAGCGCGGCTTTGGTGGTTCAAAAGCCAATACAGTATGTACAAGAAAGCGGCAGCAATAATTCCATTCTCGGCAAGTTTGGTCAGGAGTTCTATTTGTAGTAAGGGCATCGGTAGGTCTCTTTCTCAGTTCGTTCCGTAAAAGAATCAGCAGATAGGTTGGGGTTTTTCGATCGGTGCATAGCGCAAGCTAGAAGGCCCAATACTCAGGATCGCGGACCAATTTCTCACCCACCGGTACGCCAAAGCCAAAGCGATCATCTTTGCCAGTCTGGCCGCGGTCGTCGGTGTGATTCTGCAAAAACGCGCGCATGGCCAAAGCATTATGCAGATGGGCGTCGCGCGGCCGGCTTGCTAAAACGCAGGCCAACAAGCCCGCGGCAGCTGGTGTCGCCATCGAAGTTCCAGACATTACCTGATATTGATTGCCGGGAACCGTCGAAAGAATTTCTTCGCCCGGCATCGCAATATCAACTTCCGGACCGCCACTAGAGAAACGAGCAATCGCTCCATCGCTACGATAAGCGGAAATGCCAAGCGTATATGACGAAGCTCCCGGGTGATCGACGCTAGATCGACCATTCCTGTAGCCACTATTACCCGCCGCTGCGACGACGACGATACCTGCTTCGGCGGCGCGTTTGAGAGCATTCTCTTGAGCCGCGTCGAATGATCCGCCCAGGGACATACTCATGACGCATGCCGTATAATCAGCGCGGCGCTTTTCCCATTGCTTGATAGCGAAATCGATTCCAGCGGAAATCCAAGTGGACCTGCCGCTACCCTGATCGCTGAGTACCTTAATGTGAGCCAAATCGGCTTCAGGAGCCCAACCGACAACGCCCTGCTGATCATTTTGTGCGGCAACGATTCCAGCGCAGTGCGTTTGGTGACCGTTTCTGTCTTCTGCGTTGGCATCGTTGGTCATGTTAGCCGTGAACACCGGCTTAGGTAAATCTAAATGATGCGGCACTCCGGTATCCAAGACGATTACTAGAACGCCTTGGCCGGCGGAGCGCTGCCAGATTTCAGGCATGTTGTGTTCGCGCAGTCCCCAGTCAATTTGTTGAGACAGCATGCGCGCTTCCATCGGTGGGCTGTCGAGCCGAACCGGCGGGATTTTGTATTCGCTCATGGTCGTATCGCTTTCCTGTTTTGATTTTTTTGATTCGCCACATAAGCATCGTTGATTGCAGCCGCGGCAGACCGTAAGTGAAATGCGTGCGCTTTGATGTTGTCCAAGGCGAGTTGTTTGAACTGTTTCTGTATTGCCCGTCCGACCGGATCCCATGCCAAAGATTCCAATTGCAAATCCTTTCGGTTTTGCTTGGACAGCTTTTCCCAAACCATGTGCGCCTCTGGGACTTTTCCCTCGAGGCACATGTCGGCGATTTGTTTGAGATTTTCAACCACTTTCGGAGAAAGCGCTTTGCCAGCGTCTGTGATAATCAAAGGCCACGCTTCCAAGACCGCTCCATAAAGCGGAGATTTTTCAAGATCGTCGAGTGTTGGATCTGGTGGTGCTGGAGGGAAAGCAGGATTCCCGACATGTACAGTTCGCCTCAATTGGCGGGTGATGATTCTGCCATCGCGTACCTGTTGAGCCAGCAACATGACGGTGATTGTTTGGTCCGTCTTGCAAGTTGCAGAAAAGATCAAACGTTTACCCTGATCCACTTGTTCATAGTCCAGCGCGATAGGATCCAATACGATCCAAAATGGTGTCTCTTTAGGGCCAGTATTGGCAACGAGGCGAATAAGTTCGCCTGGCCGCACCTCGTGTGGACCTTTGATTTCTAATGAATCGATTTGCTCTGATTGTCTTGCTTGGCCAATGGCATTGTGGCCGGAAAAAACAATCAATAGGCAAATCGAAATCTGTATCACATTGTGAAAATTAGCGGCCTTCATAATGCACCTTTCGTTTCGCTGGAGCCGAATAGATCAGCAATTCGTTCGATCAGTTGGATTAGCTCGGGTCCGTTTTCAATGAACCAAGTGAATAGTTTCAGCAGGTTGTCAGCGATGGCGTGTCCGTTGGCCGAGCGGGTGATAGAAAACCCTCCTGATGAAGCGGCGGATGTGGCTGCAGTGTTAATGGCTTGCTCGTAGAACACCTCGAAGACTTCGTGGTTCTCTAGGGTCCATCGAATCAAGCCGCGGCGGTCAGGATTGGCCGTGGCGATGTGTCTTCGCACGGCACGTCGTAGCAGTCGACGTTGGATCAAAGATCTGTTTTTCATGATTGCTCCAATAAAGAGTGGTTTGGTTCAGTAATGAATTGCTCGATTGCGATGGCGTTGTGACGTGGCAAATTCGAAGAAAGAAAGATCGCAAAAGTGGGTCAGGAATCGAGAATCTATGTCACTCAATTTGCGTCGAAGTGGGGCCAAAAAGAAATCAAAAAGAAATTTGACGAGTGACCTAAGGTGTTCACAAAGTGGACAAAAATACACTTCTAGTCGTGGAGGACGATTCGACCGCAACAATCTTTTCTTAGCCCTGGCACAGACTCTGTCCCGTGCGGAAATGAATCTGGAGACGACCGCCTGTACTTTCTGACCCGAAGTGTTTGCCAAGGAGTGCCATTGCCGATGACTGTTTATCCCCCAAATAATGCCCATGCGAGGATTTCAAGCGATGTTGAAAATCTGTATGCAAAACATGTCGCCTACTGTCGTCAGGATCGTTCGCCGGAAGAGATTCTGGCGATGTTTTACGAAGATCAGTGGTTCCAAAAGAAGCTGACCGTTTCAACGAAAAGCGCGATCGCCAAAGGCAAAGGACTGGCGTGTTGTGCCGACGATATTAGGCAGGACGCACTCATCCTCGTGCATCGCGCTCTCCAACGCCGAACTTGTCTGGGGTATGATCCCGCCAAGGGCTCCTACGCGGGATTTCTCAGCACGATTCTCAATCGCAGTTGCCAGAAAGCGCTCTGGCAGTTTCGCCATACGTTCTACGCGCCTATCGATTCAGAGACGCAGCATCCGCACTATGATCCCAGTCTCGGCTTGGATGAAAATCTGGATCTCGTTCAAGAAATAGGGTTGCTGGAACAACCTTACCGTAAAGTGCTGGAGGAAATCTGCGAAGGGAAGTCCGTCGACGAGATTGCAACCTGCCAAGAAAAAAGCCGGCGAACGATTTATCGTTGGTTGAAATTCGGCATGAAGATGCTGGAGCAACAACTGTCTTAAGCGCTCCAAAAAAGAGTCTAAATTTTTAAATCTGCGGCTCAAAATTCGAGCCGCCCGCTTCATTTGAAACGGGCAGCTCTCCCAATAGGTTTTAGTCAAAGGCGTTTGAATTAAAACTTAGAAGAACCAACCAGACGAGCTTGAGTCAGACGAGATCGGCTGATTCCATTCAAAAGAGCTGTAATCGGACGAATTAGACGAGCTCGGGGGATTCGGGTCGTCAGACGGGTCAGACGAGGTCGGGGGATTCGGGTCATACGAGGCGTAGTCAGACGGGTCAGACGAGATCGGCTGATTCCAGATAAACGAGCTGTAGTCAGACGAGTTCGAGCCAGAGTCATCGTCATAATCACTTGAAAGTATCTGGTTGGCCTCGGCTTCCTTTGGCGCCGTTTCAAATGGATCAGAATTCCTGAACTTTTGTTTCTTGGGATTCCACGACATAGTTCTATTCCTTTCAAAGAATAACGGGATACATCGCTCGCCAGCGCTGCGGAGGTAACTGGGCTATCCCAGTAAGCAAACCTGTCGAAGTAATACAGGCGAACAAACTCTAATTGCTGCCCCGCGCCCATTGTGTGTCAGACGCCGGTAGAAAAAGCGTCAAATTCATCATCGAATATTTGTCGTATTGGACGACGCCAATCCACAAGCGCGACGCGTTGACACGCGGGAGTTGCGCTCCGTCGTGCGCTCCTTCGTGCGTTCACTGGTCATGAGACTTTTCTTGGCAAAGAAGTACCGGTCTTCGGTAAGTAGATAGTGACGCTGGCCGCTTCAGATTCAAGTTAAAGCGCGGCAGTCTTACTACATAACCAAAGACGCAATGACACGGAGCATAATGTGGACGCAAAAATCACCATCGCGTTAATGAATTTCAAGAGGCCTGAGAACGTGGAAGTGATTGTGAATTCACTTCGGTCGCAAACGGTCCCTTGTCAAATTTTCCTGTGGGACAACGCGCAGGAACATACGCAGTTGGCGGGCATCGACTGGGTAGTGCGATCTTCGCAAAACGCTTTTTGTTGGCCACGTTTTTTTATGATGGCCTACGCACAAACAGAATTTGCGATGACTTTGGACGACGATCTCAACTTGGCCTCTGATCAGTCCTTGGAAATTATTCTCAACGAATTGCGAAATCTCAAAACTCCAAACGAGATCCTTGGCCCAGAAGGTGTGCTACTGCGGCCGGGCTCGAACTACTACCCGGACTATCCACGTCCCCTTAATCGACGCTCGATTCCAGTGGATTATCCCGACAGCAGCGTGCATTTAAGTCCGGGAAAAGTTGATTTTTCAGTCGACATCGTCAAAGGGCGTTCTATGGCGATGAGAACTGGTGCTCTGATGGATGTAGCCCCGATTTCGTTTGGTCCCGAGAACGTGTTTGCAGACGACATCGGGATTTCGGCAATGATGGGAAAAGGCCAACCAAAATCACACCGAGTCCCGGCAAGCTTCCGGGGCGTATTTAGGAACCTACCGCAGCGCAATGCGCCGATGGCGCTGTCGAGTCAGCGCGGATGGCGAAAGACGCGTAACCAATTGTGCCAACGATTCTTTCCGGATCGCTAATCGATCAACAGCCAATCTAAATAACAGTCCGAAAAAATGGAGAATAGTAATGAAGCAGTTAAGCACAGGTTTTTTTGTCGACAAGACACTCGTTTTGACGTTGCCGCGTCGTCGGGATCGGTTGGACGCGTTCTATAAGGCAATGCCAAAGGATCGGGGAACATTGTTTTCGGACATAGAAGTTGTGTTCGGCTGTGATGGCAAACGATTGACGGGAGCACCAAATTTCACCAGAGAAACTGCGGGTTGCTGGGGGTGCCGGCAATCACACATGCGTATCCTAGAAATGACCGCCTCGCATGCTTGGGAGCGCGTGCTGGTGTTCGAAGACGATGCGGAAGTCTCCATGATTCAAAATCAACTAGAGACAATTACGGATTTCCTTTTGAAGGTCCCCGACGATTGGGATGTGGTGCAGATCGGATATTACTCCGGCAAGCCGAGGACAAGCATCGATCCGAGCGACCAGAGCGTTTCAGCGGTGTGCACGGCACAGCGCGCGGTCAACATGCATGCCTTGATCTACAACGGAAAATCGGCGGCAAAAATCTATGACTTAGTGTGGGCCTTCGACGCAGAGAGAATAGAAGCTGGCTTGCCGATCCGTCATATCGATCAAACACTAAACCGCTTGGCCGGAGCGGGGCTGATCCGGAGATATGTTCCCCCTAGAAAACTGATTCATGTCAACAAGAGGTTGGGTTCCGATATCAAGCCCTACCGAAAAGACCCAGAAAACCAGTTGTGAGTTTCTAGAGTTGTAACTTCCATTAGTTTCGTTTGGAACAAAGCACTGCGACGACAAAATACACCGATGTTGCTTGACGCTTGTCGTGGGTTCGACACCTCAGTTCTTTGGACGTTCGAATTGGGAAACGATTGCTGACAAACACGATATGAGGATCTATTGAGATGAATTTGGCACAAGAGTCCGGCCTTAGTGAACGGCCATTTGAAGGTACGGCGAAGGCCGGTTTGGCGATCATAACGGCGGTGAAGAACCGTGCAGCGCCGCTGCAGTTTTCAATCCCAACTTGGCTCAGTCAACCGTCGGTTAAGCAATTGGTGATTGTGGATTGGGATTCAAACAGATCCTTGATTGATGAATTGAGCGAGTTTGATATTCCAAGATGGCCGGACGAGCGATGCACGATCGTGCGTGTAAGCCAACAGCCGAGATGGAACTTTTCTAAAGCGATCAATTTGGGAATGCGTTTCGTTAAATACGAAACGGTATTCAAAGTGGATGCGGACGTTCTGATTATCGATGATATTCGTTCTAAGCTTCCCGAAGTCCAACAGAGTTTTGTGGCAGGGAACTGGAGACATGCGTTGATGCCCAATGATCAACACCTGCATGGTTCGGTTGTGTTTTCAGCAAACGACTTTTGGAGTATCGGTGGCTATGACGAACGTTTTGAGACGTATGGATGGGAGGACGACGATTTCTACCAGCGCCTCGTTGCTGCGGGATTGACGGCAAAACATTTTGAGCGAGGTAAGCTGTTTCACTTGCCGCATTCTGATCGAAAGCGAATCGCCAGCTTGGATATAGAACCGTATGACTTGAAGTCATTGATCCGCCAGAACCGAATCGTTGCCTCGCAGCGGAAAGCTTGGAGTCGTCTGTCAGAACGGGCTGCCTACAGCATTCAATCCCTCGATAGACAAAGGAACTATTTCGTTGTCGACCAAGAGAACTCGTCTTTGCAGTTGGAAAATTAGGCATGGTGTTCATCCTAGGAAGCCGGAACTACCGCAATGGAAAAAGGCTGCCAAGACCATAAATTTCTTTGTCACAAATCTTCTTAGACGCGGCAATTAGGTTTCAGACGAACCTAACTTTTTGGAGGCCAGCTACGATGAACTTTACTGAAAGAATGCAGGGAGGCCCATGTGAAGGCTGTACAGATGACGACATTGTCGATTCGACAACTGCAGCGAATCGAAATCCGTTCTTAGGACCTCCGCTGGATTTCGTCTATCTCTATATTCACTCAAAGGTCGACGGCGAAGAACTTCGTTTCTCAATCCGAAGCGTCTTGAAAAACTATGTCGGTGCAGCGCGAATATGGATCGTTGGTGATCGTCCATCTTGGTATCACGGATTGCATATTCCGCTGTCGAGAATTAGATCATCGAAGGGACGCGCTCGTCTCGATCGAGCCAAAAAGCTGTATCATATTGCAACTCAGGCACCGCAGATCAATGATCGCTTTGTCGCGATGCAAGACGACATCTACTTCGTCGATAAAGTGACCTACTACGATTTGAATCGACGTTGGGTTAACGACCGGCCTCTGACACCAGAGTGGGTATGTCAATGGAAACCAAAAGACGGATATTCCAAACAGAAACGTGCCACCGCGCTAAAACTGTTTGCCAACGGAATCTACTATGTTTCGGATTACTCGACACATACGCCCAAACTGTACTACAAAGATGATCTGAAAACGGTTATCGAAACCTACAACGCGCTAGAGGAACCTTTGGTTTGCACCGTGTTGTTTGACAATGCAATTTTGCGAACGGACCGTCCCTTTCCCATCCAGCCTTACCGCGTCAGGCTGAGAACTCAAGATCACACCAGCGAGAGCTTACAGAAATCTTGCCAAGGAAAGATCTTCCTGAACCATATCTGTAAAAGTTGGACGCCCGGCACGCGCGACGCACTGGAAGCGATGTTTCCAGATCCATCGATTTTGGAGCAATCGTAGTTTGTCGATCATGCTGTGTTCTAAAAGCTGCCGTGTTGCTCAGATACATGCAGCATAGAACGGTTAAGTTCCTATTGATCAAGTGAAGGTATGCTAGATGTTGGTAAATCATAAAAGAATAGAATGCGCGCGTGCGCTCTACGAAGAGGAAACAGGCGGCGACCAAAACCTAATGAAGCTCAGACAGGCTGAGTGGATTATTCGACAGTCTGGAAAACGCATCAATGGCAGTGCGCTGCTGTTCTCGCCGAGCCCAGCGCCTCGAA
>CALCJM010000159.1 GCA_937967505.1 uncultured Pirellulaceae bacterium | reverse complement strand
AACGTGGCTACGCTCGCCAGAGCGTGGAAGCACTGGAGAGATGTTCCCAAAACCATCCACCGTCTGGCGACGGTAGCTACGTTTTTATAAGCCTTCAAAAACACAGGCAAGCACCGGAAAAGCACAACGTAGCTACGCTCGCCAGAGCGTGGAAGCACTGGGGAGATGTCCCCAAACCCATCCACCGTCTGGCGACGGTAGCTACGTTTTTATGAGCCTTCAAAAACACATGCAAGCATCGGAAAAGCACAACGTGGCTACGCTCGCCAGAGCGTGGAAGCACTGGAGAGATGTTCCCAAACCCATCCACCGTCTGGCGACGGTAGCTACGTTTTTATAAGCCTTCAAAAACACGTGCAAGCTTCGGAAAAGCGCATCTTGCAGAAGACACAAGCCCAATAAGGATAGCCAAACCTCCAAAGATTAGTGGCTATCAGGTCAAGTCGCCGTTGCACCGGGAAGTTCGATACGGGCGCACAACGCGCGAATATGCTCCACCAACTGCTCAAGCCGCTCCTGCGAAACATTCTGGCAGCCCTCAATCTCGCGCGCAGCCGGAACGAAATCCTCAAAACCGACGGTTGCCGCCGCACCTACCAACCAGTGGCCTAAATCTCCCAGCAATTTTCTGTCTTTATTCTTAAGTGCCACAGAGAACTGGTCAATCTTTGACGGCAAACGCTGTGAGAACTCGGTAATGATCGCATTGAATTCGGCATCTTCCGGCAGCGTACTGCGCACCGTCGTCGGCAGAGTCAGAAGGTCAACGGGGTCTGCTGGTGCTAGGTTATTCGAATCAGCGGGGACCATCAGACTGGCTCCTGTCGCCACCCCGAGGCTGGCGAGTGTCCGGGTAATGCTGGCCTCGATTCCAATACTGGAGTCACTCGCCAGGCTTGCCGCATTTGTTATCGCCAGTAAAGGGGGGGCGAGTTGGAGAATTTTTGAATCTGTATGAACAGGAGTTGTAACCTTTTCCTGGACAGGTTCTGTGTTCTGCTGTTTCTGATCTTCGGTAACGACCTGAACAAAACGCGACATCACATTCAGCAATGACTCGCGCCGAATGGGCTTGGGCAGAAAATCATCAAAACCAGCTTCCAGACACTTCTTCCGCTCCGACTCCATGACGTTCGCCGTCAGAGCAACCACCGGTATCGTGTTGCCCTTCTTTCGCAACTCCATCGTCGCGGCCAATCCGTCCATGGTCGGCATATTCATGTCCATCAGCACCACATCGTATACCTTCCCGGCGGCCAATTTCTGCAGCGCTTCCAGCCCGTGCTGCGCTGTATCGGCCGTCATTCCGACACGTCTTAACATGACGGCTGCAAGGTCCCGATTTGCCTGACTATCGTCAACGATCAGTACATGCCCGCTGGCGCTTCGGCGAGCCACCCGAGCATTCAATGGATCGGTTCGTGATAAATCAACCACCTCCCCGGCGTCAAGCCACGTATCGGTACTGCCCAATTGGCCTGGATCGATGGACACCGTAAACACCGTTCCCACACCTGGCTGACTTTTCACCCGAATTCCACCACCCAACGATTCAGCCAGCTGTTTGCTGATCGAAAGGCCCAAGCCTGTCCCCCCAAACTTCCGGGTGACGGAGTCATCCGCTTGGGTAAAGGGATCAAAGATGCTATCGAGCGCTTCGGACGACATGCCAATTCCGGTATCAACAATAGCAAACTCCAACATTGGGCGCGCCCCGGATTCTTTGATGCGCGAAATCAATTTTACGCCACCATCGGACGTAAACTTGATTGCATTGCCGATCGTGTTGATCAAAATCTGTTTAAGCCGCGTGTCGTCGGTTTCCACCTGCGGCGGGATGCGTCCCTCGACCTGGCTCTCCAACGTCAACCCCTTCTGGATCGCTTTCACATTCAGCGTTTCGATAACCTGCGACAACAGCGGGAACAACGCCACCGACCGTCGCTCGACCGTCATCTGTCCGGCCTCAATCTTCGACAGATCCAACACATCGTTGATTAATTCCAGTAAATGCTCGCCACTGGACTGAATGGTGGTCAGGTACCGGACTTGTTCCTGCCGATCAACATTTCCCTGCTGGAGAATATCTGTATAGCCAATGATTGCGTTCATCGGGGTCCGAATCTCATGGCTCATACGGGAAAGGAAGTTTGACTTGGCCTCGTTGGCAGCATCTGCTTCGTTGCGTGCGGCAACCAATTCCCGCCGTTGTTCTTCCAAAACGGTGATGTCATCAAACGTTACCATCACGCCCCGGCACTTGCCGCCGTGACCGATGATCGGTGCGGAACTAACGTTGAAGGTGCGCTGATTCCCTTTGGCATCGGCAATCTGCAGAATGGATTCGCTGATGGTCGCCAGCTCTTTTGACGACCGCTCCCACGGCAACCGGTCTTCCTTTGACTCCCATTGAAAATCGTTCGCCATTGTGCCCACCAATCCCTTGTGATCGATACCCACCAATGCACCGAACTTGCCGTTGGCCAACATAATTTGCCCACGCCGGTCCAACAGCAGCAGCCCCTCCGCCATATTATCGAACGCTTCTCGCACGCGCTGGGGAACTGCGCCGCGCGGGTCAAGTTGCTTCAGGGTCCGGGCCAGCAGCAAATTGAACACTAAAAAGGAAACTGCAGCCATGAACAGCGCCAGTCGGGCGGTAGAGGACTGGATCCACGCACCGGCACCGCCAAGCCCACGATAACACAGTTCCAGCTGTCCAACTTTTCCGCGGCCCCGGTAGATCGGCACAAACATAAATCTGTCATTCGAACGGCCACTCTCGGGCTTTTTCCAGCTCTGCTCATGTGGCCCAACGACGATGTCAAGCTCTCCATTGGCTTTCCGCAGGCCAATCGATATCAACCCTTCGGCGCGCTCGAGAGCATTGGTCAACACGCGCTTGAAAGCCGACAAATCGCGATTGGATTCGGCCACGGCAGTCCCCGTCAATGCCAGGGTTTCAGTCTGTAACTTTCGCGCTTTCATGACCGGGGCATTGTGGCTGGGCAACACGCCCAAGGTTTCTGACAGCATCACCAACGAAAATACGGTCATGGCCAGGCCAAAGGCCAACCGGGTGCGCGTGTCAAACAGGCGCAGCGGCCAGCCAAGCCAACGCACAAGAGTGCTGATGATTTTGAGATTTTTTTTCATGGTGAGATTTCTGTGGCTGTAGTAACCGGAGGGGAGGCAGGGATCAGGTATTCATAATGCGTCTTGATGGACTTTGCTTCGTTCCCGGGGGAGCGGTTAAACTGGTCTCCCCACTCCGGCTGGTCAGCGCGCCCGGAGTCATCGACAATATCAAGGAGCGATTCGTCACTTTCTTCTTCCTCATCCTCGCGGTGGCCAAGTACGACCAATGGATCAACCATTCTCCACGCCGGCAAATTCGCCAACATGCTGGCCATCAACCCGGCGCTGCGAAGAATCATCGTCACAAATCCGATCGCAACTCCGGAGAGCGATACGGTTGTCGTCAGCTCACCAAATTTGAGATCTCTTGATGCGGAGTCCAGATCATCACTCAACAGATCCAGCGAAGCAAACAGTTCAGTGGCCGGGCTTGACGATTCGGTCTCGTCAGAACGTTGCTCAAAGACCTCGACAGGTGCCTCAAACATTTCAGGCACCAAATAGCCACGGCGAAACCGCACCTCTCCAAGGTCCGCAATGACCGTCAATGAATCGGGGTCCTCTTCAAGGCGGTAAACGTCGTTGGCTCGCGAGCCGACCATAATGACTGGTGTCGATGTGCTGGCCACAGACGCGATCGGATCGGGATAACTTGCGATCGGTGCTAGGACTTTTTCTTCGTCGTCATCCTCGTCGCCATCCTCGTCGTCATCGCCACCGTCGTTGGTCACCGGCGGTGAAACGACAATCGGCACGGGGGCAACGACGAATGTCGCGATTCCAGTCGTACTGCCAGCGCTCCCGTCTGTCACCAAAAACTGCGCCGTTACCGTTCCAAAAAACCCTTCTGCCGGGACGAACTCAAATGTACCGTTAGAATCAAGCAGCAGGCTTCCACTTTCAGGTGGCTTGACGAGAGTCGCAGACAATGGATCGCCTTCGATGTCGCTTGCACCATCAAGTAGATTGCCGCTAATGGTGGATCGGTCCGATTCGATCGAGTAGATACGACTGGCGACCACCGGAAGGTCGTTTACGGGACTGACGGTCACCGCCAGAATAGACGCTATAGAGCCCCCCCCGGAATCGGTCGCACTTACCGTCACGTCAGACAAGCCAAATCGATCTTCCAGAAAATCCAGTTCAAGTTGATTGCCCACAATGGTGGCGTTGACCAATGAAGGATCGCTATTGCTAATAATATCAAAGCTGAGCGATTCGCCATCGGCGTCGTCAAAAATTTCTGTCAGATCGATCAAATAAACCGGAGCATCCTCAACAACATTCAACGGATCAAAAGGACGTTCTACCACGGGCAGGTCATTGCTGCCGTTGACTGTCAGATTCACGACGGCTTGCCGAACCCCACCCTGGTCATCGTTGATGGTATAGGTCAATTGATCGGTGCCATCAAAATTTGCCGCTGGCGTATAGTTGATCGTATTGTCTGCATTGATCGTTGCCACACCATTGGCAGGCTGGCCACCGACCGGAATAGAAACAGTTAGCCTCGTGTTTCTGTCCGGGTCAGTGTCGTTGGCCAATACGTCAACCGTTACTGATTGATCTTCATCTGTCGTGGCTTCGTCATCGGTCGCAATCGGTGCATCGTTGGTGCCATGGATCGTCACACGCGCCGTTTGCATTACCGAACCACCAA
>CALCJM010000158.1 GCA_937967505.1 uncultured Pirellulaceae bacterium | reverse complement strand
ATGGGGCAGCGCGCAAAGGTCAGCTGTCGGTTTCTTATTCGATGTCTCGTTGAGGCGATAATTTATCGTCAATGGTGGCTTCGGCAACCGGGGCTGGCGTTGGATTCGTCTCCGATTCCGTCTCGACGGCATTCGGCTTCTCTTTGACTGGCGGGGTGGCCAAATTGGTGTCCGGAGTTACTGCACGTGCCGAATCTAGGGCCAGCTGGATTGTGTCGAGCGCTTCTTTGGCCTTGTTGGCAATTTCTTCAAACTGGTCCTCGCCAGATTTTTCTACGTAGATTTTGGTCAGGACGCGTTTGGCAAAAACCAACTCGCGTTCGACACGTGCCCGTTTGGTTTGGTCGATCAAGGCCAACAGCATTTTTTTTGATTCGGGCAACGTGATTTTGTCTGCCAAATTTTTGAAACGTTTTTTGGCTTCGAGGTAAATATGAGCTTTGGAGTCGTTTGGATCGAGTGATTGCACCAGATTGAAATATTGAGCCTTGGCCGTTTCGCTGTCGCCCTCCTGTTCCGCGTTGTAGGCATCTACAAACGCGCGAGTTGCCGGAGAATGAAACGCTCTGTTTTTCATCCCGCGTTGGGCTAGGTCTCGCAGCGATTGGCGTTTGGCCAACAAAAAAATCTGCTCGGCCTGAGGTGCATGTTTGCTTTTCGATTCCATGACACGTTTCATCGATTCGGCCGCCGTTTCCCAGTCCGCCGGATTGGAGGATTCGACCAACACCTGTCCACGTGCGACCAGTTCGCCCGCGTTGGGTGGCAGTGCGAACCAGATTCCGGCAAACGCCGTCAGCAGCAGCGCTCCGACCAAAAACGGAATCGTCTGATAAAAGGGCTCGGCCGGCTCTCGATGTTTGGATGACTTTTTTCCCAGTACGCGTTTGGCCTCTGATTTGTCACGTCCTGCATTCAGTGGGCTGAAGTTACCGGCCAGCTGTGCCGCCGCCCCTTTCCTAGTGGTGTCCAGTCTCTTGATCTCGTCGAATGCAACGACGATCGCTTTGGCGGAGTACGGGCGGTTCTTGTCCTGCGGCTCCAGCAGCTGGGCGATCATCGTGTCTAGCCACACCGGGCAGTCCATCACTTTCTCCCCGACCGAGGGCGCCTTCCGATTCTGTTTGCTGCGGATCATGCGGCCCAGCGTATCGGGTTCGACGGGCAGTTGGCCGGCAGTCATTTCGTACAGGATCACGCCCAGCGAATAAAAATCAGCCCGTTGGCCTGGTCCGGTGGTAAATTGCTCCGGTGCTAGGTAGGCCGCCACTTCTGGTTGAACGCGCTTGGGCGCGTCCCAGCGGCGGCGATTGGGGCGGCACACGCGCATGTCAATCAGTTTGATTTTGTGCCCCGGCGTAACCATCAGTTTCTTCGGTGTCAGTTGTCCGTGGACAAGATCGACGCTGTGCAGGTAGCGGAGGATTTCGGCGATCTGCCGACCGTACTCGACCACCAGATCCGTCGCCAGCCTGCCACGACGGGTGAGAATTGCTGCCAGAGATTCGCCCTGGATCAATTCCGACGCAAAGAAAATCTTTTCTTCGTGTGCCCCGGCACCGTAGGTCAACGCCAGATTCTTGTGCTTCAGTTTTTTCAGGCTCAAGACCTCACGTTGGACTTTTTCCAAGGCCTGTTCCCGGGGCACCTGCCTGGGCCAGCTGATAAATTTAAGCGCCACGTCGCGTTGCTGAGCAACCTGTCGCGCATGGAAAACCTGCTGGCGACGGCTTTTCCCCAGTCGCCTGACGATCAAAAACGGACCTACTTGTGTGTTTTCCAAGGCTTGCTTTTGTTGAAGCGGTTTGCGTATGGCCGATTGCCCCATGTTTCCGGTTATTCAGAAGTCATCGGACCAGAGGTAATTGGGTAGCTCTATTTTATTATGTTACGCCACCTTGCCCGACAAATTGCCGGGGCCGATGGCCCGTTTTGGGAAAATGACCTGCTAAAAGAGGCAGGATATACGCATTCTTTCGCGCTTTGGAGCGTTGGAATTCATTTGTGCAACGTGGGCAACGTGCGATCTATTTCAATGTGTCCTCGGCTTACTGACGGTTTGCGGTTCCCGACGACGGTGGCATAGCGCGGTCCCCCGGTACGCCCCCCAATGCGGTCGTTTGGTGCCATTACCGTAAAAAGCGGCAAAAACTCCCGCTAGTTGGTCCTTTTGGGAGATTGGGCCTTGCCTTTGTCGGCCGATTTGACGATATTTCCCACCGCTGAAACAGTCGGCCTCCGCCACGACGGCGTGGAGGGGAGAGCCGACCGGGATGAGCAAAACGCTCGTTCCGTGATCATTCCACCGATAGCTTATTATTTAGGGAGCTACTGAAGATGGCACGTTATTCTGGCCCCAAAGGCCGCATCAACCGTCGATTGCAAACTCAAATCTACGAAAACAAAGGGGCCGTCAAGGCACTGGACAAGCGTGGAAAACAGCCGCCCGGGATGCATTTGCGTTTCCGCCGCCCGTCGAACTACGGCGTGGCGTTGATGGAGAAGCAAAAGATCAAGCATTACTACGGACTGGGTGAACGACAATTGCGTCGCTACTTTGATAAAGCGACCGCTCAGAAAGGTAACACCGGTGAAAACCTGCTGCTGATCTGCGAAAACCGTCTGGATAATGTTATCCGCCGCGTTGGGTTCTGCAAGACACGCCCACAAGCCCGTCAAGGCGTGGCTCATGGACACTTCCGCGTCAATGGCGTCAAGGTCGATAAGCCATCGTTTCAGGTTCGACCTGGCGATGTAATCAGCTTGCGTCCGCGTCAAAACTTGCTGAAGCGTTATCAGGTAATTCGCGAAGAAGGTGTCGAAGGCGAGCCCATGGATTGGGTGACTTTCGACACTGATTCCATGGTTGCGACCGTTGTTGGCAAACCTGCCGGAAGCGACATTTCGCTGCCCGTGGATGCGAATACCGTGGTCGAATTCTTGTCGCGCTAGCGCGTCAGACCGAACCCGTTTAAAACCGATGCCCCGTGCATCGGTTTTTTTATGGCCCCGCATCGATTTTACTATCGTTGATTTCGACTAAAATTCAGGGCAGGTTCCGGTTGTACAAAACTGTTAACAGTCACAAAAAAAAACGAGTCTAAATAATGCATACGCAACTGGTTGTAATTGGAGGCGGGCCTGGTGGTTACGCTGCCGCATTTTTGGCCGCCGACAAAGGCATGAACGTCGTACTGGTAGAGGCGGAGGGAAAACTGGGCGGCACCTGTCTGTTGCGCGGCTGTATTCCTTCCAAGGCGTTGCTGCACGTCTCCAAAGTGATCGCGGAAGCCGAGGAGATGCAGCACGAATGGGGCGTCAGCTTCGGTAGTCCCAAAATCGAACTGGACAAACTTCGCGCTCGCAAAGAAAAAGTGATCGCAACACTTTCAGGTGGACTGGGTGGGCTGGCCAAAAAACGCAACGTGACCGTCGTCAAGGCATTCGCCAAATTTGAAAATTCGACCACGATTGTGCTCGAAGGTGATGACGCATCAATTCCCGCAGGCAATAAAATCACCTTCGACCACGCCATCATCGCAACCGGCAGCGTGCCGGCGATGCCCGGAGCATTCAACATCGGATCTGACCGGGTCATGGATTCCACCGGTGCGCTCAACCTAGCAGATATCCCTGAAACCTTGCTGGTCATTGGCGGCGGATATATCGGCCTCGAGATGGGATCGGTCTATGCCAGTCTGGGCACCAAGGTCAGTGTTGTTGAACTTCAGAAAGGTTTGCTGATGGGAGCTGACCGCGATCTGGTGCGCCCGTTAGCCAAGAAGCTCAAGACGTTGTTTGAGGATCGGATCTTTCTAAACACCAAAGTCGGCAGCGTCAGCCTTGATGGTGACAAGGTAGAAGTCACCTTTGAGGGGCCAGATAAATTTGGCGTCGAAAAGTACGACCGCGTGCTGGTGTCTGTTGGCCGTCGCCCCTCGACGCAAAATTTGGGGCTGGAAAATACCGCGATCAAAACCGATCGACTGGGCTTCATTGAACACGATGCAGAGTTACGAACGGCCGAGCCGAATATTTATGTGATCGGTGATGCCGCCGGCGAACCGATGCTGGCCCATAAAGCCAACCATGAGGGGCGTCACGCGGTCGAGGTCATTCTGAAGCACGCGTCAACCTTTGACCGTCGCGCGATTCCGGCGGTTGTGTTTACCGATCCGGAGATTGCGTGGGCAGGACTAACCGCAGATAAAGCCAAAGCGCAGAATATTAATGTCGAAGTGGTCACCTACCCTTGGGCCGCCAGCGGACGGGCTCAAGCATTAAATATCACCGACGGGATGACGAAGTGGTTGGTGGAACCGGATACGGGACGCCTGTTGGGATGCGGTATTGTTGGTTCGGGGGCCGGGGAACTGATTGCCGAGGCGGTGCTGGCGATCGAAATGGGCTGTGTGGCCGACGACATTACCGAAACCGTTCACGCACATCCAACGCTGGCAGAAACAGTGATGAACGCGGCTGAGGTATTTTATGGGACGGCCACAGAAGTCTACAAACCGAAGAAGTAATGCCTGCCGGGAACGCCGGTTTTATAAGACCGGGTCAAAATCTATCAGGGAGAGATGATGTCAACAGGTGAAGTAAAACGAGTGCTCCGTTCGCCACGCGAGATTCGAAAGATGCGGGCGGCGGGGCTGGTGGTCTGGCAGGCACATCAGGCCGGTGCAAAACTGATTGAACCGGGCATGACGACGGCCGAAATTGATCAGGCATACGTGGACATGTTTGTGCACTACGATGCCGAGCCTCTGTTTTTGGGGTACGGCGGTGCTGCCGACCGACCTCCATTTCCTGCGGTGACCTGTATGTCGGTCAATGAAGAGGTCGTTCACGGGATCCCCAATCAACGAAAGTTGAAATCGGGCGATATCCTGAGTGTGGACACTGGCTGCCGGATCAGTAATTGGTGCGGTGATGCGGCCGTCACCCATGCCGTGGGCAAGGTATCTGCGCGCTGTCAAAAACTACTGGACGTAACACGCGCGACACTGGATCTGGCGATCGAGCTGATGGCGACCAAAAATCGTTGGAGCGAAATTTCCAAAGAGATGCAGGACTACGTGCAAGGTCACGGGTTCTCTGTGGTGGAGGACATGGTTGGGCACGGCATTGGTCAGAATCTTCACGAACCTCCCCAGGTTCCCAATTATTACTCGAAGGACTGGGCCGATGCCGAAGACTTTGACTTGCGTCCGGGGGTGGTGTTGGCGATCGAGCCAATGATTAATGCGGGTGTTAATGATCTGATTGAATTGGACGATGGCTGGACGACGGTTACTGCTGACAGGAAGCCCAGTGCCCATTTTGAACATACCGTCGCGATGACCAAAGACGGTCCGGTTCGGCTGACCGGCCCTCCCAACGATGAAGAATTACAGGCGTTGCCCGAGTGGCTGCATGATAAAAGCCAGTGGCTGAAGTGGTAACAGAGAAGCCTGTGAGCTTCATCCACGTAGCTACCGTCGCCAGACGGTGGAGCACCGGGTAGAATGTCGCCCCAAGTTTATCGACTGCCCCCCGTTCATCCACGCTCTGGCGAGCGTAGCCACGTTGCGTTCTTCAACGCCAACGCGACCGCCGTGACATCCACGTAGCTACCGTCGCCAGACGGTGGAGCACTGGGGAGAACGTTGCCCCAAGTTTATCGACTGCCCCTCGGCCATCCACGCTCTGGCGAGCGTAGCCACGTTGCGTTCTTCAACGCCAGCGCGGCCGCTGTAACATCCACGTAGCTACTTACCGACGATATCCAACAACTTTGTGACACAAATTACCGACGGCAAGACGTTTCGTGACAAAATAACTCCCAAATCATGAT
>CALCJM010000157.1 GCA_937967505.1 uncultured Pirellulaceae bacterium | reverse complement strand
TTTACCCAGAAGATGCTGCTGAACAGTCCAAGAGGCATCACGAAAGTATGACTCTCCGTAGACGTTCCCATGATTGAGCCCCATAAAGCCCAGCATCATCCCCGACTTCTCTTCAGGTGAGCTTGCGGCCCAAGCATCTTGACTGAACAGGTCAAACAAGTGCGTCGCTTCACCATGCTTGGGAGTAAATGCTTTGAGCGGCACGCTTCTATGCTGCGTTTGCTCGACCCGTTTGGCGGCAGCTTCTGCGGCGTAGTACAACTCGTGCGAAGTTGCTTTCAGGTCGAGTGTCACAACGCTAACGCCTTGCCCAACAAGCTGTTCAACAATCTGACTCAGGAGCACTGTCTTGCCTGAACCGGGTGATCCCTGAATCCACCCACCTTTAGTCAGGGCCGAAACCGGATAGACGATCGGGGCTCCATCGTGCAGTATGCGGCCAAGATAGATGCTATTACGAACCGTTATGTTCTTCGCGTGCCGCATGCTCTCAACGAAGTTGCTCCAACGTTGAACCGCTTGTCGTTGTTTGAGGATTCCACCAGCACGAGACATTGAACGAAACGTTAAGCAAAGGCCCAAGGTGAGGGGGAATCCAAACGACAGAAGGACAAACTGAAAAACAGAGATTGGCAAATATTCGGGGCTTGCAACAACCTTAGATATTTCTTGCGGCAGAAGAGCGGCCACCCAAAGTACTACGACCAATAGTGTGCGTGCGATCCGAAGATTAATGTTCAGCTTTGGTTTGTGTACTCCCTCAGCTTGCGAATCATCTTCATCGTACTTCAGCCACGCTCGGATGGCGATCCAATACGAATCAAAAGGATCGGTTGGTTTGATACCCCTGGGAACCTTTCCATTGTTGATATACGCGTCTTTCTCTTGAGGCGTGAAATAGCCGCTGATTGCGAGCTCCTTAAAGAATCGCTGTTTTTCAATTGCGACGCAAAATGTCATTAGGAATGCGGCAATGAGAATTTCGTTTTGAAAGTCTAAGTGCCCCGTAACATTTAGGTACACGGATGCTTGGACCGCAGCCATCACGATGCCAACGGGGACAGCAACGCGTAATTTGTAGACGGCAAAAATAACGAAAGTAGGAACCGCGGCAGCAATCAAGGCAATGCCCAGTTCGTTTGAATTACGCCCTACGGCATGCTCCAACCAGAGGCAGTTGACGCCAACGATGAGTAACGCAGTCAGTGGGACGCGTTGCCAATCAGATTTCGTCCACAGCTTCTCCATCAGCGGAAAATTGAGCCCCATCGGCTCTTTGGGTAGATGTTGATGCTGGGTCGGGTTGGACTTCGCGGGCAAGCGATAAAGGGATGTTTTACCCATTTAGATACTCCTTTGAAAAAACTAGTGGACACTGAACTCGAAGCGAAAATGGATCGAATTCAAGAAGCTACGGCGCTTTGCAAATGAACAGTCTCGTGGCTAAGTGCTTGAGAACATTCTGTTGAACGCATGTTTTGATTTGGACTTTCTCGAAAGACCGATGGTCGAGGGAAATCGTTGAATTGCTTCCCTGAGGATTTCCTTTTCATTTATAAAAAGCAGGTGAGTGACGGGTCGTGGCAGGTGCGAAGAGGCACCGTAAAGCCAAGTCGATCGGCAGAGCTATGCAGGGCTTGCTCTTGCTCTGCGGTGGCAGTGACAACGTGAACGTGGAAACGACGGCTCTTTAGCAGCTCAGCAATGCACATGTGTTGTCGGTAACGATGGATTTGCTCACTCAGCTTGTTGATGACCGCGTCACCGCCTACGCGGTACTCGACACGGATAGTCACTAAAGAGTCCATCCCGCCTTGGGCTTCTTTGTAATACGCCCACTGAAGCAGGTCGCGCCCTTCGGGAAAGCCGGGGAATGCAGCTTCGAGATCCTGTGGTAACAAACGCTTGAGTGGCGGCTGAGAGTAAGTAGTCAGCGACAGGCATCCAAGTAAATACGGAAGAACCTGCGGCCCCAATCTCCGTGACAAGCTTGCGGGATATCGCCACCGGGCTATTGCTGACGGTCCTAGTCGGAGATAGCTTTTGCTCGCATGTAACTTCCAACGTTTCAGTAGACCGCGTTTAATTAGCTTGCTGATCATTTTCTGTGCGGTAGCAGCAGCCACCTCTGGTACGACCGATCGGTTTAAAGCGTCGTTGGTCGCAATTTGATTTCGGACAACAAACCGGAGCATCTCATTGGATCGCTCGTGAGCCAGATCGGGTTCTGGTAGTAGTACTTTGGTATTCATCGTTTCCTAAAAAATAGAGATCGGGACATGGTGGTACTGGGCATGTTCAAGCAGAGCTTGTACACGGTCCGGCCTATACGCGCCGGCGAAGTCAATCATCTGCATCACTCGGTCGCCGTGCTTTAACATGGCGTCTTCAACCTTCACGCATCTGCCGCGGTGGTTGGAGTATTCAGACTCGTTTAGCCAACACCGTTGTGTCAGCTTTGGCCAACGTCGGCGGTAGGCGAGGAAGGTCAGCGATAAGCCAAGATCATGGGTTGCCTGAATGTCTTTGGGGCGAGGTAGAATGCCGCGCCCAAGCAAGCCGCGACCGAGGTCGCTGGCATAGTAAATTCGTTGGACTTCGACGGGCAACGTCTTCCATCGGTTGCGGGCTTGGTAGGCAACCTTGCCACTGTGGGGCAGGGGTTCACCGGGCTTCCATGTACATAGCGGTCTGTTGATTGGTGGAGGCTGCGAGGCGAGAACATTTCGACTTTTGATGAGGCCGCGTTTCTCAAGCTTTGCGAGTCGCCGCCGAGTTGCGATTGCCGAAACATCCCATATCTCTCTCGCAAACGGGACGTTGAACTGCGAGACGCAGCGAACCGCGACATCGAGCAAAACGTAGTCATGTTGAGAGAGTGGGTTAGGCATGAGTTCGACGAATGATGAATCGAAAAGATGGAGCCTCCCTGCTCCGGTAGAATTCCTCAAGAAATCGTTTAACGGGCTTTTCGGCCACGACCACGGTTACTGCGTTCTCTTGAGAATGAGGACTGAGTTGATTCGCCTTCAACGAATGCAACTACCTCGGCGTGGGTGATCACCTGATATCCTTGGCCATCACGCCAGCGAAACGCCGGTGCTATTACCTCGGCAATCGTACCGACCTGAGCTGGTTTATCAGCCTCTCGGATGTCGCGAGAGTTGACAGAATGGAGGTCTTCGTCGACAGCTTCGCCAGGCTCGACTGCAACAACTTGAACGTCAAGTAACTTGAGTTGCTCGGCACGCTCACGCAGTTCAAGAGTCCAGGCGGCAAGGCTGTCCGCCCGGACGTTGTCAGGCACATCCTCGCGCATGTGTTTCCACTTGCGAAGTTCCTTGAACGCTTGAACATAAAACCGAATTGCATGACGGATAGCCGGTTCAAAACCGCGTCCTGCTCCGCCCAACAACATTCCACGGATAACATCTTCCATGCGTGGAAAGGCCCCTTCTTGCTTCTTCGCGGAGCCTTCGACTGCATCGAGGATCATTGGTACCGTTTCGTAGAGTTGCTCCGCCAATGCCACAATGCTCTCGTCACATTCTTTTGGCTGAGTTTTGGGTTTCGCATTTTTTCTTTTTTTCATATTCGTTTTCATCTTAAAGATTCCTTTGGGATAGTTGAGAAAGTTCAGCACTCGTTTAGCCGCGTAGCGTACGTTTTGGCGTCGCGCATTCATGCGGCCCTCCCTTCTTGTTCAGCGGTGTTGGAGGGCAACGCCAACTGGTTGCCACCGGTGTAGATCAAGGTTGAAATGGTCTCGAAGGCGATAGACAGGTCAGAGGAACACCCCACTGGAATAAAATGCTGTGGCGAAGAAGCAAGTTGCTTGAGCAATGCGGCGTCGGCCGTGTTGCCAATCGCGATCGTATACACTTCAGCGCGCTGTCGAAGTTCAATGGCGGCTTCCAATGTTTTGCCCCGAGACTGCGGGTAGCCGTCTGAAAACATTACGACAATCGTTTTCTTATCAGGCGTTGCCATCCGGCTCGCGATGCGAAGCCCCTTGGCCATGGCGGTTCCAGCATTCGCAGTGATGTTCTCAATAATCTCTCGGGCCGCTTTCACATCCGTGCTACCCTCAAATTTAACTTTGGGCTTGCCGCCAAAACGGATCAATGTGCACTCGATCTCTTGCGCCATGTTGGCTTCGACGAACTTGACAGTTGCATCACGAGCTTCCCGAATTTGTTTTCCTCGCATGGAACCGCTTGAATCAAACAGTACCACTACCCGAAAATCGGCAACAGCGAATGCGGGGGTTGTACCGTCCTTGTCCACGCTCAAGCTGACGGCAATTACTTCCTTATCTGGCAGAGTCGGAAAACTAAGAACCACCATAGCTTTGCCAGTGACATCAAAACGAAAACGGACCAGCACTGGATGTTCGCCTGTGGGTAGATCAAGTTCCACTTCGACAGGAACAAGCGGCACCGTCTCGCTGTCAGCGATTAAATCCCCTGATTGAGCAATGACGTTCGGCTTTGCTATAAACGGGTATAGGTTAAGCCTTTGTTTTCCACCGGTAGAGACAATTTTGGTATTCATTTTTTCGACATCGAGCCCCTCAGGTGGAACCAACTTCCCACCCTCGATGTAAACTTCGTTGGCGTTATTTGCGGTGGTAGCATCTGGATATGTCATCCCCCACGTATCATCAACGGCGGTTGTGACGTCACCAATGTTGTGCCCCATCCGAACAGCCCCTGCTACGATCGCATGCTGCGGCTCACTACAGTAGAGAACCTCGGAGGTCGGCCGGTTGGTGCCTCGTGCGATGATCTCGTGCACACCACGAGTTTTTGATCCTCCTCCCGCCGCGACAACGTAGGTGACTTCCGGCCAAGTCAAACCAGAATCGCCTAGCGCGTTAGAGATGGCATCTTCGATCTCACTGCACAGTGCGATCCAACCTTCACCAAGTTCAGCGACTTCGACCTCTACTTCGCGGTTCCCGGTGGAAGTAGCTACTGTCGCGAAGGCGCTTTCGCTGAGACAAAGCTGGTGTTTTACATCCTTGGCGGCCTTCCAAATTCCAAACTGCTCTTCTCTTTGCTTGGCGTCCATACCTTCACGATCGAACGACAGCCCAATGCCGCGAGTAAAGGCGACAAAAGGAATACCCAGCTTTTCACCTATAACGTCAGCAATAGCCGCAGTAAGATTCGAGCCGCCTAAGTCGGAGAGCCCAGAATGAGCTGCCTTCGCATGTAGTTGGCCATCGCGAAACTCACTGACAGTAATGTCCGTAGTACCAGCTCCTATGTCGACAACTGCAATTACGTCGCCAGTCATCAAAATCCCCCGTCTATTCCTCTCGGAAAACGCCTCGTGCGATGCCGCGTATGGCTCCTTAAAGAAGGCGACTTCCTCAACGAAGCACTCGCCCAAGCCGGCTAGGTGAAGGGCTTCTTTGTAGCGGTCAATTTGGGTGAGGCCAAAGTCGACCGCAGGAATGGTGACGGCGATGCGCAGGTCACTAGCCGGGCATTTGTTACCACCGAACTGAGGAAAGCCAGCGAGGTATGGCATTACTTGTAGAGACACGTTTAACAGATGCTTGAACGTAGCAGCAAACGCATCAATAACGTTGAAGTCGCCGTCAGCCGAAAGTGAAACCAGTTCGTCAGCTTTCATTGCTGTTTTAAAATTGGCGAAATAGTTGGCTGGGTCCTTGTATGCCCTCCTGTTGGCTGCATCGCCAACGAAAATCTTGCCGTCTGCATTTCGGAATACTGCAGTTGGAAACGAAGTCTCGCCGGCATGTTGCAGTATCTGCGGTTTGCCATCGGTTAGAACCGCGAGCTGACAAGTGCCTGTGCCTAAGTCGATAGCTAGAACGTATTTGGCGACTGTTTCTTTTGATTTGTTCATCTAAGTAACTCCTTTGAAGGTTGCCCCTCTCGGACAACGTTCCGGCACAGTTGCCAATACGTTGCGTAAGCGCAGAGCGGTAGCTAAGCGACTAAATGAGGGGCTGAAAATTGGTTAGAAAACCGGAGAAAACCGCTGGTCTCAGCGGTAAAAGCGAGATACTATTCCTTCAGGTAGAAGTCAGTACTGGCTTGCCAAGTAGTGATTTTTCCGGAGCCTCGGCAGCTGTAACTGCCGAGGTTTCGTCTTGCGCTAGAGTGCTCCTTCCAGTGGTGTTTTTGAAATTACAAAACGGCGGTACAGAGTACTTGCATGCTCAAGAAACTGACTTACGTGAGTGCTCGAGCGAGCAATTTGATTTTCGTCTGAAGCGGCCAAAAGAAAGCTACACCTATCCCGTCAAGGCAAAACGGTTGCGGTTGCAACGAAGCACGAGACGCGACGAACAATGACTAACAACACAGAATTGCGTTAGCAGCTCCATATTGATCAGTAAGATGTAGTGGTGTTTCCGGGCACACCAACCCGCAATGAGACCGAAAAGTCTCTGGCGCTATCCGTGCGGAATGAGTATATGACTCTTCCACATCTGCTAATGATTGAAGAACCTCGTTCTTCAGTTCAGTCTGCTGGACCCGAAGGCCACTTGTCACGATGTCGTACAGCTTACCAACACTAGAAACCTAGATAGCCGCCAAAAGACGACCCGTTCTCCATAAGTTATTGGGAACAATTGGCGTCAAGCACAAATCTATTGCCTTAGGCCACTTGGCCTTTCAAAACAAAAGACAGTACAAACGCTGCTCGAGCAGTAGCTCCGTCTGTGCCACACCGCTATACACTTCGACTTCGGCAACGTCACCTCTGGAACTACCAGCTGACAAATACCGAGTCCTAAGTAGCTGTAAAACACCTACCAAAGTAACAGGCTCAATACCGCTCAATCTGAGCGATCCATTCTTTATAGCGTCTAAAATTTTGGGTACAAGGATTTTCTGCGAATTTTTGCCTGCTATTTGACGGACACAATATTCGCAGCGTTTGGACTGTGTTTTTATGTCTATTTTTGTGCATGCACTGCCTTTTTACTGACCGCGTCAGCGGGCACACCAAAGAGGTACGCCGAAGGCGGACGGGGGACCCGCAAGCCGAGAGGCGCAGTGGGGGGATGCGACCAAGCATCCCGCGTAGCGGCTCGCCCAAGCGAGCCCGAAGCAACAGCCCGATTAGGGTTGCTCGCCCCAGCGAGCAACATTGGGACACGCCCAAGCGTGTTCCAATGCTGTCGACGACTCGCTTTTCCACTTTCTTTTAGCGAAGCGTCTCCCAGTGGGAACGCGTAGCCATTCGTTGTTCCTATCGAAAATCATTTTCGATGGGAAAACGAGTGAGATAGGTAGCAAAGAACCGTGAATAGCAGCGGGTACGCTGCCACGGTTTTTGAT
>CALCJM010000156.1 GCA_937967505.1 uncultured Pirellulaceae bacterium | reverse complement strand
ATTACAAATGTGTATATTCTGAATTTTATTTTTGTAAAAAAAAATGATTACCATATCTACGTACATGCACCGATCACAAATAGACTCCCCATCCTGACTAAGCTTTTGTCAACATTTCAGCTCCCAACTGAGCTACGCTGGCTAATGTTTGAAAGGACGTACTATATAGATTTCCATTTCACTGGCAATATGGATTTCACCGGCAAACCAAATTTCCTTGCTTAACCTTTCCTCAGGTCACCCCGCCCGTGCTCAGGTCACCCCCGCCCGAAGACTCGGCAAAAAAACTCCGCCCAACTCCACGCCTGCAAGCAACGACCTCTACCACCGATTTCATTACAATACCGTGACAGTCACGCCTGAGCTAGGTTCACTGCCAGACAGCGAAATCTACTCACCGCCCTTGCAACGTCAACAGGCTATTTTTCCATATTTTGCCTTGCCCAAGCTTCGGCGATAACCGTTCCCCTTATTTATAAAGGTGTTCAGTCGTCCAAAAAGTGACAGCCCACCAGCCAATCCGACACTGTTACCCAAAATTGTAAAAATCGAACCATAATCTCCCCTCCGCTTTCAATCACACGGACATTTGGCGTAAATCACGAAAAAACAGTTGCTAGAGCAGACTTTTTGTTGGCCGGCAAGATTAGCGATTAAGCTTGGCCTCCTGTTGTCCAATCCGCTGCATATCGTGCGGCGGTCTCGTCCACATGCCGTCAACACATGGTCTGGCAAAACGGTGGCGCAATTGGTGCCAACGGTTTCCCAAACGACGCGAGAGACGGCAAGCCCCTGAGCCGAATCAGGCCGAGCAGAAATTGCTCGCGCCGAAGATTTTGGCGGGAAACCAAACGATTCCACTACTGCGGGAATCACGAACTATCTGATAGTGTGGCCTGATTTTGTCGTTTTTTCAGGTTGCGCATTCTATTTGCATCTATTTGCATCTATTTGTGTCTGTTTGCATCTGGCTGCTCTCAAACAGCCGCCCCCCTTCTTCCATATGGCGGCAAACAAGAGCGCGTTAGTTGCCGGGGCCCCTTTACACCCTACCCTCTACGCCTTTTACTAACGGAAGAGCGATTTGTCAGTATGCTGGTTGACCGGCGACGATTCAACAAAAGGAAAACGGTGGTGAACATATTACCAAACAGGCTTGGCTTTTGTGTTTTGCAAGGCCTAACGCGCCAAAGCGTTGTAATTGCTGTTTGTTTTTTAATGCTGACGTTTCGGATACTCTCCGGCACGACGAGCGCTGCGGATGAGAATCGGCCACCGAACATCGTGCTGATCATGGCCGATGACATCGGTATCGAAGGTATCCAGTGCTACGGCGGCACCAGTTACGCGACACCCAACATCGACGCCCTGGCTGCCAGTGGATTGCGTTTCGCGCACGCCCATGCGCAACCGCTGTGTACCAATACACGTCTACAATTGATGACAGGGCTGCACAACAATCGCAATTGGATGTATTTCGGCATCCTGCCACCGGATTCGAAAACCATCGGGCACTACATGGGCGAAGCTGGCTACCGCAGTTGCATCGCGGGCAAATGGCAGTTGCAAAGCTACGATCCGCCAGACTATCCCGGTGCCGAAAAACGGAGAGGAACCGGGATGCACCCCAAGGACGCAGGGTTCGACTGCTACAGCCTGTTTCATGCGTTGCACACCGAAGACAAGGGGTCCCGGTATGCTGATCCGACCTGGTTGGAAGACGGCGAACTCAAGCACGCACCAGGCCAATACGGCCCCGACATGTGGGTCGACTACATCAACAACTTCATGACAGAGCAAAGGGACGGTGACAAGCCGTTCTTCGTTTACTGGCCGATGGCATTGCCACACTGGCCAATGACCTTGACACCCGACAGCGCAGACTGGAACAGTAAACCGGAAGAGCGTTTGACGGCTGACACAAAAAACTTCAAAGACATGGTTCAGTACATGGACAAGTGTATTGGCAAGGTTGTTGGCAAGATCGATGACCTTGGAATGCGAGACAATACAATCATCATTTTCTACAGCGACAATGGCACGCATGTAGACATCACCTCGCAAACAACGACCGGCCCCGTCAAAGGTGGCAAGGCCATGCCAACGGATGCGGGGACACACGTTCCTCTAATTGTGAACTGGCCCAACCGGGTGCGTGTCGGTGTTTCGCAAGCGCTGGTTGACTCGGTCGATTTCCTGCCCTCGCTGCTGGACATCGCTGGCCAGCCACTACCCGCAGGACAGCAGTTCGATGGCATTAGCTTTTATCCCGGCTGTAAAAATGCCGTTTCAAATGCTCCACAGCGTGACGCGCTCTACTCCTTTTACGATCCTCGACCGGGCTGGGATAAGGACCGGTTTCGCCTACATGTTTCCGCACGGGATCGGCGTTGGAAGCTATATCAAACAGGCAAGCTCTTCGATATTGAGCATGACATTTTGGAACAGCAGCCAATTCTCTCTGAAAACGACACCGCAGAAACAGCCGCCGCTCGCGCGCGTTTGCAAAGTGTCTTGGACGCCAATGCGGTTAAATAACTGATAAAGAATGGCTGATAAAGACTTTGGCAATTCATACCGCAGCCAATAATTTGGAGGCCCGTTTTTTTAATCGCGCGAGCTTATGAACTCAAGTCCGACTGAACTCTCAAATCCGGCATTCAGAACCTGTCTCACTTTGGTTGGACGGACGCTGGTGCCGAAGCGAAGTGATAAATGCCAGCCGTCCTGTCTCGCGCAGCCACCAGCCAGTCGAGCATGTAGCAAGTAGGGTGGGGCAATCCAATCCAACGCGCAGCGTTATTGCGCTGCCCCACCACCGTGCCGACGGAGTGATGGTGGCCCAGGATTCCACTGACGCGGGTGAGCGTTCTTTAAAGCACATCTTGCGGGCACCTTATTTTGAAGGCTCTTCGGCAGAATTTACGGGTGATGAATTTGTGGGTGATTTAAGCTGTTTTTAGTCTCCGCGCGAGCCCCTCAGGGCTCTGATCGACGAGTGTTTTTGGTGGGGAGCTAAAAGCTTTTAACGGTTTGGCACCGGCTTTATCACTCTGTCATTCATCCGTTGGCGACGCTACCAGCGTCTGAGCGAAGCTGGCAGCATCGCCAACGGTAAGCTTTCCACTGCCGATCGCCTAAAGGTCACGGGGCCAACACGGTGATCCGTTTCTCCGCCTGTACCCCCGACGTTTTATACTCGGCGGCACCGTTGGATGACATCGGTTCGGCATCGTCCCAAGAGTACACCGACACCGTCGCGGATCCCGGTTTGATCGCCAAGACATTGCCGAACTTGTCTACCTCCAACACCGACGGATCACTAGAACGGTAAATCACACCGTTACGTTTGGCACGCTCGGGAAGCACACGGGCATCAAGCCGTGCCGTTGTTCCAGGAGCGAGTGATTCTGTTTCAGCGGTCAGTGAAATCGATTCCACCGGGACAATCTCGTTGGCCTCCAATACCGCGCCCAACCGCTGGTAAGCCTGCATTTGCTCATCGTCAAGCTTGGCGGGGTCCAACCCGCTGCGACGCACGATGCCCCAACGATACGCGTACGTTTTGTCTCCCTGCTGCTCCAGCAGATCCGTCCTCAAATCAAAGAAGCGTCCCTCCGGGAAATTCACCGACGGCGCGTAGCGCTTGAAGTTTTTGTCAAATGCAAAACGAACGACTTTGTCAGTCTCTTTATAGTTGTAATTTCCAATGAACCAGCTGTGGATGGTTTGTCGTGGTTCGCCTTGGGCCCCCATCGCCTGATCCCAGAAGCTGATTCCGTCTAGGTCCGCGCGGTTGGGGATTTCCACACCGGCCGCATCGGCGATCGTGGGGTAAATGTCCGTCACATAGGTTAATCCATCGTAGGGCCGGGCATTGCCATCGTCGCCTCCGGGGACCACGCCGGGGTAATTTACAATCAACGGAACGTGGATTCCGTTGTCTGCATTGCCACCCTTTCGCCCCGGGTAAACCGTCCCGTCGGGAAGGACGTGGCCAAACGCTTCTTTTGTGCCGTTGTCACCGATCACCACGATCAACGTGCGCTCACGCAGGCCGGTCTCCTCAAGTTTTTTAACGACGTTACCAATTAATTTGTCCATGTAATCGATCATATCTGGGAAGTAACGATCGTCGTTGCCCGTGTGCCCATCGCGGTTATGATTGGCTTCGTCGAAGTTGTCGTAAATGGAATTCGGTTTCGTGTCGGGGGTTGGTTTGTGCTCGTCGTGAACCAACATCATTGGGTAATACAGAAAAAACGGCTTGTCTTGGTGCCGGTCAATAAACTTCAACGCGTCACGGTTAACAATATCAGGGCCGTACCAGCGCCGTCCCGTTTCCGGGTCGAGATCCTTTCGTCCCTGGTAGTTTTTAATTTCGCCGTTGACGACCAAATTCGGATTGATGAAGCGTTGCCCCTCGGTAACAACATCGTATGCCGTGTACTCATCCCACCCAAAACGCGAAATGTATTCCTTACCTGGCACTGATTTTGTCCCGCGCGTCTGTTTCCATTTACCAAACAGACCAGTGACATAACCGGCCCGACGAAACGTATCACCGAATGTAATGTCCGATTCGTGCTGTGATTTGCACTGGAGGTAGTTACGTTCGTTATTTTTTCCGCTCATTAATGCGATGCGCGTGTTTTCGCAGATCGGATACGTGAAAGCGCGATCAAACCTCATTCCGGATTTTGCCAATGCATCAATATTGGGCGTTCCGAAGGTCGACATGGGAAATCTGCCTTTGAGGGATTTGACCTGATTGGCTCCGTAGGCCGTCACCCCGTAATGGCTCAGGTCGTCGATCAAGATCAGCACCACGTTGGGGCGCTCATCGGACGGTTCGGTCGTTGGCTTCCCTGCCGCCAGCGTCTCATCTCCCCCCACACCAAAACCAGATGCAGTTGCCAATAAGAAAACGGCGGCGAACTTAAGAACTGCGGCGGGCATAAAAGCAATGTTGAGCATCGATCTCATAGAATAAATTCGGTCAAAGGTTGAAGCTGTAATGAAGAATTAGTGCTATTGGTTCAGCCAAGATTATGCAGCGGATGACAGCGATTCAGTTGAACCCGCCCCCCCGCAACCCGCACCTTGTTCGCGCACATCCGTCTCGCGCTCTGCACACAATTAAACCACATCCTGATGTAAAAGTAGTCTGCATTTCTCCAACTTACCTCAAATTGACCTACGATCAATCCTGATGTTGGTCGCGCTTGATTTACAGTAATCTTTGACACTTTCAATAATGAATCAAGAATCCGATGATCGTTGTGAGGCAATTTGGCATGAAAATGAGACTTCTTGCGCGTCAGCCATCGATTGGGCTTGGGCCGATTATTGGGCGCAATTTCGATTGGAATTGAGGCATTCCTGACCGCCCATGGCCGTAGCGACTGTAATCTTTTCTTAGGGTAATCCTACCGTTGACCGGAGCCATTTAAGCAGCACAACCGCTATTGGTGCTACGGTGTGCTTTTCGTGCACCCGCGCGTTTGAATGCATGTTGACGTGGGTTTTACCGATAAAAAGTGGAATAGAAGCCGCATTCTGCCCGTTAGGGCCCCTCCAATTGTCCTCATTCCGTCCCGCATGAAGCTCGGAAAATTTCGTCAAAGTAAGTTCGGCTTAATCACCGCCTTTTGTGTGATGACGATCGTACTGTTAATCGATATGGCCGGTGGTTTTATCTCACTGGATGGCTTTTTCGAAAACGGTTGTCATCGCATTGGAATCCCGCGCGCCGACGCACAGAATGTGTTGATGGTTTTCGCCGAACCCGACATGCTGTCTTCCGGTTCGAGTGGTCTGGTTGCGTTGCTGGAAGAGATTCACAGACATTCTCCCCGAGCCATTGGAGTCGTCGCCACCGGCCAGCCCCGGAACTACCAGCAGCTTGACCGTCTGCCGTATGCAAAATCGGTCACCGTTGGTTTTCATTTTGACCAGCTCCTTGCCGCACCGGGGGCGAAGGTCAGCAGCAACTTTCAGACAGGATTCTCGAATTTGCATTTCGCTAATTCACCCGTCTTCCGAAACGGGGTGGCGTTGAGGGAACAGGTGGGAGTGCAGCTTCCGTCTTTTGAGTTCAAACTTGCCCAATCGGCGAGAGGCACTCCGCTGGATTTGCCTGCATCGGAGTTTGGTGTGACGTGGTGCGGTGGGCGTGGTGCAATTGGTCGCATTGGGGCTTCGGCGTTGGTCAACGGTAGTTCGGTAAGCGAGTTGATTCAGGGTAAAGTTGTGATCGTGGGGCCGGACTACGGCAAGGACTTTGGCGTCTCGGTCCCCGTGTCCCGTGGCGCTGGCCGGATGGACCGACTGGAGGTCAGGGCCAATCTGGTCGAATGCCTTTTGCAGGGCAGCCAAACGCGACCGCTGTCGTTTTCATCGGCCATAATATGGGTCGTCCTTGTGACGCTGATTTCCATTCAACTCGCGCGTCAAATTCCTTTGCGATGGTGTTTGGCAGGCGTGGGAATCGTGATTGCCTGCGTCTGGGTTTGCTGCATCATCAGCATTTGGTTAGCTTACGTCTGGTTACCGGTGTCAATGCTGTCCGCCGCCGTGTTCATGGCGTATGCCACAATTACGGTACAGCGTTTCGATACGGTTGAGAATTTTGTGCAGTACTGGAAACTGCGTTCGACCGTGCGGGAGGCGCATCTCGAATCACGGTTTGAGGAAGGCGTATGGAAGGCAATCGGTGATTCGGCCACACAGATGTTTCAGCCCACGCGCATGGTCTTGTTGGAACTTCAGCCCGGCAAAAACCACTTGAAAAATGTCTGTTCAATCGGATGTGACTACTCGCACATCTTTGAAAAACGCCTGGACTATCGACGGTCCCCCTACTTTGAGGCGATCGAGCAAAACCGTCCTGTCCCCATTTCCAGAGGCCCGTATTTCATCGCGACACCGGGGCTAAAAGAAGCCGAATTTGTCTTGCCGATGACCAATGGATTGACCGTGTTGGGGGTCATCGTTTTGGGCATGGACAAAAAAAAGCTGGCCCAGTGGACCGATTTCGAAGCCTTTCTCAATCGATTCACACTGGAGATGTCGCAACTGGTCGCCGGCAGCCGGCGGGAGGCCGAAGATGACCTCGAACAACAGGACTGGTTTCAGCGTCTGCAAAAACTGCCTGAGGAACGCGAGTTCATCGAGATCCAGCGGAACAGCGAGAAACAGAACGACCTGATCGAACGTGCTGAACTTGCTTTCGACTGTTCCGAATCAGCGATGGCAACTTTTGATATCTATGGCAGGGTGATTCGCAGAAACTCCAGTTTTAACAGGATGATTCAGGAGGCACAGCTCTCTATCGCACGTACGTCGTGCATCGAGATCATTTCGTCACTGACCGGCCGATCCCAAAATGCCTGTCGAAAGATTTTTCGCGAGGTGATTCTGGAGGATCATTCGGAGACGATCATGTTGACCGACGCAACTTCCGGCCGCAGCCCCCGGGTCATGTATGTCAAACCGATGCATTTAATTGAAGAGGAACGAAGAACGTCGATCGAAATGCATGGATTGCTGGTGGAGATTGTCGATGGAACGCCCTTTGAGAATCTGGAACTGTGGGATCAGTGTTTGGCCAATTCGTTGATACCGGTGGCAATCGAGAAAAACCAGGTACTGGACTCACGACGCGAAACCATTCGGGCCATCGGCAAAACCGCCCCTACCCCCCAACAGGCGTTGCAGGATCTATTCGGATCGGTGGGCCATACCGTCGATGAAATTGTCGCCGTGCTGGAACAATGCAAGGCCCTCACGCAGCGCAAGGTTAGCGAGGAGGTTGACAATTGCTTCCCGGTTGACAGCATCGCAATCTGGCATGCGGTCATCGACGAATTTGAGGAGCCTCTCGCCACCCGTTCCATCCGGATTTTGGAAGCGTTCAAGCCCCAAACATTATTGGTCAAGGCCAACCCGCTGCTGCTGGACAAAGTCTTTCGAACGGCGGTTCAGTTTCTGATCGACAACGCTTTTGACGACAGTGAAGTCGCCATTGAATTCGTCGCCCGTAAACAGGAGGTGGTCTTTTTCTTCAGCAATCAGGGAGGCGGCACTCCAATCGAAACCTTGCGTCGCTCCCTGCAAGCCGCCGAGAGTTCCGGGGAATTGTCCGGCTCGAAGCCCCCCGGAGACCTGTCAGCCCGAGGGCTGACTCCCGCGCAGTCTGATCAACTGGCCGAAGTTGAGACGTGGGTTGCCGGTTGGGGAGGTGAAGTCGCTGTCGAATGCCATCCGCACTGCATGTCGGTAACGATCAAATTGCCCAACGGCGAACCGCCCAACGTGGCCTCCCGGTCGGTCCCGGACAGCCTTGAAAATGTGCCGACAGGCGATTCCGATGCGGTCATCCCCGGATCCGGTGCGGAGGCATAGGCTGCTCATGTTCGAGAACCTGATTCCGTTGTTCCCGGGAAACTCGGCCGCGATCACAATCTCCGCGACGGTCTGGGTGGGGGTGGTCGTCGCCGTCATGTGCAATTTGCGTCTGGGCTGGAATCTATCGGCGCTGGTTGTTCCGGGTTATCTCGTGCCGCTGTTGATTTCGAGGCCCGCAACGGCGTTGGTGATTTTTCTCGAAGCGATCGTCACCTATCTGCTGGCGCGGCTGATCTCGGACGGATTCAGCCGGACACGCTACTGGTCCAGCTTCTTTGGGCGCGATCGATTTTTTGTGCTGGTCCTGGTCAGTGTGATCACGCGCGCCACGTTCGATGGTTGGCTGTTGCCGGAGGCGGGACGTTACATTGTTGAAAACTGGGGATGGAATTTCGATTATCGCAATGAACTGCAAAGTTTCGGTTTGATCGTGGTGGCGTTGATCGCCAACTACTTCTGGAAACCGGGGCTCAGACGTGGCACATTGCCAATTTTCGCCTGTATTGGGATCACTTGGGGGATCGTGCTGTTGCTGGGCGTGGTCACCAATTTGAACCTAGGCAACTTCCACCTGGTCTATGAGGACATCTCCACTTCGCTGTTGGCCAGCCCCAAGTCATACGTGATTCTGATTACCACCGCGTTTCTTGCCTCATGGATCAACCTCCGTTACGCATGGGACTTTAACGGAATTCTGATTCCGGCATTGCTGGGACTGACCTTGCAAGAGCCCTTGAAAATTGTAGCGTCGGTTGCCGAGTGCATGGTGATTTATTCGGCAGGGTCAATGTTGCTGCGAGCCCCTCTGATTCGCGACATTGCGATGCAGGGTGGACGAAAGCTGCTGTTCTTCTTTACGGTCTGTTTTTTCTTTCGGCTGACGATGTCGCACTTACTGTCGGCGTTTGCTCCGGGGTGGGAGGTCACCGACGTGTTTGGGTTGGGGTATTTGTTATCGACCTTGATGGCCGTCAAAGCCCATGACAAAAAACTGATGGTCAGAATGCTCAAGGGCACGCTACAGGTATCGTTGGTGGGCGGGATTGCCGGTAGTTTGATTGGTTTCTGTCTGTTGTGGGTGGGGGAAAGCCTGCAACGGATCCCGGAGATAGCGTTTGGAAACACGGCGAAAACGGTCGATGTAATCGAAAGTCGGCAGTCTGTTGGCGAGATCGTTCGGGACAGTAAACCGCTACTTTATGAGAAACATGAAGCGGGAAGTTTTCGGGCACCTGTTTATTCAGACCTGGCTATTTTCCGTGCTGCATTGGTCGAACTTTCACGGCTGAAGCAAGGTTATACGTCCCGTCAACTGGAAGCGATTGCCGGAAAATTAGCACTGGTCAACTACAGTTTGGTCAATCTGTCGGGAAAACGTTTGTTCCTGAAAGAGAACACACCGGCACGTGGTTGGGGGATGTACATGATCGATCCGGGAAAAAAGAACGGAATTTGTTTTGAAGTTCCAGCACCGCTTGAGGAGGCTGCAACACTCGAATCGACGCTGGCCATGATTCGCAAGTTTCCGGCTTCAGGGTTGGCCATTGCAGGAGCCAAACGGACAACCAACATCGATGGTTCGGCCGATGTAACACGCAACAAGAACACGCTGTTCGCCATGTTTCATCGCATCTTTGGCTCCCAACAAACCGTGCAGATTCGCGCAATGACACGCAAGAAATCACCAACGATGCCACGCTCGCGACTGTTCGTCAAAACGACATTGCCGGCCGATCTGAAACTGCGACCGCTAAAGTCTCTGGTCGGTGCCTTTGACATTCAATGGCAGACCAGCCCGTTTGCCAATCGCGTCAGCAATTCCGCCAGTTATGTAGAACTGGCACTTAACCGGTCTGTGCGGGAAAACCTGATGGTGGCATCGCTGGTGGAGAACGAAAAGGCCACACAGAAGCTGACGATCACTCAGGAAAAACCTCACGCAGGCCCTCAAAAATCCCCTCGGGTCTCCGTTACAAAAATCTCCCTGCAATCATTCCTGACGGAGGTCAAGGCACGCATTCTCAAGATGGGATCCAACCGCTTCATTCCGGCATCACTGGAAGACATGCTGTTTATGGATAACGAGGTGGTCGGCCCCCTGATCAGTTTAATGGGAGAAATCCAACACGATAATGAGTATCTTTTTGATCAGGATGCGACTCCCGCATGGCTAACGCCCAAAGTGCGAGTCCGGCTTGATGCGATCCATTCTGCCGCCTGGGTTCAGGGGTATCAGATAAAGGTCATCGTGGACGCGATCACTGGTGAACAGGTTATTGCATTGATCGAGAATGCGGATGTCGCCGAAGACCTTAAGGGGTGGGGCACGTTTCTGTTTCGCCCTTCCTTGATGGAGAGCACAGGGATCGAGATTCCCCGCCCCTTGTTTGAGAACAGGTCGTTTGACTTTGGTGCCAGCCTGTTCAAGCGCCCGCGCGCGTCGGTACTGTTGATTGCCGGAGCCCACCCCCGTGCCAACGCTGACGGGAAATCCGACATTTCCAAAACCGCCAACCGCAGAAATCTGTTCAATCTGGTGCGGCAGGTTTTACTTCGCAAATTTGAGCAGCGCCCGTTTCTCCTGTGCCAGGCTCGCGCCATTCAGGCGCCTGTCCACTACGACATCGTGATTGCAACAGATGAAGGAAACACGTGTATTGACCAGGTATCACCGTTGAAAAAAGATCTAATTGAGCGTTTAAAACGTGATAATTTTTCGGTGGGATTCGTCAACGGCTCGTATGACACGGCCGGTTATGAGCTGGGCATTATGATGAAGGCTGCTGCCATTCAGGTGTCCGAGAACAAGGAGGTCATCAGCCTCTGGTTGTCTCCATCGCTACGAACCAAGTATCGCCATCAGACCGCCGACGATCCACTGGCGGCTCAAATGGCGATTTGCAAAATCCCGACCGTAGAAACCAGTCTGGTTGATTACCTGAAATCCAATTTCCAGGACTCAACCGACGCCTCGTTTTACGAAACCCATAGACCGGAATTGCCCGGCGGTTTAAAAATGCAACTGGATCAGTACGTCGCAAATTTTGATGTGCTGCGTTTGCTCGATGCGACCAACAAGCATTCAGGCTGGAAATTCACCCACGTCGTGGACACGGTTTCCGGTCAGGGATTTTTGTTGGTCGGAATCGGAAACCGGCAACTGGCCGCCATGATGAACCTGACCGGATTTATAGGCACCGGGTCGATGGAAGTGATCAGCCCCGGGCGCATGGAAATTGACGAATTCGTGGCATCGCGCAAGTTGTGGTTGGAGGCGAAACGAAAATGAGATTTCGGGACGTTTTTTGGTTACTGTGCGCGGTGGTGTCGGTATTCGCAGTTTACCGGTTTTCAACATCCGCGATCGACAACTACCGCCTTGGTTCAACGGCCGTCAACCGGGACGATGCCAATCGTGTCGCCACAACCCTGTTGCACGATCAGCATTGGACCGAATTTTTTGTGCCGGCCAATGCGTTGAGTATTCGCCTGATGACCAACAGTGCGTTGAATAACACGCAACTACCCGAAGAAAATCAAACCGACCCGCGCAGTGGCTGGCGTTACAGTGTCGAGTACCAGGTGGTCGATGCGCGGGGCCAAATTTTGAATCAGTCCGTCTATCATTTACGCAGCGGCATTCGCGAACTGGTCGATTCAGACACTGGCGAGATCATCGACCCGCTGGTGTTCGGCAAAACGTCAATGGTCGCCACGCAAACGCGTTTTATCCAGATACCGGTTGTTGCCGACGGCGCGCGTCCGGCGCGAATCCGAATTCGGGTCAAAGAGAAAGCTCCGCAGGTGCAGGAGGTAGTGGCGCGCGTGCGGACACGTCACGAGCGTCCACACTATGAAAAGCGTTCAACGTGGAAGAAAATTTCCTCCAAAACCCGGGAAAAACTAGCCAAGTACTGCGTTTTTGATCACAAATTCCTGACCCATTCCGAACGCGCCAGCCTGTTGCGTTGGCAGTGGCAGAAAGCGCCATCAGCGGGTGAAAGCACGATTCGGCACCTGTATTTCCTGGGCGATGTCGATGACCAAGAAGCCATTACCGACCCGGTGCTTGAGGGAACCTGCCTCGAACCCGGCTGGCGGTCCACCCTCGCGATTCCACAAGGTCAAGGGAATCTACGGCTGGAAGTTCAACGAATCGGACTGGGGGCATCTGCTCCCGCATTCCTGACCGGCACGTGGTACGACGCGCAGGGTAACCCGCCGGAGCAGTTTGAGCTGACCATGTTTGAGGACCGGATGACCATCCACCGAAACTATTACGGAGGAATTCTCGAACTGGAAAGTTCGGAACCGGTGTGCTTCCGCAGCTTCTGGAAAAACTTGGAAGAAAATTCAACTGTCGCAGGCGACGACGACCGCCCCTTGGCGATGGGCGAAGAGACCGAACTGACCAACCGTGCCGGAGCAGGATCGCTGCGCGTTTACCTTGCCGACCAAGACGGGATTCGTTTTCCGGTCAGCCATATCCGGGGGCAACCGACACCGTTTCGGATATCGGTGCGACTTGGGTACGGCAATGCGTTTTTATCTGATGAAAACCTTGCGAGACGTGCCATGGAATTTGAACAACCGCCCGGCTGGAACGATACCCGCATGCTCAATTGGCAATACCTGGACAAACAAGGGAACGCGATCGACCAGGGAGTGATAGAGATTGTGCCGGAACTTTCCGCCTACGACCGGCTGTGGAAACTCTCACAGGCATTTCAGGTATCGGAAAAAAAGAACTTATATTTTTCCGTCCCGCCAACCGCCGCCACCGTGGTGCTGAAATCGGACCAACCGTTTTTGGTCAACGCATCGGTCCGCCCCGGTAACGTACCGTTCCTGACACGGGTACCAGAAGACAGCCAACCCTTTGAACGTCAAAAGCGTCGCACGCGTAAGTGGTTTACGCTCAAACCTGACTCTCATATTGACCTGATTGCAGCCAACCGTTCTTTTGTGTTGTCCACCCAGACTCGTGTAGGGATTTTCGACCAGGATGCAGACGCCAATGATATGCTCAACCCGGAAGAGTTTGTCTGGCAGCGCTACGAGCCACAGGGGGACTGGATCGGGCGTCAGGTGTTCGTCCCGGCCGAAAACGACAGTGAGATCAAGCGCCGCGCGATGTTTGCCTGGTTCTTTGAGGTCGCCCCGAATCAATCGCACACAATCAATGAGCACGCATTTGCAACCAGAGACGATTATCGACTGACCTACATTTCGGCTGCCCAACGCCCGGGGCAATTGCAGGTCTGGCAAAATGGACGCCTGGTTCAGCAACAATCGCTGATGTCCTCACGCGGGTCACTGAAACTGAACCTCCAGCGCACCGAAGATCACTCGACCCTCGAAATCAAATGCGATCCGCAGACGCGCTTGTTTTTCAGCGGGGCCTTAATCGATGGTGCAGCACGTTATCTGAAACGCACTGCCTGCCGATTGCACAACGGTGAACTGGAGTTCCCCTTCACGAAAACTTCCCGGGAAGCGGAAACGTTGACACTGTCAATTTACCGGGAACAGGATGTCGCCGATCGTTGTCTGTTGGAAGTAGAAATTGCCGCCGAAGAAAAGATCTCGCTGAGGAGAACCGGACCGGTGGAACACTTGACCATGCTTCATCGAATCTATGACCTCAAGGCACAGCAACAGCGACAGACTGTTTTGTTGGGATCCGACACGCCACTGGATGTTGAACACAAGTGTTTTATTCAACTTGGAGAAGACCTGCCACCGGGGGAATACATCATCAAAATCAATCGCCTAGATGGTAACCGTCGCGGGTTTGTGTTGCTGCACCAGTTGAAACCGATTCATCAGGAAGTAAGGGCATCCCCATGAAATACGTGTCCATCAGTTCCCCATTGAAATGCACGTTGCTGTATATATTGCAGGGCATGATTTTTATCGTATTTTCTACTGGGATCGGTTTACTGGTCACCCCGTCTCCGGCTGTCGCGCAAGAAACCACCTCCGCACCGGCGCGCGGACCATCGGCAGTGACAGCACGGCCCGACCATCGGATGACACGCAAGGCGAGAGACACTTTGAAAGAGATTTTCAAAGACTCCATTGTGAATTGCCAACTGGTGTTGCCCGAGGAACCGGACATCGTGGCCTTCAAAACTTTGATCAAGGAAACGCTTGGCAATCCGGCCGTCACTGACCAACTAAAGCAACGTTGGAACCGCGCAGGATGGAAATGTTCTTGGGTGGCCGGATCCGGGGTATTGGTGATTCGGGAAAAGACTGAACAGCGTTTTGGAAGAGGCATCTATGCAATCCGGCAGGGCGGCGATTCGCGAATCATTTTGCAAGCCCCGCATCGCTTTAACGATGCCAAAACTGGCGTGATCGCTAGGAAGCTTTTTCAAGAGCATGATGTTTGGGCGGTCGGTTTAAATACGGTCCATCGAAAAGACCTGGATCTGGCACACTGCGACAGGCACTACTTCAATGCCTTCACCGAAGCGGTTGTGGAGCGGCACGGCGATTCGGTGATGCTGCAATTACACGGGTTCAGCAACGCACAAAAAACCAACGCCGGGAAAACTGCCCGGTTAATCGTCAGCGACACGACAAAATTTCCGGGACGTGACGCACGGCGGGTGGCCACCGAATTTAAAACCAATTTTGGAAGATCACACACCAGGCTCTATCCGGTAGAAACGCGCTGGCTCGGTGGGACAGACAATCAGCAGTCCAGGTTGGTCCAGCAACTGGGCGGGATTGGATTTCTGCACATGGAAATGAATCCCGAATTTCGGCAACAACTGGCCTCCGATGCTAGCGTTCGCAAGACTTTCTTTGACAGCATCGCCGCAGCGATTGCGCGATAGCGTTGCTAGGCTCCCGGCCGCTGGCGCATTTTGTGCCAGTTGGAGGCCAACGCCACCATCGGCGCACCCGCCGAAAGGCGAATTTGTCGGTGAAAACGCCTGTACGCGGCCGCCACCTGCAGACGGTGGCCGATTGCCCAAACAGGCAAGGCGTCAACCCGGATCTATTGGATTGCATTCGGTTTTTACCGGGCCAAAAACACTTTAATCTTTTCCTTACAAGGTTGTGATAATTCCAAAAAATCTCTAATCTCCCGGCAGTTTTGCTCTCGCTAGCAAGACATTTTTGGGTGACCGTTTTTGTGTGAGTCACCGACTGAATTGCGGACTTACGTTCCAGCCTAAATGCCGGCCGACCAAGCATCAATTTGCGAGTCAAATATAGCCGGTCGCCGGTGCGCGCTGCCGGTCGTTTGGTCGGTGATCGTTTGGTTATTCGTTTTTTCTTCGGCGACGATTTACAGCCAGGAAATTGATTCCAGAAAGGACCGCCGTGCACCGGCGTTCGCTCCGATGCGTTGGGAGAATCTTTCCAGCGCCCTGCAACATGTGACGGGGAATCCTGCGGTTTATTCACGCGCTTACCGACTGAATGTGGTCACGCTGAACCCGGGCCAATACGTTGATTTCCAGGTGCCCGACCACGAGTACGTGCGCGTCGAGTCCTGTAGCCAAATACAATTGACCGATGGGCAAACAGAGATCTGGACATCCAACGGAACGGGGCTGTTCCGAAAGCTCAAATCCGCACGATCTGAAAACGGGATGTCTCTGATCGCCGCCCCCGACCAATCGGGAATTTCAATCGGGCGCGTGTGGCGTACTGCTGCCGCCGACAGCCCAATCACCATTGCCGTATTTACGTCCACAAGACAGCCGACACGTTTGCTGGATTACTATCAGTGCTCTGTCGTTGGTCCCCAGCGGCATGTCAAAGTTTCGGATGACCGAGGCCGCAAGCCGAGGCTGTATACGCCGATCAAGCCCGGTCGACGGTACGCTCTGGAAATCGACAGCAACACGCGTTTACGTCTGGAGTCACGGCTGAACTACGATTCCGATTCCAGCCAACATCAGTTTTACTGGATCAAAATATTTCTTGACGGCGTATACGACCGGACGTTGCTGTTTGACACTCTGCCGCAGCGCATGCACCGGCAGTTTATTGATGGTACCGAAAAACTGATTGGCCAACGTGAGTTTGCCTATCTGGATATCGAATCCGAATCCCAGGCGATCGAGGTTGAAGTTTCTCACCCGGTTTTTCTTCGCGCAGACGCGATTGGTTTGAAATTGATCAATCCCTTGATCAACCATCATTTCAATCCCCCTCAGTGGGAATCGCAACTGCTGGATGAGGACGCGTGGCTGGAAAAGGACTTTCTGGACGACGGTAAATCACTGGATGACTATTTCGCCGGAGATTCAGCTCAAAACCAAAAACCGCCTCATCCCCAATGGGATCCATGGTTGAACTACCCCAAACTGGTTCAGGTCGCGCGTGACAACAGCATCCCGTATGGAGGGTTAAGGGCCTATATGTGGATGCGGGCGCTCGCGTCACGAAGACAGGGGGAAAGCAATTTTGGCGACGAACTTACAGTGGCGGAGTTGGCTGATAAAATCCGCCACCGGTTCACGTATTTTCGTGATTTGCTACCGGTTGATTTGCACGGTTCAACCAATCCGCGATACGTTTCATTTCCGGTACGATCGATTCGCCGGGCGAATCAGTCGGCTACCGAAACCACGGTAGGCCAACAACATATCGATGAACAGGCAGCGCGTCTGGCAACGACAACCCTTCATCAAGTTTCCACCGGCGGGTGGCAGGCACCGGAGGGCAATGGTGGATGCCAATGTGGTGATCTGATTTATCGACCGGCGGAAGGACTTGGCGCGTCGCTGATGCGTGTGGTCGTTGATCGCCAAAACATGACGGGTGACGCGCGATTGTGGATTCAGTACGACGAACGACCACCGTTTCAATTGGGCATTTTTCCCGGCAGCGCCTTAAAACTGTCGGCATTTGTTCCGGGCCGTAGCGAGGCCGCCGTTGCCAGTTTGGCTCAGACCCACCGGCGGTACGACAGCGGTCCGTGGGGAGGTCCTTATTCTGTGCTGGACCAGCCGGTCGCGATGATTGATGCGGCGGTCGCGGAATTCGTTCTGCCACCCTCTGTCCGTCAAATCAAGATCTCAGCAGATTCCACTGCCGATGCCGCATTGCACATCGGGGTGCAGTGTCTGATGGCGAACTACACCGAACTGTCGGAACTGGCATACCGAAAGCATGGCAAACACGCCAGCATGATGCCGGCAATGAAAGAGTTTTCCGGAATGCAGCTGAACAATAACGCCATCGACCTTCAGCGTTTGCTCAATAGTCATCTGAAACAGATCGACAAGAGCATTACTCCGGGGGGTAGGTTGGAAAACACAGGAGCCAAGTGGCACCAAAAACAGCAGGAACGCTATCAGGCCAAGGCACTTGAATTGGCCGAAGCGGGCAACTGGCAAGGTGTCCTGGAGGTGTTGACTGAATTGATCACTCACTCCGCTGGCAAGGTCAGACGCGATGCGATCGTGAGTCAAACCCAGGTACTGGACCAATTGAACGAAGGATTCCTAGCTAGGCTTCAGCGACGAGGCTGGCTTCGCCACGCTAAAGATCCCGAACTGAAGCGCGCGATGTTGGCCATGCTGATGCAGGAAGCGACCACCCAGCCCGCCGGGGACGCAACCCAAGAAAGATTGCTGGCCTATGCGACCGCTCATATCGGTGATCAACACTCCAAAATTCAGTTCGCCCAAAAACTTGCCGACAATGGTCGCCATCGATTCGCACTATTGTCGCTCCCGTCAACAGCCTCCGGCCCCGAGGTGGACGAACTGGTTTTGCGTTGCAGTTTTCAGTTACGTTGGTGGAAGACCTTCAAGGAAGCTCTCAAACGGATCGAAAATACCGAACGCCGCAACTTTTGGGGGGCCATGAAGGCGATGCACATTGGTCAATACAAACGGGCGTTCCGCTTGTTGGCGGTCGCTGGTGACGATGGGCAGCGCTGGATAAAGCACTGGAAATATGGCGACTATATTTTTACCCGCCTTGGCAGCGATGAACTTTTGACCCGCATGTCCGCGATTGAGGATTGGGAATCGTGGTTGGAGAAACACCCCGGGCCAAGGCGATGGAAGTCCGAACGTGGATTGGTGACACGCTGCCAGGGAGCGGCAACCGTCCATTCTCTGGAAAGTGATCGGAGAATGGAGTTTTCCCGTGCCGATGACGCCAACGAATCAACGTTGCGCGTTCACGGCCCGGCCAAAATTCGGCTGGAGTGTCGCCCACTGCATCACGCTGAAAACCACCAGTACTGGCGATACGGCCAACGACCTGAAGATCAGACAGTCAATGGCGTGTTGGAAATCCGCAACGGACAACAGATCGAGCGTGTCCCCATCATCAATAACTTGGCCTCCGATACTCTGGCCATTGACGGGCTGAGTCATGTCTATACGCCCGGGAAACGTGTCTTTGCTGAATTGCACATTCCGGCGGGGTTAACCGAATTAAAACTGACGCCGCGCAAAGTCAATCTTTTGTTCCGCGTACATATTGAACGCCCCGAGGTGCAGTCTCCTGTCCTGCCACCGATCACCGAAACCACGTTGGCCGCCGTTGCCCTTGGCAAATTTGGCGCACGTTGCGATCTGCTGGGCGAGGCACATGAAGGAGCGGTGGGCACTGATTCGGTACGACTGGTAAGCCGGGAGCAGAAAGGGAAGTCACTGGACCATCCCTTTCGACGGTACTACGGGGGAGGAATGGATCTGGAAACACTTCGACCGCATCTGACCGGCCAGTTGGGTGACATTCCCACCTGGCAAGACCGAATCTATCCGGGACACCACCCCTTTGTCATTGTCGGGCAGGATGAATTGTACAAACGGGCAATCTCAATCGTCTTTGACCAACCGTCAGTCACGACTGAGGCAACCGCGCTACAGTTGAACAAAATCGCGCTATTGGAGACGATGCGACAGGCCAATCCGGGTCATGATCAGATCAACGCGCTAGCCAAAATGCTCAAGGCAGGATCGACCTGGAAGCGGTTCGAGCAATTTGATCGGCGGGCAGGAGTCTATCTTGAGAAAGTGAACCAATGGCGACCATTGACACCGGGAACCCGTACACGCCGTACCTTGTTGGGCGTCAATCGCATTGACCGCGCGGTCGTGGGTGAGACACCGATCGAAATCGACCTGTCGGCCGTGTTTGCGCCGGAACTGGAATTCACCCTGGCAAGGCCACGGATTGGATTCCTGCCAACACTGGACACCGTGGTCAACTGGGAGGTAGACGGCCAACAGGAATCACTGACACTAAAATCGCATCGCCAAACCGAAAAATTCCGAATCAGGCTGACCCCCGGTTCGGAGCGTATCACCTTCTGGCAGCCACAGCCGTACGCAAACCACTATGTCACCATCAATATCGACGAAATATTACCTGACGGCTCCGTCAACCAATCAACCACCCCCGTGATCCCACCGGCAGTCAAATCGTGGCACGTTGCAACGCAGGATGAACCCCTGTCTTTTCGTGCGACAGGTCCCAATGTGTTTCGCATTGACCAGCTGACTGGCGATCAAATTCACACGCGCATCGTACCGGTGAATGAAGCAAGCAAGACCTTTGAACTGGTTCCTGAGGGCGACAGTCGCGTCGGGCGCTTTCGTATATTCCAACTGGATGCGGCCGACGCGGTTCCTCCGGTGTACCGGCCAGCGGTCACACCCAACAACGAAAATCAACACTGGGTACACGATGCCGTCGATGAAGTATTTCAGGCCGCCCGTCTCGAACCGGTCGGACAATCACTGGAACTGCTGTCGTTGCGTGGCCCTGACGCGGATCCGGTTGAAGTTAACATTGATGATGTCACACCGCCGGGCGTGCACGATTCAGGCACCACCGGATTTCACCTGGGCTACCGCCAGAGGCGGGTAATCGACGAGTTTCCAAACATCCAAAACCCCGGGCGGTTTTTTAATGTTGGCCTCTCCAACCGCAAGTACGACCCTTGGAAAGATGAATATCAACAAACCGATCTGCTGCTCAGACCCCGCATTGGATCAGGACCAACCTTCGGTGCGAGTCATCAGCGCACGAGATCCCTAGGTAACGTCAACCGGCGGTGGGATAATTCGGCCGATGGCCAGGGGGCGCTCCAAATAAATTGGAAAGCTTTCGCCTATGCCCAATACGCCGGGACGCCGCTGGATGATGCGGCCAGTTCGTTCCCGTGGACCGCAGGATTTAATGGCGGAATCAGCCGGCGCTACCACATTGGCCCCAACGTCAGCCATCGACCATCGATTAATTTTTTCGGACGTTACCTGAGTGAGTCCCGTGATTCGTTTAGTGCGGGTGAACTAGATCGGGATATCTTTACCAATTATAAACAGAATCATCGGTACGGATTGCGATTATCGGACCAGTTTGTCTACCAGTGCTATCTGGATCGCCGCTTCTACCTGCGACCGATGTTAAACAGTAACGAAGATCAGTTGATTCCGGACAATTTGGGTTTCTCGGTTGGTGCCGATCAATTGCTTGGGCCGGTACAAGTGCACCTAGGCTATCGAATGACGGGCTATTTGTCCGACAATGATCGAACGGAGGCTGCGATTCAGAACATCGTCCGGATCGATCTGAAAGCAGAAAAGTGGAGCACGGCGGGGTTTCGGTCGGAAGTGGATTTCTCCCTGATTCACGAGATCGAGGGCGGCACCAGCGTTGGCATTTCGTTCAGTCGATACTTTAACGATGCTCGGCTGTATCGTGACTTTCGTCCCGGTACCGTCCTGTTCCGCCCACTGAAACAAGAGCGCGCTGCAAAAATCGCCACACGTTAACCGGCTTATTTATTCATGGCGACCGCGAGCTCCTCAACACGCAACGCATCGCCAACGATCACCACCGACCGTTCGGACTCCCCCGCCCCAGGACCAAACGAATCGTCCGTTTCTTCCGGGCCTGCGGGAAATTCGCTGGAATTCTTGCTGACCCCTGCGGGTAAACAGCGGATTACAAAACTGCTGGAACTTGGACTCAATGAGCACCAACTGAAGCTGAACCGGGACTATCTTGCCAACCTCAAATCCGGTTTTTCCACATGGTTGAAGGCCAACCTCAGCGACGGCGAATCGCGTGTCAGAAGTCTTACGCAGTTACGGCGTGAGAAATGGCTGGTAAGTGAAATCCCGGCAACCCACAAACGCCAGGGATCTCAGGCCCCGCGTTTTTTGTGTGATTTTCTGATCTTTATTTTGCGGGAAGATCTGGAGAAAATCCGTCAACTGGGTGCCATCAATAAACAATTTCGCCGTAGCGTCGCCGCAGCCACCACCGAACGCGACCGGCAGGAAATCATTCTGCACTATGCGACTGAATTGGGTGGGACACCCAAAGAAGTCCAAGCTGATGAAGTCGCGTTTGGCAGGTGGTTCGACGAAGAGGCGCTCAGCGATCGATTTTTCCGGAGGATTGGTGAATGCGAAATGCAAATCAATTTCACCCTGAACAGGTTAGCCGAAGCAACCGTGCATGTTTTTCTGCGGTCGCTGGAATTCAGCGCGGCCAACACCGGCGGAAAACTTGAAGATCAGGTTAAACGACTCTCGGGCATCTGGGAACGTTTGGGGATTGAACAAGCAATTTTATCCAGTCTGGTCTACGAGGGCGATCATCGTATCCACGTTGCCGCAATTCGCGCCATGCGAGTCATGCTCGAGGCGGTGCCCCCCAGCGTCGCCGCTCAACTACTCAGCCAACAAATGCTGAACTTTATCGACCGCGCTGCCCGACAACGCAATTCAGATGTCTGGATCCAGTGTGAGGCGATTTCGATTCTGGCGTCACTTTCGTTTCCCATTGCGATGGGGGTGATGCGACAGCGTCTGGAGAAACCCGGTGAAGGCGACGACATTTTCGTACGGCAGCATATCTGGGCATTGATTGGTGACTGGATCAAACAGAACCCGGAAGAACCACCTCCTGTTCCACTGGCGGCAGACCCGAGTCCATTCGTCCGGCAAAAGATGGCCGAGGCGACCTTCTATTCGCAATGTCCCGGCGTCCATCGAAGTTGGTGGGGATTCGCGCTGAATGATCCCGACCCCAAGGTCCGGGCCTGCGCGTTGACTGTCGGAATGAATAGACGATTGCGGCCGCAGCAATTCCTGAAATTCATGACCTTGCTGCCACACGTTTTGGAAACCGAATCTGACCCGTTTGTGCTTCGCACCGCGGCGTGGTCGGCAGTGACCTCAACGGACTATCTGGTCGAACGTCTCGAAGCGCTTTCAGGTAACGATTCATCCCAGTCCACCTACACGATGGAAACAATCCTGCGTAAGCAGGTTGTGCCTGCACTGCTGAAGATCCAGGAAGACCACCCCTCAACGGCCGTTCGTCGGTGGGCTTGTCAGGCGTGCGAAAGAATCTGGGCGACACTGGACCCCGGAATCTGCCGATTGGTCAAACGCCTGAGGCCAGAACTGCAAAAGATCAAGATCGGCGGCTCGAAACATTTCCCCCTGGCGTGGTTCAGTTGGATCGACGATATCACTTTGGGCCGGTTATTTTCCGTGCTTTCGCAAGATGATTTTGGTTACGACATTCAACGCGACTTTCGCGGACTGAAGATTACGCGCGGGCCGGGGTTCGGATTTCGGCTGTGGCGGTTTCTGTTTGAAATCAGACATTCGGCCACCGATAAACGGCAGGCACATCGGCATACCGTGGGCCGAATCAGTACGGCCACCCTGCGGACACCATCGCAAATAACGGGCGAACTGAGCCAGACAAAGGTGCCGGGAGAACCGTTGGTGATTGGGGAGGACGGAACATGGCGCCCTTTCTTACCGCTGGCTGACGACTTTGTTTCGATCATCAACATGAGTTGGCTGAAACCTAAAACAGTTTCCTTCGTCACTTCCCAGGGCATCACCCGGGTGACCGCTCCCGAAACGTTCGCCGCACGAGTACGGGCATGCTGGAAGCTGACGACGGACCTAGCGAATTATGCAGAACCCAGAAACGTGGAGGGGGATACCATCAAGTCACGAGTCTACCTTCAGGCGTTTGAAAAACTGGGATTCAAAATCCGGTTTCAGGCTCACCGACATCGCACGACACCGGGATTCGAAAGCAGCAGCACCGGCCAACAGGAGATGTCCTGTCTGGATGACAGCGTGACGAAGTTCTTCGCACACGCTGCCGCAGTGCCGTGGATCGTTCCGTTTCTGACTCAGGCCATCGGCGGCTCGATGCCCGAACATGGGATCGGCATCTTCAATCGCTTCACGGCCTATTTCACGTCGCTATTTGAAAACTCGCTGGAGGAACTGGTGCTGTTCGCTGCTGTGGTGTTTGTTCTGGTGATGCTCAAACACTTCCTGGCCAATTACAGCTTTCGCAAATCGCGCAGCCGGATCCCGATGTCGATCGGTGGATGGGGGACCCGCGGGAAATCCGGAACCGAGCGGCTCAAAGCGGCGTTGATCAGCGTTCTGGGGTACAGCTTGGTTTCAAAAACAACCGGTTGCGAGGCCATGTTCATTCACTCGTTCGCCTTCGGCCAACCGCTGGAGATACCGCTGTTCCGCCCCTACGACAAAGCCACCATTTGGGAGCAGAAAAATCTAGTCAACATCGCCGGCAAGATGCGATCCTCCGTCTTCCTGTGGGAATGCATGGCACTCAACCCCGACTATGTCAACGTATTGCAAAAGCAGTGGATGGTCGATGACTTGGCCACCATCACCAATACCTATCCCGACCATGAAGATATCCAGGGGCCGGCTGGCTATAACGTGGCGGAAACGATTTCCGGGTTTGTCCCCCCGCGATCGACGCTGATTACCACCGAAGAACAAATGCGCCCGTACGTGCGGCAACAGTGTCTGTATGCAAGGACTGAACTTCAACCGGTTGGTTGGCTGGAGTCCGGGTTAATCACCGATGATATTCTGGCCCGATTCCCGTATCAGGAACACCCTGACAACATTGCCCTGGTCGCCCGTATGGCAGAAAATCTGGGCGTCTCCAACGAACAGTCCGTCAAAGCCATGGCGGATGATCTGGTGCCCGATCTTGGTGTGTTGAAAACGCATCCGGTATCACTGGTACGTGGTCGCAAGATCGAATTCACCAACGGGATGTCTGCCAATGAACGTTTTGGCTGCATGGGGAACTGGAAACGGCTTGGCTATGCCCGGCAAAACCATCTGGAGGACCCAACCACTTGGATTTGTGGCGTGATCAACAACCGGGCGGATCGGGTGCCGCGCTCCAAAGTGTTCGCCAGCATCGTGGTCAACGATATAAACGCAGATCGTTTCTTTCTGATCGGCAGCAACCTGAACGGACTGCGTAAATTCATTTCCGAGTGCTGGCAGGAAAAGGAAGCACGCCTGACGTTGACGCAGTCCGACGGACAATGGGATATCGATCATGCCCGGGAAACCTTGAAAAAATCGGCGATTGAAGCGCGGCAACCGCTGACCGATCAGGACGTGGCTGTGCGTGTCAAATCGATGCTGGCAAGCATCATTAACCCTAACGATCAACCGCCGGATATGCCCGCGAGCCGAATCGATGAAGTGATCGATGGAATCACGACCGCCGAAAAATTGGCGAGCGTCATGAGAGAGTTGCAGATTGAGCCTGTTGATGCCGCAGCGGTCACTAAACATTTCCAACAGCTTTCCACTGCTGTCGCCGAATACCGGGAGCTGTCAGAAATAGTCGAAGATGCACCGGAGTCAATTTCCGAAACAGTGAACCAAAAATATCGCGCGGCAATGCGGAAGTGGTTTGAACGCAAACTGGTTGTCGTTCCCAATGTAGAAGCGACAGGGGAGGAAGTGGTCTCCCGCATTGTCGATGAAATCCCGCCCGGCAACCTTGCCCGAGTGATGGGGTTACAGAATATTAAAGGGACCGGCCTTGATTTTGTCTATCGTTTTCACGCGTGGGACATTTGCCATGAGGCCTGCATGGCAACCGGTGGTCGCAACCTAGCGGTGGCCGAAAAAGCCCTTCAAACACTGGCCACGATGCCGGTCATCGGCCAGTTGTGTGTCGAACAACTTAAACAAACCATTCACCAGTGCCGCCACAGTAAACAATTACAACGCGCCGATTTACAAACGACTCTCGATCAACTGGAAAACAGGCTCAAGGATTCCGGCCTGACCGCCCCAGGTGCAGCAACAACGGCCTCCGACAAAGCTTCCGAATCGGCGGGACTGTCCGAATCGACAAACTCACTCAGCCGGATCCGCAGCGCGTTAAATTCTTGGGCGGTTGAATGGACCGAGCAGTTTCTGGATGTGAATGATTCCATTCGTCGGCGTGAAAAAGCCGATTTGATCTACCGTGATCTGGTCGCCGGCCGCATCAGTCGGCAGCGCGCTGTGATCGAATTGCGAAAATTGAACAAGCGTCAGAAGGGTGGCTGGTTGAAGGAAGATTCCCGCAAGATGAAGGATCTGGTGGCAAAAGTTAAACGACGTGGAATCCGGTCTCGCACGTAGCCTGAACACTCATGAATATGACTACCGTCGCCAGAGGGTGGACGCCGAGCGGCAACTGTTTTTCAGAAGGGAAGAATTTCACCAAGGCTTCCACGCTCTGGCGAGCGTAGCCACGTGGGAGTTGCGCGTCGCCTACCGACGCCCGATCGGCAACCGGCTGTCAGCAGATTTGGCTCGGGCCGATCGTACCATTGCTTTGCCGGTCTGCGAGGTGCCGGTCAGGTAGTTGTCGATCTGGGCGTCCGCACGGATTTTCTGCATCTCTTCTCCCATCGCCAACCGCATCTTCTTTTCCAAGATGTCGGCGTGTAACTCTTCCTTCACCGCATCGAAGTCATTGACCTTCGGTGAAGTAAATCCCTTGCAATACAGAATCGCCCAATGCTCGCCAATCTGGATCACCTTGGAACGCTCGCCTTCGGAAAGGCTGAAGGCTTCTTTCTCAAGTTCCGTTTTCCCACTGAAACGCTGGATTGGCGGGACCTCACCATAGTTATTCTTGGAAGCCGGTTCGATCGAATACTGGTGTGCCAACTGACCGAAGTACTCGGCGGTCGGATTGGCGGCGGCCATCTTCCAAACCTTGGTGGCAGTCCGTTGGTCCTGTAGTACAATCGCCAGTACCTCAACACCCGGTCCAAAATTGGCCTCAAAACCTTTTTGCATGTCCTCTTCAGAAACGCTCACCCCGTCTTCCACGAGTGCTTTCAACGCGACCGATGGCCAGACCTGATCTTCAATGTAAAAATCAATTTTACGTGCATCGTTGCCTGTCACCGAAGCCAGATACTGCTCGATAAGTACTTTCCCGTCGGCTCCTTGAAATCCACCCGCGACCGCCGCGCGAGTGATCTCGCGATTGATGTCTTCCTGATTAACGGCAGTCCCCGAGCGCTCCAGCGCCTGAACCAACAGGCTGCGAGTAATTTCCACATCCAGCATCATTCGACCAAAGCGCGTGATGCATTCCTCAGCGACCTGATTCTTCAGTACTTTGACACCGTTGACAACTGCGGCAACGCCCGGCATTTGCGTGGACAGCTTGGGATCATTCATGACGTTGACGATCTGGGCGGTTTCCTGCAGTTGTTTAAACATTTCGACGGCCGAATCGCGTAATTTGTCACGGGCGATTTCCTCCATCAGCCGCTCGTGAACCTTTGCCGTCTGTTCAGGAGTCAGTTGTTCGGCATCAAAGATCCGTTCACAGCGCAGAATCAGGAAGGTGTCCTCGAATTTGACCACGTCTGAGATTTGGCCGGGCTGCAAACTAAAGGCAACCTGTTCGAACTGGGGAAAGCCACTGTTGCGGCGGACCGGAGGCAGCAGTCCTCCCATCGACGCGCTATTGGTATCGATCGAATGTGCTTTGGCAAATTTTTCGAACGCATGAGGAGACTTGTCCAGCTGCTCCCTGATGGTGCGTGCGGTCGGCAGGTCGTCCAAGGCGATTTGTCTCACCTGAATCTTGGGGCCAAACTCGTATTCCATGCGTTTGGAAATTTCTTCAGGAGTGACTTCGGTGGCGGCTTCAGCCAGTCGCCGCAAAGCCAATTCGTTCCAGACGATGTCGTTTTTATAGCGATCGGCGCTGACCTGCCGGCGATTTTTGATCAGTTTCATATAGCGATCGGCCGACATGCCAAATTTCTGGGCTTTGTTCACAATGGCATCGTTGATGTCACCTTCGGTGATTTCTATCCCCTGCTTTTTAAGCTCGTTCATTACCAGCAGTTTATTAATAATGCTCTCCAGCACATCGGTTCCAAAGCGCCGCATGGCTTCTTTGGCCAGTTGTTGTCGAGTCACCGAACGCCCATTGACGGTGGCCAACGTCGCAATGCGCTGCTGACCGGCCTGAGCCCGGGAGGGGGATTGCTGGAGTGCAAAAGCGGTTGAAGCAGTTCCGCCAGCGTGGACAACGGCGAATGCTGCCAGCACGATCGCGCTGATTTGACCGATCGGGATCAAGAAACCAGAGATGCAGTTAGTTTTGTTGTGCGAAAACTTCCGAGCTGACATCGGTTACTCCGTTAACCATGTGTGATTGAGGCAGATCCTTCTGCCGACAGACAACCGGCAGGCCGCCCTTCAAACTTGAGCCAAAGTATTAAAAAACATCGTGCGGCGGTCAAGACAAGTTCTGGGCGAAGGCAGATCGGGGTTTCGGCCCATTGTGCTATCACGATGAAGGCTCTATTTAGCCTTAAAAAACGGAGATGGGGGGATGCCTCGCTACAACCGGCATGATCTGCACCACCCACAACGGGCCATAAGATTGGACCCGGGGAACCACGAATCAGCTACAGGGGCTGTGCAGACAACAACGATAATCGATGCTGTGACCGCGTTTCCTTTTAAATGAATAGGCATAGTGATGACCCTGAAAAAAAATGCCCTCCTGTTCGCTTTTTCTCTGACGGCAATTCTTGGCTGCCTGATAGTTGAATCTGAAAGCCACGCCCAGCATTTTCGGCGTCGTCCGCCAGGGCAGGAACTGGGACGGTTTCTGGGTTTGGGCTATGGCAATGGCTATCACTGTCGCACTCCGGGACCGCAAACAGACTACTACAATCCTTACAGCGCGATGAACTCGCACCTAGTTTCGCGCTATCAGGATGCTGGCGGTTACAGTAATTTGAACACCGGATATGCCGTCGGCGGCGGAGCAGTACCTCATTCGGTCTACACCGGCACTTCAAACGAGGGGCATTCCGTGTTCGAAAGCGTACCAGGGCAGACGATGACACCCTCTTTTGAACCCGTACCAGAACGCAAGCCGCAATTCCGCCGGGATCTGGAAGAACGCGATTTCGAGGATGAATTGGACCTAGAAGATAACGCCACTGACGAAGGCGACACCAACGAAGATGGTTTTGGCTCACGTCTTCGCGACGATCAGGAATCTGCCATCAATCGCGAATTGGAAGATGAGGAAGGCGACGGGGGCTTTGATGCATTGAGAGATAACATCGAAAACCTCGACTCCGAAGGAGGATCTGGCAGCCGCGACAGCCAGCCCACCAACGATGATCAGGCCTCATTTTTTGGTGACAACACGGCAAACTGACATGGGGCGCTGACTGCTCACTGATACTTGTTCGACACCGACCGGGAACGCGCTGTACGAACGGTTTGACCGATCGCCGAACCGATATTCAGCACCTGTTGGAAATGGTACACCGGCATGACGCGGTGCTTGGACCCATCAGGTAATTCAAGCGTCGCAGTCAACTGTAAAGGCTGGCCCTGGGCCAGCCTGCGGCGGCTGCTATCGTCAAAAGCCATGTCCACTTCCATTGCCCCCTGTGCATTTGCACCTAGTGTCTGTGATGTTGACGATGTGTGGTCCAGCAGCGATCGAGTGGGGGTGGCGGATGCTAGTTGCCCAGGCAACGACACTTTCTCAAAACGGCCTTTGACGCGGCCGATATTTTTTTCAGACACCGGATCAATTCCGATGCGGCCGACAAAAGTGGCGTGCGGTCCAAGGTCCGCCAACTGCGGCAGCCACCCGCGCACCAACCAACAGGGGACGTGCTGAGTGCCTGTTTTAATGTCGACTGATGTCATTACAGGATCCTCGTGGCACAAAAACCGGCACTGAACCAGCGGGTTTTGTACCTCTCCAGCCCCTGCCGAGAACCGAACCGACAGGACTGCGTTTGCCGACTGCGATTGGGCGCGATGGGTACCAGTGGGCATAATCGCAATTTCTACCGGCGAAAGGTAAACGCCCTGCCCTGTCCCCTCCGGGGAATCGTCGATGACTTCAACGTCATCCAGAACAATCGACCAGGTGCCAGATCCAACCAATCGTTGGTTAAGGCTGTCGGCCAGTTCTTTCAGCCCGGTTCCGGTCAAACGCACGCGCTCGTTGATCGTGATGCGGTTTTGTTGCTCGTCGAAACGGGTTTCGATCGCGGAAAGGATTGGATTGCCCTCGGCACCAAACAGGGTCAGCCCACGTAAAATGGTCTGTCCGGGGCTGGGAGTCTCCACATCGGCAATCATCGTGTCGATGCCCAACTGCGACTGAATTGAGCGTTGCCAGAACTCGGGCGTACGTGGATGGCAGGCCCGGTAAACGATTAATGCTGTGGGAAGGCAGCAAAAAAACAAAAACAGCAGGCGACAGAAAATGCGTCGTTGATTATCGCTCATCTCTCGGTCCATCGAGAAGCCATATTGATTGTGGTTTGATTGTGGTCAAAATCGCGACTTCCTGCCGGCGATCAAGGCGGTCTACGCAACGAATCATTCCTGAGTATCCTCGAAATAGCGTTTCCGGAGAATACGACTTGGGCGGTAAATGCTGGCATTTTGGTACGTGATGACGATTGGTGCGTGGTGGCCCGGATGCTGGCATGACATCCAGTGTCCCCATCGATCAATCTGCAACCTACTCTGCCCCACTCTCTGTCGGCATTTCACCGGCCAGCGACTTACGCAGCGCGTTCTGTCCTTTTCGAGAGTAATTGATGGACTGCCCCAAAATACGCGCTGTTTCCTGTCCGGCATGGAACCCCGATGAATTTTCTGCCTCCACGTAGTCAACATAGAAACTGGCCTTCCGCTGCCACTGCTGTGCGTCTTTGAGCTGTTCAGCGGTCGCACCGGCGTCTTTGGCAGTTTTGAGATCATCAATCAGGTCAACCAGCGCGTCGAGCGCGATGTCCACCAGTTTCCGATGTCGGGTCTGGATATTTTCAGTACGGGCAATCAATTCGATGTCGCTCTGCTTGTGGCAGGTTGCACATGCATTGTTGACACTCAAAAGTGGGCTGCGCACCTGATGATCGCTGACCTTCATCGCCCCGATGCGCTTGTACGGCATGTGACAATCCGAGCAACTTACGCCCGATCTGGCGTGGATGCCCTGAGACCATACTTCAAATTCTGGATGTTGAGCCTTCAACATTGGTGCACCAGTTTCCGCGTGCGTCCAATCTTTAAAACCAGCCTCTTGGTAATAGTCGAACGCATCATCTACCGTCAGCCCTCTGGTCCACGGATAGGTCAACCGTTTTTTGTCACCCTGGAAATAGTATTCGACATGGCACTGGGCACAGACATAGGTCCGCATTTCCTGACGCGTGGCATGCTTGTTGACATCGTAGTTCTCTTTCCCGTCAAGCGCTTTTACCGCTGCAATTCCCTCCATGAAGGCAGGGCGTGTCACGCGCAGCGCCATCGTTTCGGGTTGGTGACAATCGATACAGGCGACGGGATGTTCGAGGTGTTCACGAGCCTCCACGTAAGGCATTTGGTTCAATTTCTCAAATCCGAGGAACAGATCACCATCGCCAATTTTCTTCATGGCGACGTAGGTTGAAGCATGGCAATTGATGCAGGTCCCCGGTTGGCCGGATTTCTGACGTTCGGTGTAGATCTGATCGGACAGCATGTAGGCATGTCCGCGTTCCTCGCGAAAGTCTTTGGCAAATCCGTAACCTGCCCACATTCGTTTGAGTTGCGGGATCGTTCCCAGCTTGCTTTTTGAAACTAGGTTGCGCGGATCGGCCTCGGTTGGCGCGACCGGAATCGCCTCGCTTCCTCCGTACAGGGTCTGCGTCATGTCAGCGGTTTTCAGATAATCTTCGTACTGTTGCGGAAAATTCCGGCCCCAGATGGCCGGATCCGTTGTGTTGTCGTCGATTTCGACCACCTGCTGAAACGCAGTACGCGCTTCCTGCTGTCGTTCAAAGATATTGGTCAGCATATACACGACAAAAAAGCACATTAACGCAGACAGCAACGCGACAAACGCAAGGGGTTTGAAGGAGGTAATTTGACTTGGGTTGCTCATTGAAATTCCGCAAGAATAACGACAAATAATAAAAGAAAAACAGACAAAGAAAATGTGCTAATGATCGTGGCCAACGGTGGCATGACAACGAATACAGGCATTGGATTCGAGTCGCTCTTGTTCACCTTGGAGCGTTTGTCCGACCGCCACGGTGTCAATCTGGTGAACCGTGTCTGCATGACAATAGCGGCAAGCCGATTCGGTAACGCGTCGGTTGTAGGCGGTGATTGTCAGGTTTTCTTCATAGTCACCGGTCGTGAAGGCCAGCGAATGAAAGAAACCGTTCCGCGCCTTGCAGTAGAACTTCGCAGCGAGACCATCATGGGGTGCATGACAGTCGTTGCAGGTCGCAAACTTCCCATGGGACGACTTGTGCCACGCATCCAGGTGACCGCGCATCACATGACAGTTGGCACAGGTGTCGGGGTCATCCCCTAGGTACGCAGCGCCATTGGCATAGCCAAAAGTAAATGTCCCGATCCCCGCCGATGCCCCCAACAGAATTGCAATCAATACAGAGAGCCCTGTTTTACTATAGACGCGCCGATAAAAAGAACGCGACGCCGTCGCGTTTTCAGTGTGCATAAGACGCGCTTCCATGAGGGAATCCGGCATTCCAAGAGTGGAGCCAGACAACGGTTACTGACAGGCAACATCAAGCCGAGGCCAATCATATCCCACCCAAACAAGTGCAGTCAACTGAGCGATTTCGCACGGCCGGCCTGTCGCGCGGCAAGCCGGTCGTGCGCAGGAAAAAACTCCAGCGCACGACATCAACATCGACAGGATCAGCCATGAAAGAATCAAAACAGAAAATGCAGCGAGCCGGCAGGGGCATTTCACGTTGACGTGTATCGCGCCAATGAGTCTCGCGCCGAAGAGTCGTTTTGGAAAAATGCAGGAGGAACAAAGGCGATGTTTGCCACCAACATGATCAGTCCAAATTCAAGCATTCCCAGACAGATACCAATCCCCAAATGCATTGGAACGGCCAATGCCAACATGACCGGGCGCGTGAGACGGGGCCAGATCAGAGCCGCATATCCGATCTCCCAAAACAGTGTCAGCATCGTCAGCACAGCCACCAGCCACATTTGTTCGGACATCCACAACATATCAACCGTCTGATACTCGTGATTGGCGACCGCACCCCAAATCGCTTCTCCGTCCCACCATTTGTCGCCCTGACATTTTCCCAACCCGGCGAACAGATAAACGATACACAAATGCACCTGAATCAAACGCGTCGCTACCCCGTTGATCCATGACGCCGAAGGCTTGCGGGCGGCATTGCTGCGATTCCTTTTTGCCAACCAACAGTCAACCGAGTACTGGTCGCCGCAGCGGCTGATGGCAAGGTACAGCGTTAGCATTGCCAGCATCTGGTCGAGCCCGAACAGTGCCCCCATTGCCCGATTGGCATAAGAAATCACCAGCAGCGCCGACAACACCGCAGTCACGCGTGTCTGATATCCCACCGTAAACAACAGGAGAATCACCAGACCGGCAATATGCACCGGCATGTGCAATGACGCATCCAGCCAGTCAAAATGGCTCCACGCCAGCGTCGATTCCAGCGACGTACGAAACATCAGACCGCGAAACTCTTCAGAAACCAAACCGCCGCCGATGAACCCCTGAAATTCGCAGGTCCATACCAACAGTGTATACAGCGCGATCGCGCCGGTAAGAATTCTTAATATGGCCAGTGTATCAGCAGTGGTCGATGTGAACCAAAATTTGTTCCAACCCGATCCCCAATCCGCAAGCCATGATTCGGTCACCATTGAGTTACTCATGGCAGCATCTCCTCAACGTCGCGGGACGCCGTACTGGCGCTGTCTGTTTCCTGGCCACTGAAATCATCTTTTGAGAATCGCCCAATCACGGGATTGGCTTCGTACTGGAGAAACCGGTCGTCATCCAGTTCGGCACCCTGTCGAATTTCCGCCGGAAACGGCAACGTGCGGGTGACAACGGTCAACTCGATCTCCTCACCGTTTTCGCGTTCCAGCAGAAACCGGCCAATATTCCTGACCAGAACATCGATTCGTTTCAACGTGCGGCGATAGGCCTCTTCCTCGCGCTGACGGGTTTGTTCCAGCGATTGGGCCAACACCATCCGCCCACCCTTTTCAAGATCGCGCACCTGCTGCAGACGTCTGAGGTTCAGACGTTCGAACTCGCGCGGGCTGGGGGTCTGAGCATGTTCCGAATATACGGTCTCGCTTAACATGAACCAGCGATGATACAGCAGGCGGGGGCTGATCGCTTCCCTGTCGGGAAACATCCCTTCGGTCTGAGTCCCATCAGCATGCGTGATTTTATAGATCACCAAATGCGCCGGTCCCGGATTGGGCGCAAAGAAACGGTAGCCATGCCCCAGAAACAGCGCGCGATGAATCGGCGACACCCACCTCGCCAGCGGGGCGGTCAATTGCCTTGATGCAATCGGGTTGGACAACGGCCCCAGTACCACGATCACCAGAAATACCAGAATCAGTGCGGTCGCCACCCACCGGATCCACCGATCAGGCAGCGGCACACCCCCCGTTTGGATCGTACCTGCGGTTGCCTCACCGGGCGGAAGAGATTCTGCCGGTTCAACCGGGCGCTGTCGGCCAGATTTTCGTTTCTTCGCTTTCATCGGATCATTTTAGTCGAAAATAATCCGCTGCGTTGAACACTCACGGCCTTTTTGCCAAACGGCCTTTTTGCCAAACGGCCTTTTTGCCAAACGGCCTTTTGTACAAACGGCCTTTTGTACAAACGGCCTTTTGCACAAACGTGCACCACTACTTCCGCGCCACCGAAGTGGACTCGGGAGCGGCACCAAATTCGAGTACTTCAGTCATTCCTGCAGACAGTGTTAAAGCGCGTTGACGCACGACCTCTTTTCCGTGCACGTTGTAACGCACCTCAATCTGATAGTCCCGCCACGATTGCTCGTTGGTCAATTTCTTTGTGGAAAAGGTACGTGTTTTCCCGGTCGCCCGGGTCTCCTGACCATCCAGCAATACTTTTGCATCGGCAGGAACCTTCAACACCAGGCGAGTCACCGGCGGGCGGGCAAAATCAAATTTGACCAGCAGACTGGTCCCCGTTTTGATTCGGACCAACTTCGAACGAACCAGCCGACTTCCGTCTCGCTCAACGACAACCTTCACACGATAAGTGTAGGACTTACCGGATTTCAACCGGCGCGAAACGTACTCGCGCAGCGTCCCGGGCGTCGCAGTCAGTTTCTCATTGATGTAAACCCTAGCGTCGCGCGGAACACTCAGCCCCAGCACTGCCTCGCGCACTCCCGCGCGAGTCAAATCAGCCGGTCGGTAATTGGGCCGCAGAGACTTGCGACTGGCCAATTCCACATGACGTTGAGACTTTGGTTTTGGCCGACGCGTGGAGTCAAGATCTTCATCTTCTGCATCGGGAACAGGGGCATCCGGTAGACCGGGCCCAAACTGTCCCCCGTTGGGCACATCCGCTGGAAAACCATTATCGACCGGTCCAAACGTGGTGCCCTCAGATGGAGTAGAAATCATTTGGTCGCCGACCTGTGGTAGTACCATACTACCGGTTGGCAACGACGGCACTGCACCGTAGTCCAGCACTGGTGCCGCATAATCGGTCTCGAATGAAAGAGGAGCCGCCATCGAACTGTCATAGGACAAAGGGCTGCTGCTATCGGCCCCCATTCCACCACCGTAAACCGATTCAATCGTGCTATACTCCAAACCTGTCTGGTTGTACGGCACAATGTCATAAGAATCGATCGCAACGGCAGCAGCCAGTCCTGATGAAACCGCAGGCCCTTGGAGGTAGTTCATCCCCCACTGGCCGTAGTAATCGGCAGTCGCTGCTCCCGAGTAAAGGCCGCCGGTACTGCCGTAGCCAACCGCGGGTGCGGCGTAGCCTGAAAGCGGCAAGCCCTTTGCTGCTGAAACAGCCGGTGCAGAATACGCCGGAGCAGAAAAAGTCGGCGCTGCGATCGACCCTGTCGAACCACCCGAGTAAGCCAGCCCACCACTGGAACCCCACCCGCCGGTGCTGCCCAATCCACCACCACTGCCAAATCCACCCCGGCTACCGAGGCCACCACCGCTACCGAGACCACCAATTACATTACGCAACCTAGGACCAATTCCCTTTCACAATTTTGGAGCTTCAAAATCCGTCGCACGGAAATCGATCACATGATCTAAAGGCTCTAAAATTGGGAAAGGGTTCGTCGGGTTGCTCATGTTAACTAATATTTTTGGTGAAAACAGGAGATACGACTCAACTTGTTTTTTTGTGACCTCGAATTTGTTCTTGCTCTCTTCTAGCTGAGATAAAGAAGAAAAAATATTTAATATCTCGTGTAAACATTGCTTTTGAAGGGTAGTCATCAGTTTCTGCCGCGGTGCTTTATTACGGAAATTGTGCAACCATCAATAAATGCACTGTCGAACCAGGCATAAATAATAAAAGTTTGTTAAAGATTTCAAAGTGAGGCGCGAATAATTTTTCTGGGGGATCACAGTGTGTCAGAATCTTTGGAAGAAATTGGAAAGAGTCAGAATCGGAGAGTGTCATTATCGGAAATTATCTAAGCTGAAAAGAGTGTGAATTTTATTTTTCGAAACTACCGAAAATTTATAGCCTCAATTTTAAGCGATTCATGCTGCTGTCTTGCTCAGATATGCCCAGAAAAAAGATATCTTCAGGTGGAAAAAATAATAAATATATATACATATGCTTTCTTCTTCATATTTTTAAAATGGCGGTGCATGGGCGGCATATGAGATTGAGACTCTTTCCTAATACAACGCTTTCCAATTTTAACACTTTCCTACTCTAACACTTTCCAATTCAGATAAAGTCCAATAATGACTCCAATTCTAACACTTTCCAACTGTGAAAATGTCAAATTCTAGACCTTTCCATTTCTAACAACTTTCCGGAAAGACTTGAAAGAATGATAGTGAAAATTTATGAAAAATGCACCGACG
>CALCJM010000155.1 GCA_937967505.1 uncultured Pirellulaceae bacterium | reverse complement strand
GTCGAGAGCAAAAAAGACATCTAAAGGGCAACGGCGGGCTTCTTGAACAAAGCGTTTGAACTTCGGCGGGATCAAACGGCGTTCCAGCGGGCAACTTCAAGGAACATCTTCACCTACTTCAAGTTCAAAAAACTGCACCCGCGAAGTCAAACGCTCAATTATTTTATTATCCGCGTTTATAGCTTTAAAACGCGGTTTTCGCAGATATCAAGCCCCGTCAATTCATGCGTTTCGATAGCATCGCATAAACGCTGTGAGGCATAGAACCGCGGGCCAAAGCGAGCGAACCCAAAAATATCGCATTTGGGTCGATGCTTGGAGTGGAGAAATATCCGTTTGGGTGCAATTCGCGAGAACTGGTCACAGCCTTTTAGCGTTCCCTCCCGAGCTGCGACTGTAGTAAGTTCGAAGTCTGCCTCGGATTTGAGCCGGATCGTTCGAATTGGTTCGCTTAGAATGTCAACAAGCAAAAAAGATGAACGAGCGTAATCAATCGCGTCAAGTTGAATCGTGTTTTTGAAGTAGAGGTAGCAAAGCGACCACGGCGTTGAATCATGATCAATGACAGTTACATTGTATTGGCGGAAATCACCAAGGTTTGCAGTTTGGAAGACCGCCGCAGCCTCGTAGGTCATCAGTATTCCGTCGGGCCAAAGGTGCGACGACAGCACATCAGTCCACTTTGCATGTCTCTGCATTCTCAGTTCAAGCGGGCATTTGGGAGGAAAGCCGGATTTTGCGAGACCATCGGAATCACCAAAGTCAGGTGCCTTTGGGTAGACGGCTTGCGGATAATCGCCGCAGGTTTCAGCATCACTCGAGTGGTTTAGTTCCCACGCGTTCTTCGATAGGGGCTGTCGCTGCGTTGGCTTCTTCGCCTGGGCAATCAGCGCCTCTGCGGCGTTGTCTAATAGATGCTGGTGTTTCTTTGCCATCGGTTGCTCAAACGAAGTGTATTCGAGGGCTTGAGTCGGATAACGGTTGGGATCACCGGGCACGAACGAACAGCTATCCACTTCGCACCCGCCCGAATGAGTGCTCCGCGTGCATTTTTTTGTTATCCAGCTTCGTGGTCAGTTTTTTGCGGCCTCCCGTCAAGGCGCTGCGGCAATTGTACATTGTTTTCAACCACACCGCGAAGGTAGTGAACAACGCCGTTGAGTGCCAGTGATGACACAGCAATGATGATCGCATGTTCGCCAGCATGATAATTGTTGAGATAGACAGGCGTAAGAATCGCGGTTGTTAGGCACGTTGCTAGAGTCAGAAACATCAGGGAGGCGATGGAGAGTTTCCGAGTCGTGTCGTAGCCGAACGGAATCATGCAGATGCTAAGAATGCACAAGGCGGGTATGCCGTTGATCATAATTCGCAGCGTGACAATCCGCGAGATGTCCCAATCTACTGGTATTGGGTAGCCCTTGCTGTGCGGGCCAAGCTGCAAAAAGATGGTTAGAAACGCAAGAATGGCAAACACGATAACGTGAAAATATTTGTCCAGTGTGGGCATGGCATTGCGTTGGTCAGGGGGCTAAGCTGGATAACGTCCGCGATCACCGAGTCGCCGGAGAAGATTCACCACTCAATTGCCGCGATGTCGGCGACTTCGGTTTATTCGTTTGTTGTATCCCCGTTCCTAGAGAGGTAGTCAACCATTTTCAACAGCGTCGGCATGCGATAATTTCCAGTCATTGATTTTATGTGATTCGCCGCTGTTTGGTAGTCAATTCCGATCGAGGAAACGAACAATGGTCGATCGCTGCCACCACGCAATAGTTCAATCGCGTGATCGGTTTCGCGAAAACAGTTTTTAGCAACACCGATGACAGCAGAATTGTGGGGTAACTCTTGGTGAAGGTAGGCACCGAGACCCGGTGAACAGTCAACGGACAGATGACAATAGGCGTCGATGACGTAGGTATGAATGGGGTGTTTGATCTGTTGAATGACTTCGCGTAACGGTGCTAGTTCACGTTGGTAAAAACTGCCAGCGCAGTATTCGCCAACCTGGTTACAGCGAACGATATATTGCTCGACAGGTTTTTCGTCAGCCCATTGATTAAAAACGATCGCAGCGGCATTTGCGCAATCATTGTCGTAATGAACATCAAAACATGCGATCATCAAATTCGGCCATCAAGAAAGTGAACAGGTTCCCCAACAATTGAGGCATCTAGGCATGATTCAATCCATGACGAAAAGTTCGCATGATCGACGAAGTACGGGGGATTCAGTGCATGGTCTCCCCAAGAGAACACTCGTCCCCGATATGTGCCATTCATAATTAGAGAATAAAAGAGTCCGCAGCCAATTTCCGCAACGGCAATCGTTCCGAACATCGGGTCCCACGATCCATTATCCCATTGAGCCTCCCAGTCGGGGACGCCCAAATCATCAAGCCAATTGTCCTGTTTTTCGGCTTCAGGAGTGATCAAACACGTTTTGCTCGCCGCTTCGTAACTCACGTTGGTCCAATAGGAATGGCTCCAGCGTTCTAACGGGAGAAGGCGACAAGGTGCGATTCTACCATTGCAACATGAAAGGAGGAAATCGCGATAATCGGCGGGGAGCTGCGTCCCGCATTGGGTTTCGAAGTGCTCGAGTTCTGGAAGGTCAATTGGCGGCTTAACGCGAAGGTGAGCACGGCGGATTTTGTCGAGCAAATGTTTCAAGTCGCAGCCAAGGGGAGATAACGGTAAAGATCACCGGGCACGAACGAACAGCTATCTACTTCGCACCCGCCCGAATGAGTGCTTCGTGGAGAGTAGAGCGTCTTCTCTCATCTTTAGGATACAGTCTGTTTTCCCTGTTTGCCACCCGTTTCCTCTGGTGGTGTCACAATATTCGATCCTTGGACAATTGAAGAACGCCCCCTCGCAGATCCGGACGTGCCGCTTTCCAGCATCCGGCTCCCAGAATTCACTCGTCCCTCCTAGTCATCTCTCGGCCCAACGCGATCAGGTCTTTCAATCTGGCAGGAGATGCCAAAGGATGCTCGCGCTCAAAACGATTGGACTCCGACCAGCCAACATAGCTCTTCTGGCTCCGACGACTTAGGGACGTAGCTGTGGCAACCGACATTGCCCCAACTGTCAAAACGATAAATCCGCGCTCTGGCTGGCCAAACGGATGGCTGGTCTACTGCCGGTGCAACACTATTTAGTCACCTTCACCGTGCCAGCGGCCCTGCGGATGGTGGTGCGCGCTAACGGGCGTGTTTGTTACGGAGCGCTGTTTGACTGTGGGGCTCAGGCGTTGGTCGAACTGGCTTCGGGCAAACGCTTCATTGGCTCCGATCAGAATGGGTTTCTTCGGAGCGTTGCACACGTGGGGCCGAGACTTCACCGTTTACAATCCGCATGTGCACTTCGTGGTGCTAGGTGGGGCTGTTTCGCAGGACGGATCGAAATGGATGTGCGCGCCCGAGAATTTTCTGTTTCCGCAGAAGGCGGCGGCCAAGGTCTATCCCGGCAAATTCCGTGACGCGATGCGCACCGCAGGGCTGGAGCAGGCGTTCCAGCAAGCCGATGCTGCTGCGTGGTTTAAGCCTTGGACGGTCGATGTTCAGGCCGTCGGTAACGGCGAAGCGGCTTTGAAGTACTTGGCTCCGTATGTGAATCGAGTTGCGATCAGCAATAATCGCATCGAGGCGGTGGGTGAGAACAGTGTGACTTACCGGTTTACGCCAAGTGGAACTTCCCAAAGTCGCACTCGCACCGTCAGCGGACACGAATTCATTCGTGGTTTCTTACAGCATGCCTTGCCCAGCAGGTTCCAGCGGATTCGTTATTACGGCTGGGCATCAGCCAACTGCAAGTTGAAGTTCCAGTACGTACAAATGTTGGTTTACTTTTACTTAGGGTGGTGCTGGTTGATGAAGCAGGCCGAGGTGGTGACCGAAATTCAGAAGCCACCGACGCAGTGTCCTGATTGCAAGGGTGGCAAGCTGCATCTGACGATGATCACCGATGCACAAGCGAAAGTCATCTTCCGCCGCCGGTTGCCAGAGCACAGTGTTGCGTATCTCGATTCCGGCTAGCGGTCACTCCGCGCCGACAGCAACCTAAAAGCAACCAAATTCTTTGAAGCTTCCAGCGGCAGAGGGCCTTCACGCTGCGCGGTTACTGAATCCGGAGTCAAAAATCCAAAGGTCGAGAGCAAAAAAGACATCTAAAGGGCAACGGCGGGCTTCTTGAACAAAGCGTTTGAACTTCGGCGGGATCAAACGGCGTTCCAGCGGGCAACTTCAAGGAACATCTTCACCTACTTCAAGTTCAAAAAACTGCACCCG
>CALCJM010000154.1 GCA_937967505.1 uncultured Pirellulaceae bacterium | reverse complement strand
GAACCGTAACGGGTGTGTCGTCCGATGGCGAGAAATTGGGTCAGAGACAAACCGTTCCGTTAACCAATTAACCGGCAAAATCCAAAAGGTTGTTGAACCTGATCGACGTGAGTGATTTTTCCTCAACAGCGGATTGTCCGGAACGAAAAAAGCCATGCCCAATCAGGGACATGGCTTCGGTTGGTTCTGTTTGCTCAAGCGATTTCGTTCTCGCAAACGATTCCGGCTGTTTAGCTGTTCAAGTGTGCTTCACGACTGAAGGTCACATTGGTCACGGCTCCAGAGCGATCAAGGTCAATCTCCATGCGGCCCACGTTGTCGGCCGAAAGGTCAATCGTTTGCTGACGATTGTCGCCGCGCCCATTGGCCGTAACCGTTTTGATCAGCTTGCCTTTGGCGTTGTACAAACGAATTTCGGTTGTCTCACGCGTGTCGATATCCAACAAACCAATTTCGTCGATCATCACGACGCGATCAAAATCGAAGATTAGTGTTCCACCACGAGCGTTGTCGTCCGGGTCGGAGGAGTCATTATCTTCCGAGATAATCAGGATTTTGGCTTGGTCTGGTGATGACAAATCGTCATCGCCACCGGTGGGGCTGGCTGAATCGAATACCATCGCCGGATGCGCCCCGGGACGGTTGGTAGAGATATTCAGTCCCCAACTGGCCCACTGGTTGGTGATCACGGTGCCTGCCGTCAAGGTTCGGTCGAACGCGTCTCTGTCAAAATCAAGTTCTGGCAACCATGCACCGATGCGATCAGGTTTGTCCGAATTCTCGAACAGTTCTGCCGCCTTGGCTGCCCGTTTGCCCAACGCTTCAGTAAACCTGTCATACGCTTTGCCGGCTTTGTCGCTCAGCTGCTGGTCTTTTTTGGTAATGCCTTCACTGGCGAACAGTGAGTCGGGATCATAGCCCTGATCTCCGTTTTCGATCCCCACATAGGAATCTTTACCGTGTCCTCCGCACAGCATATCGTTCCCGACTGCACCTATCAACCGGTCGGCTCCGGTGAACCCGATCAGGATATCATCGCCTTCGCCGCCATGGATCCAGTCATTGCCGGTGTCTCCATGCAGTATGTCGTTGCCCTCGGCACCCATCAGCGTGTCGTTGTCCTGACCGCCCCAAATTTCGTCGTTGCCGGCCATGCCATTGAGTAGATCGTTGCCTTTCCAGCCGTATAACTGGTCATCGCCGTCGCCGCCGAAGATTCGATCGCGCCCTTCATGGCCTTTTAAGACATCGTCACCACCGCCGCCGGCGACAAAGTCGCTGCCATGGTATCCAGAGACGTAGTCGTTTCCTTCACCACCGTATAGATGATCGTGTCCGGTAAATCCATACAGGTCGTCGTTGCCATCGCCACCAATCAGGTGGTCGTTGCCGGCGTGTCCGTGCATGTCATCGTCGCCAGCACCCCCGTCGGCCCAATCATTACCGTGGTAGCCGGAGATGTAGTCGTTGCCGTCACCACCGAGCATTGCATCGTTGCCGTACCAGCCAAAAATTCTGTCGTTTCCATAGGAGCCGCTGATGATGTCATTGCCGTGGTCTCCGTGCAGGCTGTCATCGCCTTTCCAGCCGTTGATGACATCGTTGCCGGGGCCACCATGGATTTTGTCACTGCCGCGACCACCAATTAGCCGGTCGTTGCCGTCGTTCCCGTAGACCAGTGATGGCAGGCCTGTTCGATTGATAAAGTGATCGTTGCCGTCGTTACCATTGAAGCGAAAATCGGTGACATCCGATTGAGGGAAATATTCGGTCTGGAATCCATTGCCACCTGTTTGGTAGGTGGCCTGAACCTCGCCGCCGGAGATCTTTACGTACACCCTGTCATCCAGATCCGTTCCATCGATCGTCAGCGTCCCACCGTCGAGCGCAATGATCGGGTTGGCCGAAAGTACATTTCTACTTTCCAGCATTTCGTAGCCATTTTTTGACTGCGAACGACGTTTTTTGTGGCTCATGGAGTGACCGGTAAGTTTCGAAGGGGTCGGGACTGGGAAACAACGCCAGCAGAACCAGCTGCCGGCAGGGAAACCTAGATCAGCTTTGCATACCACGCCAATAAAAAAGTCAAAAATCCATGTGGTAATTTCGCATCAGAGGTTGACGTCCGGCGTTGTGGTCAACGTTTGGCGGAATCGTGTTGGGAAAATGAAACATGCCGTGTGCCGAGTGTTATAGCAGCCTGTTATGTTGTCGATGCAAGAAAATACCGCCTGTCGTCAGGGTTGCCCCGCACCCGGCGCTGGCTAAATTTTTTAGCGCGTGCTGTGACATAGGCAGGTTCATTCACTAGAATAAAATCTGTACCCCCTCGTTTCCGGAACTTCATTTTGGGCAGACAACGATGAGCTTTCTCGATCTTCTTGAACAAATTCTCCAACCACCGACTCAGCAGCGTTCCGGCGGTGGTCATGCGTCGGGGGGGCGCGGAGGCAACCTGCCGGCACTTGATCCTGTTCCGGAAACCGGCAAGGGCGGCATTGGCGATGTGATGAAGTCCGTCGTGCAAATTGTGGCACTGAAGCGTGGCATGATGGGAGGAATGTCTTCGGCGTGGACCGGATCGGGAACGATTGTCCATCCGCAGGGAATCATTTTGACAAACTGCCATGTCGCGCATCCGCGCGCGATGGGGATGCCCGAATCGGGTGCAGATCGTATGGGGATCTCGATCACTGAATCGTCCGACCGTGCTCCGGCGCTCTCTTACTTTGCGGAAGTGGTGGCCTACGATCCAAATCTTGATCTGGCAGTGATGCGAATTGTCTGTGATGTCAAAGGAAGAAAGGTTCCACGCCTGAACCTGCCGGCGGTCGCACTGGGGGATTCGGACTCCATGGAGTTGGGTGACCGGATTTCAATTTTTGGTTACCCCGGTATCGGCGGCGAAACGGTTACCTTTACCTCCGGTAACGTCTCCGGGTTTTCCAAGGAACGTGGCGTGCGCAGCAATCGGGCGTGGATCAAGACCGACGCCACCATTGCCGGTGGTAACAGCGGTGGTACTGCGGTCAATCAGGACGGGTTCCTGATCGGTATCCCGACGCAGGCCGCTGCCGGGTCCGGGGTGACCCCTGTCGATGCCCGACCAGTGCTGGATACCAATCATGACGGGCGCGTCGATAAACGCGACACACCGATGGCAATTGGAGGTTTTATCAATGGGCTGCGCCCGCTAAATCTGGCAATTCCACTGTTGCAAAAATCCGGTATGCAAATTAGCGCGGATCGCGGTCAAAGACGTCACAGTCGAGGCGAAGAGGTGCCGCAGCACAAGCCAAGTCCGATTCCGGGTTTTGATTTTGACTTGATTCGGGAACAGCCCGAGTTTTCCAATTTGTTGTTTTCTACACGTGTGACCCAGGATGGTCGACCGGTCAATCCAACGGATCGGTTGCCGCAGGGGGCCGGTGAAGTTTACGCGTCGTTCGATTATGACTCGATGCGCAACAGGACGCCTTGGAGTGCGGTTTGGATGAATGACGGCCAGATTATCATCGAACAAAAGGACGTGTGGGACGAAGGTGAGGAGGGCCGGAAGACGGTCAAGATTGCCAACAGTGCGGGGATTCCCAATGGTGAATACAATTTGGTGCTGGGAATCGGCGGTGAAGTCGCACTTGAGGGCAAGATGCATGTTGGTCCGGTCGTAGATGAAACGGACAGTGAAGTCTCTGGCCGGTTGGTGGACGGTCGCACCGGGCAGCCAATCGCCAATGGTCTTGTGGTGGTGTTGAAACCACAGGCGTCGCTGCGAAAGTTTCTGCGGGATCGGCGTGCGGAATACGTGCAGTCATCTGTGGAAACAACGCGCGATGGACGGTTTACCCTGCCCGACCAGTTGCCCAAAGGGCAGGCTTACTCTTTGGTCGCTGCGGCGCAGGGCTACCGCCCCATCACGGTGGAACACGCGTTGCGAGTCAGTCACCAGGCTCCTGAACACGCCGACATTGGTGACCTCCAGATGGAACAGAGCTAGTAAAACTGAAATTCTGTGCTCGTAAGGTGTTTTGGGGGATTCGTAGTAACCACCATTATGCCACGTGGCTACGCTCGCCAGAGCGTGGAAGCGTTGGTGCAGTCTCCCCACCACCCAACCATCTCCCCTCCGTTTTCCACCGTCTGGCGACGGTAGCCACGTAGTTACGCTGTAAAAATAAAATCAGTCGTGACGCAAACTGGCGAATTCGCTACGATGACACCAGTACCGGCAAATATTCGCCCCCCACACCCCATGTCCACAATCAAAGTCCACTCACCACCAACTGAACTTGGTCATCGTAATGAAAATGCGGATCGGCGGATTGGCCTGATCGCGGGCTGGGGGAAATTCCCGGTGCGTGTGGCCCAAACTTTGAAAGCCGACGGCTACCTAGTGTACTGCATGGCGATTCGTGACCATGCGGACCCAACACTGGCCGAAATCTGTGATGACTATCGTGAATTCGGAATGGGACGCATGGGAGCCCAGATTCGCTATCTGAAATCTGCCGGTGTCCGACAGGCAACGATGGCCGGCAAAGTATTCAAAACCAAGATTTTTGAACGATTCAGTCTGATCCGGCATTTCCCGGACCTCACTTTCTGGCGACACTTTTATCCTGTATTTTTGACTAAATCGGTTGATCGCAAAGACGATACTTTGTTGCTGACCGTGACAGAAATTTATGCTGCCGGCGGGATCGAATTCCTGCCCGCCACCGATTATGCTCCGGAGCTGCTGGTGAAACAGGGAACGCTTACCAAACGTCAACCAACCGACAACCAATGGAAAGATATCCGTTTTGGCTGGACAGCGGCTAGGGAAATAGGGCGGCTGGATATTGGGCAAAGCGTTATCGTAAAGGACCAAGCGGTGATCGCAGTCGAAGCGATCGAAGGCACCGACGCGTGCATCGCGAGGTCAGGTACGTTGTGCAAAAGTGGCGGTATGACCTTAGTAAAGGTCGCCAAACCGGATCAGGACATGCGGTTCGACGTGCCCACCATCGGCGAAGGCACCGTGAGGACATTGCACGCGGCCGGTGGAAAAGTGATTGCGATCGAGGCCAACAAAACGATCGTGCTGGATCAAGAAACAACGATCGCGACCGCCAACAAATTGGGCATCGTCATTACCGCCATCAGCGCCAACGATGTTGAATAGAGTACCAGCGAGCACAATGATCGAGGTCGAATCCCAAGCCTCCGGTTTTAGTCTTTTTTTGAATGCGCAACCGAAGCGTTGCAGAAACTGGTGGACGATACCGTGAACTACGAGCGTGTTAATTTTCCGCCGGTTTGTCTTGACTGGTTTCGCGCGCGTCTATTTCATTCTGACAATGGTCTATCGCCTCTTGCGCTTGTGAACGTATATTGCTGATCTCTTCTTTTAGGCGGTCGCGGATACGTTCAATCCTTTCTTCGGGAGTGGGGCCATCATCGACCTTCACCAGCTCAATTGTGTAGATCAGGGTTGCTCCAGGGCCGCCAGGCACATCGGGAAAACTGCCGAACGCCAATTTTGAAGGAACATGCAAACGTATTTTCCCCCCCTCGGAGATCAACGCAATGCCTTCGGCCAACCCGTCAGTGAGATCACTGACGTGGATCTCGTCAGGTTCATCAGAAACCGTGCGCTCAAATTCTTCCCCGCCAATCAGCGTTCCCCGGTATCGGATACGACAACTCCAATTGTTACCCGTCGCTTTGCGTCCTGTCCCGGCCACCAGTATCTCGTACTGAAGTCCGGAAGGCGTCTCCTGAACACCTTTTCGTTTTTTGTTCGCTTTCAAATAGGCGGCTTCCTTCTTCAGGTTACGATCATACTCCTCTTGATTTTTTTTCTTTCGGTTGGCCTGAATTCTGTTCATTAACTTTGAAAAGATGGAATCTATCTGCTCTGCATCCAAGCGACACGCTTTGCCTTCGAAAGCAGCAGCAAAAGCGTCTTGCGTCAACTTCAAATCAACTTCCTCCAACGACCCCTCTCCTTGCAATTCTTCAACCAGTCGGTACCCCGTCGCATAGCTGAAACGCTGAAGATCATTTTCAAAACCATCGGCAGCCACGTGCGCCGCATCCTTCTCGGCATCTTTCTGCATACTGCCATCTGCGGTGGAATCGACTGGAGCGGTTTGAGAAACAGCAGGTCGCACGCCCAACGAAAAAATAACGAGAGTTATCAGCAGAAAAAAAATAGATCGGTTTAACATATTGAATAATATAAATAAGTGAAATTAATTGACGGCAACGAAGCTGGCTGGGGCAATTAAGGCAGACGAGGCATTGGAGGACAAATGAATCACGCCACCAGCAACCGCCAGTGACGTGAGGGAGAACAAAATGGCATTTCCGCACTGTTACTTGCGTCTGTAATGGTGCAAGAAATCGATATCTAGGCGCGTTGCATTCCCCTTGAACTTTGGATTATTAAACCAAACATTCGAGAGAATAAAGTAGTGACGGGCACGATATGCACGATTAATCGTCTTTTTCGCGTTACTTGTCGCACCAGTGTAGGTCGCCTGCTTTCCGACCTTTTTCCACTGTCCATTCTGAAGTTCCCAGACCAGAACCCTGTTCGGAGTGTGTTCAAATCCCTGAGTTTTCCAGCCTCCAATATTTTTCCTGCCCGTAAACATGAAGACGCTTTGGGGAAGGATCGCTCCGGCTTTCGTCGTACCAGGGATGATTCGAGCATGATAGCTTTTTGCCCCGTTGCTGTACTCCATCCAGTCGATCTCGGAGGCTCGACCTGACGGAGAGCTGATCTGCCTGTTGACCTGCCCCAGGTTGTTCGCCCAAGCCCAAATTGCAGGGTGCCCTTTGTGGGATACTGTGGTGCCAATCCCCCGGATTCGCCAACGGCAAACAGTAAAACCGTATCCATGCTGATTCAAAGCTGATACTCCAGCCTGATCCGGGACGCTCTTGGCCAACAGGCTAAGGTACTTGTTGCCGGTACCCTGGATTTGATTGTTGTACCCCTTAATATTGAAACCCGGTTTGCTCCTGCGCGTTACCCACTTGCTTTTGTTGAGAGAGTTAAAGTCGTCGGAAATAGCGAAATTCCTCTTCGCCTCGTACTGGTTCCTGAGCCATGCTGGTGGTAACTGAGCTTCCGACTCCTCCACAAGCCCGCAAGTCACGCAAGCCATCATTAGCAGTCCGACTGAGAGCGGACGGGATATCTTTTGAAAAAACATCAAAACTCCTTTAGAAATAGAAAATAGTGCCAACTGCGTAAAGCAGCCTTGGCATTTAATTAGCAACCCATCACGGTTGGTGCATTCACACAATTGTGATTTGATTAACAATCCGAAGAATTGTCAACCTTTTTCTCTATCGCTTTGATATTTTTTTAAAAAAACCAAATCTCCCAAACTCAATCACAAAACAAGACGCTTCATCCCATGAATAATAACACTCGATACAGTCAAACAAGCGTTCGTTAAGCTCGATACCCTAAGCTACAGCGAGAAGGCGCTTGTGCACTTAGAGTATGTAACGGCTAAGATCTTCATCGCTGGCGATGTTGCCCAAACGCTGTTGCACGTAGGCCGCAGTGATGCTGACGTTACCCACTTTCATATCCGGTGCCTCGAAACTAAGATCCTCCAACAACCGTTCCAGAATGGTGTACAACCGTCTGGCACCGATGTTCATCGTTTCCTCGTTCACCTTGCAGGCCACGGTGGCAAGCTCTTCAATTGCATCGTCCGTGAACCCCAACGCCACGCCCTCAGTCGCCAACAGTTCCGTATACTGTCGTGTAAGGCTATTTTTGGGCTCGGTCAGAATTCTGACAAAATCCTCCTTGGTCAGATCGTTCAGTTCCACGCGAATGGGAAACCTTCCCTGTAGCTCCGGCATCAGGTCGCTGGGTTGGTTGCGGTGAAACGCACCGGCGGCAACAAACAAAATATGATCAGTTTTGATATAACCATGCTTGGTTTGCACCGTCGTCCCTTCGACAATTGGCAACAGGTCGCGCTGGACACCCTGCCGCGAAACATCCCCCGATTTCCCTTCTGAGGCGACCACTTTGTCGATTTCGTCAAGGAAAATGATGCCGTAGTTCTGGGCAATATCGATCGCCCGCGCGTTAATTTTTTCCTCGTCCAACATCGCATCGCACTGCTGTTCAAAAATGATCTTCCGCGCTTCGGAGACGGACACCTCACGCCGGGTTCGGTTGGCAGGCATGATTTTCTCCAGCATCCCTTGGAAATCGACATCCATTTGCTCGATATTCATTCCCCCCATCATGATCGGTGCCGATTTATGTTCGACCGTCACCTCAACGGTACGCGATTCCAGCTTTCCGTCCGCCAGCATGACCTTCATTTTGTCCCGTGTTCGTTTCCACGACTGTTGAGGAGCGTCGGCGTCTTGGGAATCGTCTCCCGTCGTTCCCACAACCATATCTTCGCCGTCTTCCGGGCCTTCCCCATCATCCAGCACAGTCTGCGATTGCGACGGCGATATCGGGGGTGGGCAAAGCAGATCAAGGATCTTTTCTACCGTTTTTGTTTCGGCCAGCGACCGCACGTGCTCTCTTTCGACATCGCGCACCAGTGCAATCGAGTTATCCAACAGCTCACGCACCATGGATTCCACATCGCGTCCGTAGTACCCGACCTCAGTGTATTTGGTGGCCTCGACTTTGATGAACGGCGCGTTGGTCAGTTTTGCCAGGCGGCGCGCGATTTCGGTTTTACCAACGCCGGTCGAACCGATCATCATTATGTTTTTCGGTGTGACTTCAGCCTGCATTTCGCGTGGCAGTTGCTGCCGCCGCCAGCGGTTACGTATGGCAATGGCAACGGCCCGTTTCGCATCGGATTGCCCAACAATGTAACGGTCCAGTTCCAAAACGATTTCGGAAGGCTTTAACGGGTTGGCGACCGGGTCGCTCTGAAGGTTGTTTTCGGTCATCAGTGTCTGCGATTTTTGGGAAAACGGTGTTGGTGTCAGATCAGTGCGATTGCGTTGGCTGCGGATATCAACCAGATGTGGATATCAACCAGACGTTTCTCGCAAGGCGTTTTTAGCCAAGCGTTTCGACGACAATGTTGGTATTGGTGTAGATATCGATCTCACCGGCGATCGTCAGTGATTTCCTGACGATTTCTCCGGCGGATAAATCGCTGTTTTGAACCAGCGCGCGGGCCGCTGCGATCGCGTAATTTCCACCGGAGCCAATTCCGATAATACCATCGGTAGGCTGAATCACGTCTCCAGTCCCACTGACCAGCAACGCATGAGTTCCGTCGGTAACCGTCAGCAACGCTTCCAGTTGTCGCAACGCCTTGTCCATCCGCCACTGTTTGGCCAGTTCGGTGGCAGCGCGAACAATATTCTTGGGGGAATCTTTCAGTTGCGCCTCAAATCGTTCCATTAAGGCAAAAGCGTCTGCGCTGCTGCCGGCGAAACCGACAAGGATTTTTCCTCCCATCAGCTTGCGAATCTTCATGGCATCCGCCTTCATGACGGCGGTACCAAGGGTCACTTGTCCATCGCCGCCCATGGCGACCGAATCGTCTTTCTGGACGGTCAAAATTGTTGTTGCGTGAATTTTCATGAGTGTCGTAGAACCAAGGTCAGAACAGTCAGCATGCTATCTTGTCCCAAAACGGCAATAAACTCCAGTAGTCCGACGCGGTTGACTTCCCGAGCACCGGCGACGGTAGGCATAACCGGGTCGTACTCCCCCCTAGGCCCCCCTCACACCTACGGTCCTGCCGGTCTGTCTGCTGACAATGCAACGTCACCTCACACCAAGATCATCGCCGACGGTTTGCTGCTGGCGTTTTACCATTTCCCCGTAGAGTCCATCGAGTGCCATCAGTTGGTCGTGGGTGCCGGTTTCGGCAACCAAACCATCGTCGATGACCACAATTTGATCGGCATATTTGATGGTCGAGAGCCGATGGGCGATAATGAAAGTTGTCCGGTCGCGGATCAGTTCCTGCATCGCCGCCTGGATCAGTTGTTCGCTTTCGGTGTCGAGGTTGCTGGTCGCTTCGTCAAGGATTAAAATCTTTGGATCTGCCAACAGCGCGCGTGCAATGGAAAGACGCTGACGCTGTCCGCCGGATAGCTTGACACCGCGTTCTCCGATCAACGCATAATAACCACCGGGAAGATCAACGATGAACTCGTGGGCGTTGGCCTGTTTCGCCGCAGCAACAACCTGCTCAAAGGTCGATTTTGGGTTCCCATAGGCCACATTTTCCAACACGGTCCCGTCAAACAGGAATACCTCCTGCTGTACAACGGCCAATAATTTCCGAAACGAATTCAATTTATAGTCGCGCAAGTCGCGCCCATTCAGCAGGATACGACCTGCAGTAGGGTCATAAAAACGAGCCACCAGATCGGTAATGGTCGTCTTGCCGGCACCGCTTTTTCCAACCAACGCCACGATGTTGCCGGCCGGCACAACTAGGTCAACGCCTTTAATCACTTCCCCACCTTTTTCGTTGCGGTTTCCCTTTTTCTCCGCATGGAGTGCGTTGCTTTCTTGGTCAGCGTCGTCTTTTGCCTTACCGCTGCCATAGGTAAACCGGACACCTTCAAGTCGAACCTCCTCCACCAGATTTTCCGCCTCAATTGCGTGGGGCCGATCGGGTTTGTCGATCGGACTTTCCAGCACATCAAAGACGCGCTCCATGGACGCCAGCGAGCGCTGCAGTTCAGTCATGGATTCCACGATCTGCCAGACCGGTCCCAACAGCATCAGCGTATAAAACTGAAACGCGGTGATGTCGCCGATGGTCGCCTGTCCCTGCAAGAACCAGTAGCCACCAAACCACGTGATCACGACGCCGATCAGCCCCATCAGCATTCCCCAGATCGTCCAAAGAATTATTTCGCGCTTAGCGGCGTACAATCTCATGCGGATGATGGTGTGATGCGCGCGGGCGAATTCGCCGGATTCTTGCTGTTCGCCACTAAAAGCGCGCACATCCCGAATCCCGGAGAACGCTTCCCCCACGCGCCCGTCCACCAGTGATACGTCTTTGCGTATGGCGCGGTAGATTGGTCGGATGCGACGAATCGCAATCATCGACAGCGCCATAATCGGCGGCAGAATCCCCAACGCCGCGACGGCCAGTTTCCAGTTGATGGCGATCAGGATCCCCATCGCCATCAGCAGCCGCAGCAGAGCCACGCCGGGCGAAATGACCGCCATCTGCAACAGCCCCATCGTTTTATTGATGTCATCGGTGATGCGCGAGATGATTCCGCCAACCTTCATGTCCGCCAGCTGGTCCAGCGAAAGTTTCAACAGTCGCTCGAACAGCGCGCGACGCAACGTCAGGATCACACGCTGGTTCAGCAACCGCGTGAACCAGCTGCGCGTCATTCCCAAACAGTGGATCGATGCGACCAACAACAAAAACATCGTGCCGGTGAAATTCAATGACGTCAGCTTTTGCGATTGGGAGGCTTCCGTGTTCAACAGAATCTGATCGATGATATACCGGCCGAACAACGGCTGTAGAATCTCCAGCACGGCAATCGCGACGGCAATACCGGTCAACAACAACACCATCGGCCAATGCGGCCACAGCCGGGCAATGTACAATTTTAGGTACCGCCGTTGCTTGCCCTTTTCCCGGGGCGGCTTCTTTTTTGCCCCTTTGCCAGCCCCGCTATTGCTGAAGTCATCCTTGCGGGAGTCGTAGCCCACGTCGGCGTCTTTGTCAGCATTTGCATTGTTGTCGTTTTGGAAGCGCTCCAAGAAATCAGCAAATCGTGTTTTTGAATTCCGGTTTCTGGACATAGTCGGACTCGCGCCGCTGACGGCGGAGCGCGATCTTGAATTGCTGCGGGTAATGGAACCTGAAGGTCCGGCTATTTTTTCAAGGTTAAGGAATTTGGCAACCCGATGCGACAAAACCACGGACGCCACCAGTACCGAAGCCAGGCCCCCCCGGGCAAGACACTCGAAACGCAGTGGCAAACTGGCGTGCCGATTGCACTATTGCGGGCAGGGTCGCCAGAACGGACCGTTTTTCGGGAAAACAGTGCGTCCGGGCGGGAAAGTGATGCTCCATCGCGACAAATCACAACCGTTGTGATGCCAAATAGCATCGTCGCACCCTCTTTTTTGAATAACCTTCTCCAGTCTCCAATTTGTTTTCTGCAATTTCAACAGGCCAACATGAGCAACACACTTTCAATAGAGACCGCACAGACCATTGGCTTCAAACGGCACCTGAAACAGCGCCTGGGCAGCCTTGTGGCCCTGGCATCGCCCTCACGTACCCGCCGACTGTTCGACGCGCCCGTTTCCCACCCCGAGAGTTTCCGCGACAAAGCAATCATGGCCTATCTCAAGCGCCGCGCAATTGCATTGAACCAACAGCAGTTCTTCGAAAGACTGCACGCAGAGTTCTGGAGCGGCGACGGCGGTGCGGTTTTTTCACAAAACTGCGATCATCGCTTCGAGGACGTTTTTCTGGCCAAGCAACAGATTGATTTCGAGCAGTTAAAACGCGTTTGGAATGAAATCCGGCCCGATCACATCGTCGAATTTGGATGCTGCTCCGGCCTGGTCCTGAACTATCTGACACAACACTTGCCGAACGTTAAATCGGCGACTGGAATCGAAATTAACGCTCAACAGGTCAGCAGAAATCAGGCGTCAAATGATTTTGACCCGAGGGTAAGTTTTGCCTGTGCTGACGGTGCTGATTGGCTGCTGGAGCACGGGCAGGCCAAAACACTGTTCGTTTCCAACGGCGGTGTCCTAGAATATTTCCGTCGTGCACGGTTGGACCAGATGTTAAGCCATCTGACCGATCGCCTTGAGCAAACGGCATTTTTTGCGGTGGAGCCTGTCGCGCAGGATCATGACTGGGCGCAGACAAATGCATCCATCCCTTTTGGGGATGAACTGTCATTTTCGCACAACTACCAAGACCTGTTCGAATCCAATGGATTTGAGGTCGTCCACCTCCGCCATATGAAATTTGATCAGTGGCGAATGATGGCGATCATCGCGGTCAGCAGACCAACCCGCCAATAGCGGGCCGGTCGATCAGGCTCCTGCACCGTCGCAGGGAGAGTTTAGCGCGATCGCAAGCCCCACAGACCTGAGAAATGCCTCGATTTGAACCAGGCCTGACAACATCAACTGCCGGATTCAGAGAAATGCCCATTTTTGGCCATTTTCCCAAGGTAATTAGGCCCTTTGGTTACTTGACAGTGATTCTCCCACCGTTAGTCTATCACTTCAATCATCGGCGGTAAAAGATGCTTGTCCGGGGAGCCTATCCTGCCTGATCTGCCAATCCAGCGTGCCTGGTTTGGCGTCTGGAAGTTGTTCGTTCCCTTAAATTCTTTTGCGGCTCTTTGTGGCCACCGATGAGAGATTTTTACGATTACACGCAGTGACCTGTTGGACCCGTCGCAGGACACACGCTTCAAAATTTTTGGCGGTGTTAAATCATCGAAATTAAATCGAGGAGATGTTATGAAAAAGTTTGTCGCTTTCGCAGTTGCAGCCGCCGTGGCAGCTGGTTCAACTGCAGCAATGGCTCAGTGTGCTTCTTGTCAGCAGAACCAGGTATTCAACCAACCCGTTTACAGTGCTCCTGTTTACTCGGCACCTGCGGCACCAATGTACAGCGCACCGGTTCAGTCGGAAGTCGTTTACAGTGCACCTGCCATTGAAAGTGCACCAATGGTTCAGAGTGCCCCTGCAATGCCGATGTCCTACGAATCAGCTCCTGTTGTTTCTTCTGGTTGTGGAAACTGCGGTTGTTGCGCACAAGGCAGTATGGTCGTCGATGGCGGCAGTATGGGAATGACCTACGGCGGAGCATCAACGCTGACCGTTGGTTCTGTGATCAACGGCGAAACAGTCGTCAGCGTTGGCGAAACTGTGGTTGTCGAAAGCGGCGAAGCATCTCAGCCAGCGGAAGGATCTGACGCCGGAAATGCAATCGAGGGGGCTGTCGAGCCAACCTCTGACGGTGGTGAAATTGTCGCTCCGCCAAAAGAGGACGAAGGCGAAATCACTCCTCCAGCTCCAGATGAAGCAGCCGCTTCAGAAGCAACTGAAGGCGATGCTTAATTTTAAGCATTAGACTCGGCCGTTTCGCCCCATTTATTTGAAATTTAAAAACCACTGGTTCTGCCGAATCAGTGGTTTTTTCGTTGCCTGTAGCTAACAATCGCAACAATTTCTTGCGGTGGTGACCTAACGTGTCACAGATGCTCCCTATCTTTAGAGTAGTTCAACTGATTGAACATCAACGCGAAAGGATTCGGATTCAAGGCAGGCCTGCGGGACACACCAACTTCTGTCACCAGAGGTTGTAAAACGCTCCGGCCAAGCGCAGCAACAAGGAGAGTCCAAATATGACCGCACTTCACTCAGCAGTCACCAGAAAGCACAGAGGTATCCAGTTCATTGCCATGGTGGTTGAGCCCACCGGCGATTTCCAGCCCGGCAACTGGCAAGACATGCCTCAGTCATACCGAATCGTTGAACTGGCCGGCAGCAAGCCGCACCGAGGAGACGCCGATGCCTGGCGTTTTCTGCACAATCGCGAAGCCATGAAGAACGGCAAAATTAACCGTTGGGCCATCTGGATTTCATAAAGATCTTCTCGTTGCCGCCTATAACCACCGTCTGGCGACGGTAGCTACGTTTTTTGCCAGCAGCGCACAACGTGGCTACGCTCGCCAGAGCGTGGAAGCATCAGTGAAATCTTACCACCACCAACCATCTCCCTCCGCCCTCCACCGTCTGGCGACGGTAGCTACGTTTTGCCAGCAGCGCACAACGTGGCTACGCTCGCCAGAGCGTGGAAGCATCAGTGAAATCTCACCACCACCAAACCATCTCCCTCCGCCCTCCACCATCTGGCGGCGGTAGCGACGAAAAGCGTTCCTCTACCTCACGCGAATATCGACGCGATGAGTTTCGCGCTGATAAAACCTTCCCGATGTCGCTCGCAAAAACACCCGGTAAGACCCGCTGGGCAGATTTAACTTTCTCTGCCACCGATTGTTGGGCAACACCTCCGCATCCAACCGCACGTAATCCGACTGAAACGACGTTCCGTTGAAATACTGGCCCGAACGTCTGTCGTAAACCGCAATCTTGATTTCTGTATTCGGGTACTTCCCCATGAATCCATTGATCTGCTGCGTTTTGTATTGAAATGTCTTGCCGTTGATCGTTGGGTTGAACCGGGCAAACATCGACCTGTCATTAATGATGTTGCTGGTCCAAGCCACATTGCCTCGTCGGCCGCTGTCATCAATTGGGCGCACCCAGCTTTGCAGGTAGTCCACGTTATTGGTCGTTTCGGAAAACAGTCCAATTGTGGCCTCCCACTGATTGAAATTACTGCCGGGGTCTACTCCGGGCACGGTGATCTGGAACGGCGTATCCTGCCAGTATTGGCCATTGAAATATTTGCCGGTTCGGAAACTTTTAATGGTTACCAACGAAGCCACCGCCGCAGAATTATCCTCCATCATTCCGGAAAATTTGATCTTGTCCGTCACAGTCGCTCCGCGTGCGGGCGTGGTGAGTGTGATATTGGGGGCTACATTCGTTTTTCTGAAGTTGCGGAGCGACTCCGCTAGGTTCTCTTTCTCGGGCGTCGTCAGAGAGTCAAACTGGTTGTTTAGCTGGTATGGATCAACCTGTAGGTCGTAATACTCGCGCTGGCCATTGGCCCAAGCGACGTAAATCTCGTCATAATACCTCTCCGCAGTGTACCCGACCGACAACCGCTGCCCCAGCATAAACTTGTCCGCCCAGTTTTCAATCATGATCGATCGCTGCCACGTCGCTTCATTGAATGAGGACGGCCGCTGAATCAGCGGCGCGAACGACTTTCCGTCAACGCTCGCAGGGATACCGGCCCCTCCCAGTTGCAAAATGGTCGGACAAATATCCAAGTGTGCGATCAGATGGTTGCCGAACTGCTGTCCATTGATCCCCGGTCCGGTCACCATCAATGGGACATTGGTCGTGCGATGAAACGGATCTTTTTTGGCGTACATGCGATGATGTCCCAACTGATAGCCATTGTCACTACTCAGAATGATCCAGGTGTTTCCCATCTTCCCGGCAGCACTGATTTGATCAAAGATCGCCTTCAACTGATCATCCACACTCTTCATCGCACGCAGACGCGACTGGTAAATTAACTGATAACGCGCGATCTCACTTCTTGAGAGTCGGCGGCGCTGGAGATGATCAGGTTTGTCACTGAAATCAGCTTCGTCGTAATCGGGAGTATCGGTCGGCTGTAGCGCGTCACTGGCGTAATTCGCATACTTCGGTTCTACCATGCGAGTCACATCCGGATCATCAGGTGTGTGCGGTGCAAGCGGCGCCAATGACAACAGGAAAGGTTGCGTGGGGCGTCTGGCGAAGTGTTGACCAAGTGCGATCGCGGCATGCTCCCGATCAACGTTGGAGACATAAGTACTGTTTCCGGTCTGGAAAGCGCGCGGCGCTCCCCCGATGTTTGAAAACTTGGCTGTGTTAAAAAATTTCATCCCTTTGCTGACACTGATGTCATCCCATCCGGGGGGGACTTCGTTCTGATAGCCGTCGTGATGGAATTTACCGACATGAATTGTGCGATACCCGGCCTGCTTCATCCACACGCCCAATTCGTTCTGGTCGTGACCGTTAATTTTATACCGTCTGTACCCGCCATTGAATCCGTTGCTGATCGTGTGTGACTCCGTTCCTGTCTTACACCCGTTGTTAAAAGCGTACTGTCCGGTAAACAACGCTGCCCGGCTGGGAGCACAAAATGGCGTGGTCGCGTGTGCATTGGTAAACACAGTCGATCGTCTGGCCAGAGCTGCCAGCGTTGGATAGTGTTTATCAAGGTTTTCGCCCGACAAGATATCCGCGTCAGCGTCATCCAGATTGATCAGAACAATATTGGGCTTCGTCGCCTGAACCGCCAGCACAGACGCCGGTGCAAACGCAATTCCAAGCACCGTAAGAATACTCATCGCGAGTACAGCCGTGCGCGTCGGTCGCCTTGTATGAACCAGCTGCCTCAGGAAGGAATGCCGCTTGTCGGAGACACGCAATGCTGCGAAGGAACTACTGAATTGGGAAGACTGCATCTTGGATCCGCCTGGCTTTTGAGTAAAAGTTCTGGAGTGCAAGAGCGGCCGAGTCTACATCAGACTTGGAAGGTCACTTTGGCAATTCCAGAAAAAAGCAGTCCGTTGCAAAATTATCCGGTGTGTCGTGTCGCTTGGTAAAACCTGTTTTCAGAATCGCATTTGGCGAATCGTAACAGTCATACCAGTCAAAGCCTGGCGGCTTCACGCGACCGTGCGAACAAGAACGTGTCAGTTGGGTCAAATCGCCCAGCATTGTTCGCGTGTCGCACGTGGTACGAGTATCAATAGGTCATCGTTCGTCGCGGTTTGGCGAAAGCGCGTAGGTCGTAATAATTTGGACAAAGCCAGCCTTAAGCTGTAGCGGTTATTTGGGAACCAACGGAAATACCAGATTCGTCCATAGGTTGCCATTGGCGGTTGGCAAACCGCCAACCAGAAAAATAAGCCGCGTTTTAAACCAGCGCACCAAAGCAGCAGCCCACCCATTCGTCGCACAGCAATTGCACTCGATTCACCGATCCCTGCCATGTTTCTGTGCAGTGAACGGAAACCGTTTGCGCAGTTTGTCTTGCCAGCACATTGATTGGGCCAACAAATCATCGGTATTCTAAGGGTTTTAACCGCCTTCCGAATTTCAATCAAAGAATTAACGATTTTTGGTACGGCGATTGCGTTGACGCTTTGTCACATCTTTGGTGGTCAATGGTGGTAGTTGGAGAGTCGTGACTTCGGTCGCGACTCTCCTTCTTTTTTGCTGGCAGCGGCTGTGTTAAGATTTAGGCTTTGACCACTCCCTAATACAGAACTTCCATTTGTGGGTACTCTTCACTTTGTCAAAACTGGCCTGATGGGAGTGCTGGGCACTTTTGAGGCCAGCGACTTCCGCAGGTACCAGCGCGATCAGCGCGTGATCTGCCGAACCTCCCGTGGGCTGGAGTGGGGGACTGTCGTGTGCGACCTGCCGCCACCAAACGACGAGACGCCTGACCAGGCGTGCAACAGTATCAACCGCCCTGCCGGTGATTTACTTCGAACAACCACCCCGGAAGACGAAATGATCCTTGAGCGGCTGGATCGATTCCGCGATCGGGCGTTTGAAGAATGTCGAAAGATCCTGGTCAAACGCGCGTTACCGGTGACGCTGGTCGATGTCGAACATCTGTTCGACGGGGAATCGTTGTTTTTTTATTTTTTGGGTGACACCGACCCGCGCGTCGAAGCCGTCACCGCAGAGTTGGCCGAAGCCTACGATCGCAAAGTTAAATTCAGGAAATTTGCTCAATCGCTGGCAGAGGGTTGCGGCCCCACCTGCGGCACCGAAGAGAGCGGATGTAAATCATCAGGATGCGGATCGTGTGCTCTGGCCGGCACTTGCGCGACGCGCTAAATCGGACGCAGAGTGTCAATCTGAACCGAACGCGGAGCGGCAAGCTTCACCCGCAAAGCCAAGTGCGACGATCCGGCGGCGCGTTCTCCAGTCGAATCAGGCCAGCCCGGCTTTGATCAGATCATGTAGATGCACCACGCCCACCAGTTCCCCATTATCAACCACAGGCAGCACGGTGATTTGACGATCCTCCATATTGCGCAGCCCAACCGCCGCCAACTGACCGCTGGTGATTGTAAGAGGCGATTGGGTCATCACGACTTCTGCTGGCGATCCCATCAGTTGATCAATGCTACCGGTCCACAATTGAAAACAACGACGCAAATCGCCATCAGTCAACACTCCCGACAGTCGGCCTTCCCCATCGGTTAAAAATAAACAGCCAAGTCCGTGCCGGCTGATTTGCTCGATCGCATCGCGCAAGCTTACCGACTGGTCGGCATTGGGAATCGCGGATGCCACGTGCATCACATCGCTGACCTTCAACAACAGCTTTTTTCCCAGCGTCCCCCCCGGATGGTACCGCGCGAATTCCTCTGCGGTGAACCCGCGTTGATCCATCAATGCAATCGCCAATGCATCACTAACCGCCAGCATCAACGTTGTGCTACAGGTCGGGGCCAGCGAAAGTTCATCCGCTTCCCGTTCAACTCTGCAATCAATCACAAAATCGCTGTTGCAGGCCAGCGTCGAACCCAGATTACCAACCAGCCCCACAACAGGGACGCCACCGCGACGCATATACTCCGTCAGCTTAAGAATCTCTTCGGTCTCGCCGCTGTTGGACATCGCCAGCAACACATCATGCGGCGTTACAATCCCCAGATCACCGTGAATCGCCTCGGCAGGGTGCAGGAAAATGGCCGGAGCACCGGTGCTGCAAAGCGTTGCGGCAGCCTTGCGGGCGATAAAACCTGTTTTCCCCATGCCCGTCAACAGAATCCTTCCACCGCAGGCTGCCAACAGACTGACAATTTTCCCACAATCATCGTTTAACCGTTCACTGGCGGCCGCAATCATCTGCGCCTCCAATCGCAATGTGCCGGCCATCTTTTCCCGAACAGAGCCTGAAGTGCAAACGACTGAATCGGTTTTGCCTGAGATAGGATTGGTGGACATTAGGTTCTCCGGAAAAAAATAGCCGACGACAAGTCGATGCTATTATAGTCGCGAAACGAAGAGGCGTTAATCACGAAAGCCGCCAGCACAGCGGCGAAGATACCGAAAGCAACGGTTGTAGGCTCTTCCTCGTTTTGATTCAAACGCACACAACAAAAGCCGATGATAGGTAAGCAAAGCGGTGTTAGCCATCGCTCAAACAAAAAGATTTTTTCTAAAGACTCTTTCCCGGGATAATCTGGCAATGTAGTGGCAATCGCTAGAATCCCTTGCGGGGCACTACGGTTTCCTGCCAACCACCAAAATCCGGGAAGCACCTACCAAAATAGTTTCGCGTACCGTCGTGGCCAACGGCTGCGGAGTACGCAATTCAACACGACCAGCACCAAAAAGCTGGTCGTGTTTTTTCATGCGCGAAATAGACATCACCACGGCCCCACTACAGTCACAGTCAAGCACCTTTCCGCGAATGGTGCGGATGCCGACGGACCAATCGCTAATAAAGCCTAACTTTGGAAATCGATGCCAACCCGGGCACGCCAAACCAAGGCGTCGTCTTTTTCAACGTTTTGCATTGGCTGGGCCAGCCTACGCCGCTTTGCGAACGTCAGATGACTTGCGGTCAGTGGTCTTGTTCACGGATTTTTCGATCTCCAGGCGGCTCAGCTTTTTAAACTCGCCGTTTTGCTTGCTTTGAATCAGCACCAGCGAACTTGGGTGAAGCATCCGCGGCAAAAACGACTTTACCATCGACAACTGCTCACGCTCATATCCGGCGGATATCAATATTAAGTCGGTACGCAGATGAGAATTTGCGATCCGCGGCAGTGCCGAACCGATATCCCCGGGCACCAGTTGCGTCTTGGCATCGACGCCCTTGAGACGCCGGTGCATCTCGATCAACTTAAGCGGTTCCAAATCATCCGCCGGCTCGCGCGCGTCAAACAAATCGACGCCCGTATATCGAACTTTATCTTCTGAAAATGCCTTGGCCACTGCAATCAGTTTTTCGCAACGACTGCCGTCGCCAAGCCCGACTTCGACGATCGAGCGAATCTGACGCTGCTTGATCAGTTTATATACTGCTCGATCAGCAACGGGCTTATCCAACCAGGTCATCTTGAAAAATCGAAAAGCAGAAATGGGCTTCACGGAATTATCCTCTTGTCAACAAATCGCAAATGGACGCAATCAATCCATCGTCCGGACCAGATTACCTGTTTTGGATTATCGGTCGTACAACCCGCAAAATTGACTCCACCAGCCCCCGGCAGAACGTCTTTGCAGCGCCGGGCTGCGCGCCCTATTCAGACAACCTTGCCTAACCCGCACAGATTCACCTTTGGCTGGACAGCCCCGCGATTTGCAGCGTTTCCGCAAACCCATCGCGCTTCTTGAAACGTACAGTTGGCGGCAATCAAGTCTGATCCCGGACGATCGGATTCCCCAACGGAACTAACGTGGGAACCAAGGATTTTGGTTCCCGACAGCGATTGCAGCAAATTGCGGAAAATAGAACCACCCCCGCCAGCAAGTCCCCACTTGGCTGGCGACGACCGGGTGGTTTCTGCCGGTTGCTTACGCTGTCACGCCTGATTGCATGTTTGCTCTCCGCGCCCAACGGATCTTGGCGCTTTTCCTAACCACGATGGTTCAGCCCACGGCTGCCGGTATTTTCTGGTGCCAGACGACGGGCTGACTGTCCCGCGCTGCGCACAAGTAAAACATGTTATCGAACTCAAAAGACAACCCCGGCACGCTTACCAGCCGCATTGGACGCTTCGAAGAATTCGAAAGCCGCATCGTCATGTCAGCACAAGCCGTCGCCACGGTGCTGCCCGATGCCGATATCCAGGCTGATGACTCGGTCCATTCCGCCGTCGCTCCAGCCGCCATCGTTCAGGCCCTAAACAACCGGGCCAACACGCTCTCGCCCACCACCGCCGCCGCTCAACTGGCACAGCAGTATGGTCTCGACGGTACCGGGCAGACCATCGCAGTGATCGATACCGGTATCGCATTTGACCATGTGGCCCTAGGCGGTGGGTACGGCGCAGGGCATCGCGTGGTTGGCGGTTACGATTTCGCCGAAAACGACAACAATCCCTATGACGACGGCCCAACCGGATTTCACGGGACCCACGTCGCCGGCATCATTGGCAGCACCGATCTGAAGTACACCGGACTTGCCCCCGGAGCGGACCTGGTTGCCCTGCGCGTATTCGACGATGCCGGCCGCAATGAACTGGAATGGGTCGAACAGGCGCTACAGTGGGTTCATGACAATCAACACAATTTTGAAAACCCAATCACGACAGTCAATCTCTCGCTGGGGACCACACCAGACGAAAGCTACCAGCAAATCCTCGAAGAAGAACTGGCCCAACTGAAGCGCGACGGTATCTTCGTCAGCGTTGCTGCCGGAAACCACTTCGACGAAACCCACAGCAGCCAACTGGCCTATCCGGCCAGCAGTTCCTCCGTTGTCCCCGTCGCCAGCCATACAGCCAGTGGCGAATTCAGCGACTTCAGCCAACGCGCCCCACACGTGCTGACCGCTCCCGGACAAAGCATCACCAGCACCGTGCCAGCGCACCTGTTCTACGGAGCCCGAACCAATCCATTTGTCGGTTCATCGGGCACCAGCATGGCCGCGCCCTACGTCGCAGGAGCCAGTGCCCTGTTACGACAGGCAAACGAGATGGTTGGCGTCCAAAACGTTAATCAGGACCTGCTGTACGAACAACTGCGCTCCACTGCCGACCAGGTCTTTGATTCCGTCACCGGAACAACTTACGCACAGGTCAACCTCCAGGCAGCCATCGAATCCGTTCTGAAGGGAGCCAACGATCCTCCCGAAGAACAACCACCATCCCAGGAGCAGACACCCCTCAACCCGATATCCAACCCTACCCCCAATGAAATCCCCAGTGTCAATACGGAAAGACCACAAGCTGAATCTCAGCCACCTACACCAACAGTAGAAACTCCGGCAGTCATTCCAGTCCTGAACGAAGACGTAAGGCTCAGCGAGGGCGTCCTCTCAATTAAAGGGTCCGGTATTGATGATGTCGTCGCATTGACGGTTGACGATACAACCCAAACCCTGACGGTTCGGCTGAATGACCATTCATCCGTATTCGACCTGTCAGAATTACGTCAGATCAACTATTCCGGCAACGGCGGGAACGATGATTTGTCAGTCACGTTGGGTGATTCCGACGATTCCGTAACCATCAAGCATCGCAAGATCCAGATCCTGAACGAGTTATTTCAACTCAATGCCGATGATATAACGGTCGTTAACATCGACAACGCAACCGGCAACGACAGCCTGAACATTCAGGGGAGTCACGGTGACGACCGCCTGAGCGTTTCCTCCAACCAGGTTTCCTTGGAAAACGGCAACTTCCAAACCAACACAGGCCAGTATCAAAAGATCTACGCCCATGGTCGATCCGGAAACGATTCCGTGCGACTCACGGGCACTGCGGGTACCGATATCTTCGCGGAATACAAGCAGACCAGCTGGTTAAAAAATGACCACCAGCGCGTATTGGCCGCCGGTTTCGAACAGGTCAGCGTCGATGGCGGTGGCGGATCTGATCACGCCAACTTCACCGGCACAGATTTGGCCGAACAGTTCCATCTCAATCAGACGAACGCAAAACTGGTCCAGGGTGATCGAGAGATTGATGCGGCCGGTTTTGGCAGGATCAATGTCATTGATGCCGGAGCACACGATTCCGTGTCACTGACGGGGTCCAATGAAAACGAAATTCTGTACGGACGGGCTGGTTCGGCCTCGTTTGTTGGCGATCGTTTTTTGCACTACGTCAGTTCGTTCGAACACCTGACGGTTGACGCCGGGGATGGCCAGGACGCGGCCTATCTAGCTGGCAGCAGTGGCAACGATCATTTCCGGTTCGCTCAACAGCAATCCACTCTCAGTGGTGATGGGTACTCTATCGAAGCAGGCAAATTTGACCTGACCGTTGCCCGGCCTGGCGATGACGGCCACGACACCGCCGCGTTCGAGGGAACCAACGGCAATGACCGCTTCTTTGCCGATAATACATTCGTGGAATCCTCGTCTGACGGAATGGCGGTGGGGCGCACGATTGGGTTCGATGAAGTTTCAATCGATGGTCGGGGCGGCGATGATCTAATCGCACTGGTCGGCAGCCACGCCGATGACGCGCTAGAGATCAACCACGGCGACATTGAATTTGAGACCACGCTTCAAATGTTGCGGATGACGAATCTCGAACACAGCCACTTTAATGGCGGAGGAGGCGAAGACCGCGTCACGATCAACGATGTAGAAAACCTGGACTTGATCAAGTCCTTGGGCAGTGGTGCACGGGCCGTCCTGCGAAACCACACGGCCACTTTCAACGACATTGAGGACCTAGAAGCCAACGCGGTCGATCACGCCATCGCCGCATACGACCTAGAGAAAGTCGATTTTCGCTTCAACTTGGGCGGTAAATGGTACGACGCGCAGCGACTCGGGTTCTAGCCCGTTTCAGTCGATACCCATCGGTGCCCGGAATAGCCTCGCCATCCCCCTGCCCTTGCCCCCCGCGCCCAACAACAGATGTCTACCGGAATTCAATCACGTCGAGACCTTCAAGCCCTTCGAGATCGTCGATGTTGTCATAGTCGTATTGGTCATAGGACATATTTTCCTGCATGTATTGAACGAACCAGACGCCGAACCCGGCCATCACACACAGCACCACCACTGTCCCGATGATAATCCCCATGATGGTCGCGGAACTGTGTTCAGCGCGCTTCTCTTTGTTCATCAACCCCATAACCAGCAATACAAAACCGACCACAAAAGTAAATCCGCCGAACAGAACAAAGAAGATCGGAATCCGCCGGACATATCGAATCGGAGGCATCCAAGTATTCATATGAAGGCCAAAGCAAAGCATGAAGCAGCCGAGCGTAAATCCCCAAAAAGCCTGAACGGGGCCTTGGCGTAACACGTCTAGGGCATCAAACACCCAGTGCTGGCTTTCACCACCAATCCGCGTCTGCTCTTGTTTTTCCTTTTTCTTCCAGTCCTTACCCAGTGTCTTTTCAAGAGCCTGTGCTTCCCGTTGTTTTTTCGACATCCGTTTGCCGGCATTTTTCCCGCCGCCGGTCGATTTCCCGGTCGGTCTTGCTACCGGTGCCGGCACCGCAACGGCATCAACCGTATCGACCGCACCGCACTTACATTTGATTTTTTTGCCGGCGTAGTTGTCCGGCACATTAACTGACTTACCGCAGCTAAAACACATAAAAGGAATAGGCATTGTCGTGACGAATCAAAAGTGATTTGAACAGGAACTGAAACACAGTCACAATCCACTATAGCGAAACCGACAGCCAGTTTGTGACTCAAATCCAACTTTTTTTTAAATGCCAAACCGATACCGGTTCCCCCGCCTCGCCTGCCTATTCGCGAATACCAACCACTGATCCGTAGTGATAATCTTTCGTTTCCTCATTCGCCAAAGGCCAATCCGCCATCCTCCGAACCGGCACGCCGTCTACCTGCGCTACAGCAGGCGATCGTTATCGCCCTCCAGCGTATCGCTCAGGTCGCGCAGAATGAAATCCAATTTGGCGTCACCAAAGATCTGGTCGCGTCCCAGCGCTGCGATGCCAGCTTCCACCGGCAAGGCCGCAAAAATTTTGTCGGCTCCCCCGTCGCCGTGCAGCTGGTCCTCCCCTGCCCCGCCGTTGATTCGGTCGCTGCCGGCACCGCCACGCAAGATATCATGACCATTGCCACCGGAAATGAAATCGTCGCCAGCCAACCCGGTTAGAATGTCATTGCCCGCATGTCCAATCAATCGATCTTGCCCTGCGGACCCCGTAATTCGGTCGTTACCCATTCCACCAAAAGCCAACAGTGAGGAATACCCGGCGACGATCGTGTCGTGGCCCGCACCTCCGGCAATGGTGTCCTGAACATTGGCTGCGAAGATCGACGAATCACCTGACAGCGACGCCCCACCATGCAGCTGGTCGTCGCCTGCCCCGCCATAGATTCTGTCGCTACCGAGGCCACCGTAGATCGTGTCATTCCCCGCATTGCCAAATATCCTGTCGTTGCCCGATTCCGCGATCCCGGCCTCAACATTCCCGACGCTCCAAATAATTGGCCCTGCCACCAGGCCGGTGGTTTCAGCTACAGGTTTGCCGATCACGTCATTGCCGTTACCGCCCATAATAAAATCGTCGCCCACACCACCCGCCATTCGGTCGTCACCATTACCACCAATCAAACGATCGTTACCGTTGTCATTAATGCGGTCTTCAGACAACCAGTCATCACCATCGCCACCAATCAGCACATCGTCGTTACGTCCACCAAACAGTCGGTCGTTACCGTCACCTCCGATCACACGGTCCTGACCACCACCGCCGACCAGATAGTCATCTCCGCCACGCCCCGCGATACGCGCGTTGATTTGGGTACGGTTCTGGAATCGATCGTTACCCTCGGATCCCTTGTAAATGATTCTCTCAATGGAACCCGCATAAAATCTGCGCGAGTTGACCAATAAAGACTCAGCACTGAGTCCCGGCACGTCACGCAGCAAACCCGCCGATCCCGCGATTTGACTCACGATGATGTCGCCATCTGCACGATCCACAGTAACCGAAATATCAGACGCCAATCCGGGAAGATTGGGGTTCTGAACCTGGGCGTGGATGTAGAGAATTTTGGTATCCCGGTTCAGATAGATGCTGGCCAGCGGGTTGCCGGCGACATCCACCGGACCATCAGCGCCCGTCAGGCTGGTCAGAACCTGGCGTTTTTCCAATTCCTGATAGCTTGCAGCGACCGCCACGTGACGACCGCGTTGTTTTTGCTGTCCCCGTTTCCACTTTGAAAAAAATTTGCTCAACACAACCACGCCTCCAAGCCATCAAAAAACACCAGAAAAGAGCCCCCAGCCCCGGGTCAGCGGGCTAACAAAGAGTATCGACCTATTTTTTCACTTCCATCGCCGATTTTGAATCGCATCAGGTCAAAGATGGGCAAAACCGCCCCACACATTTCACTTTGCCGATCATGGCGAAGCTACTGCCCTGGCGTCACGGTGCCACGAGGCTGCTAGCGGAATGTGGATTGACAGCAACCCCCCTGAGATTTACTCTCCGACCGCGACCGCCTGCCTGTGTCGTTTCGATTGAAAACCAATCCGCCAATCCCCGATTCTTGCCAAGGAAGGCTGAACGATGGACGATATCCACCAACGCCTCATCACCACCTGTATTGTCGTCATTGCGTGCGTGTGTACCTTGGGCGGATGCCAAAATATCGTCAAACGGGGACAGAGCCGGGATGGCGGAATGCTGAAGGCGTCCGAAACAGAAGACACTTCCGAAACCAAATATATTGCCCGCATTTGCAAAATGTCGGGGCTGAATTTCCAGAAAATCGAAGGCGTCGCTGTCGTCAGCGGCTTGAAAGGTACCGGAAGTGCCGCCAAACCGGGAGCGCTGCGCGAACGGTTGCTGCGCGATTTGGAAACCATTGAAACCCCCCAGCCCGCAGAAGAACTGTTGGACAGCAAAAATACCGAAATGGTTTTGGTTCGGGGTATGTTGCCGCCCGGTGTCAGGCAGGGTGATCGCTTCGACCTGGAAATTTTCCCCCTCAGCGATACCGACGCCTCATCACTACAGGGTGGCTACATTCAGAAAATGCGCCTGCGCACCACCGCAAAGCTTGGCGGAACCGTCAAGGAAGGTCATCTGCAAGGGCTGGGAAAAGGCCCCATTGTTACTTGGTCCGCTTTTGAAACGCGTAACGATGCATCCAATCGCCTGTCGGGAAAGGTGATGGGAGGCGGCATCTCCAAGGTCAATCGCGACCTGATATTGATGATTCGCACGGGATCAAAATCGATTCGAACATCCACCGCAATCTCTTCTGCGATCAACGAACGTTTCACTGTTTCAACATCTTCAGGCCTCCAGGGCGTGGCCAATTCAAAAACGGATCAAATCATTGAACTGAAAATTCCCGGCCAGTACCGCCATAATGTCGGTCGATATGCCCAGGTGGTTTCCAACATGGCTTACAGCGAACCGGCCCATCTCAAGGTAAATCGCATGGACACGCTGGAAGCATCATTACAGAACCCATTGACTGCCGGTTTGGCGGCCATCCGTCTGGAGGCGATCGGCAAACAGGCAATTCCTACACTCAAACGCGCCCTGGGGCACAGCAACCTTCAGGTGCGCTTCGCTGCCGCCCAGGCATTGGCCTATCAGGGTCTAAACGACGGCGTCACAACCCTCGAACTGGCTGCCCGCACCGAACCCGCCTTTCGCTGGCAGGCTCTCTCCGCGTTGACGACGCTGGAGTCTGCCGTGGCTGAAACCGCATTGGAAAATCTGCTGAAGGAACCGAGTGCAGAAACGCGTTACGGGGCGTTTCGTGCAATTCGAGAACGCAACCCACAGCATCCGTTGGTTGCCGGGCAGTGGTTGAACCGGGGATTCAAACTGTCGGTGGTCGATAATCAATCCCCGGCATTGATGCATTTCGCCAAAAGGGAGCTGCCCGAGGTCATTGTTTTCAATGACTCACAAACTTTTGGTGACCGGTTTCTGTATGTGGAAAGTGGCCTGACAGTCAAAGCCAATCAGGATGGTACGGTGACAGTCGCGACCTATCGGTCGGACAACCCCTCGCGTACCACCTGTAGTGACCGTGTCAGCGATGTGATTCAAACCGTGGCACGGGCCGGCTACGGTTACGAAACCTTGCTGAAAATGAGTCGCCTCGCAAAAAAGGAAGATATGCTTAACGGCCGCTTGGCCGTCGATGCCATGCCCAAGGTCGGGCGCAGGTTCCAGAACCACGGGTTGCCGGATAATATGGTCGATCGGTCACCTTCTGATACAACTTCGGCCCGGACCAAAGAATCGCTGGCCGAAAGTTTGAGATCGCCGTCACGACTCCCGGGCAGCAAATTCAGAAACCGCATAAAAACGGGAGCGCAGGCGGGTACCCATGTGATCAAGGATGCTGCCGTCAAGCCGGCCGCGTGGTGGTCCTCGGTCAAGGAACGTTTCCAGCAATAACCCGGCATTACCGCTGTGTCTGCCCGAACACATTGTGACACGACACATCAACCCTCAACTTTTATTCCATCCAACGGAGTCGTCGCATGCTCAAAGCACTTGAAGTCAGTGGCTTTAAGAGCTTTGCCGAGAAAACCCGATTCGAGTTTCCTGCCGGGATTACGGTTGTCGTCGGGCCTAACGGTTCCGGCAAATCGAATATCGTCGACGCGATCAAATGGGTACTTGGTGAACAAAGCGCCAAAAGCCTGCGCGGCAAGGAAATGTCCGATGTGATCTTCAAGGGCAGCGGTGGTGCCAACGGTCGGCGACCGGCCAATGCTGCCCAGGCGACCATCATCCTAGAAAACCAGAACCGCATTTTTGACTACGATGCCGATGAAGTCCACGTCAGCCGCCGCGTCTACCGCAGCGGTGAAACCGAATATTTGATCAACGGAGACGCCACCCGTCTCAAAGATATCCGCAGCCTGTTTCGGGGCACCGGAGTCGGCACCGATGCCTACAGCCTGATCGAACAGGGAAAAGTCGAGCGCCTGTTACAAACCAACGCCAAAGATCGCCGTGCGATTTTTGAAGAGGCCGCCGGCATCAGTCGCTTCAAGGCGAAACGCGTCGAAGCCGAAAGAAGACTGGCGCGGGTCGAAGCCAACCTGATCCGCCTGGCCGACATCGTCGAAGAGGTTGGCAGTCGCTACCGCAGTGTCAAGGCACAGGCCTCCAAGGCCGCCCGGTACAAGGAACACGCCGAACGATTGCAGGAACTCCGTACCTTTGTCGGAATGAAGGACTGGCGAGAGTATACGCAAAAACTGGAAACCTCCAACGCGCAGGCAAAATCTCTGGTCAGTCAAATTGCCGAACTGGAGAAATCTTCGCTGGCCCAGTCCGGCCAACTGAAGACCATCGACACCCAGTTCAACCAGATCGCCAGCCAAGTCCAAACACAACAAAACAGCGCGACCGAAATCCGCGAAAAAATTACGCAAACGAAGTCGCAAGTAGAGCTGAACGAATCGCGCATCGCAGATTTCACCGCCCGTTCCCTCCAATACAAATCTCAACACAAATCGGCCGAAGAAAAAACAAAACTGCTAACGTCACGGATCGAAGAATCAACCAAAGAACTTCAGGACGCCGAACTGAAATTCCGCGATGTGTCCGATTCACTAAAATCCCACGAGGCCGAACTGGCTGCACTGGACGAAAACCTGGCTTCGTTTCAGGACCAAAACCAGAACCGACGCCAACAGCACGTCGCGTTGATGCAGATGATCAGCGAAATCGGAAAACTCGTCAGCTCTACTGAATCGCAGATCGAAAATTACTCGTCACTACAAGAAAAATCCGCTGGCGAACTCAAACGCCTGCAATCCGTGTGCGTTCACAGCGAAACAGAACTGAAACAGATCGCCGAAGAAACCGAGCGCCTTCGCAAGGAAGAAGAGACACGCGACGGTGACCTGAAAAAAGCACGCGAAAACTTCGAAAGCCTGAAAGACGAACTGGAATCCGGCAAAGAACGACTGAACGCACTGACCAACCAACAGGCCGGTATGACACAACGTTCTGAGGTCATCCAAGAACTCGAAAACGCACTCGAAGGCGTTAACGCGGGTGCACAAGCGCTTCTCAAAGAAGCCAAAACCTCTTCGGCGGGGCACCTACAGGAAATCATCGGGCTGGTTGCGGACCTCGTGTCTGTCAACGTCCAACATGCCGGCATCGTCGATGTGGCACTTGGCGACAAGGCCCAGTATCTGGTGGTGGACGGGCGTCAGATGGTCGATCTGTTGGCCGAAGAAAAACTAAAGGTGCACGGGCGCGTTGGACTGATTCAGCTGAACAACCCGACCGCATTGGGGGCCGATCCCAAAATTAACCTCAGCGGTGCCGCCGGCGTCATCGGACGCGCCGACCGCTTGGTACAGGTGGACAAACCCCATGCCGCCTTTATCGAAAAAATGCTTGGCGGCACATGGATCGTCAAACACCTTCAGCATGCCCTGGATCTTCAGGCAGGTGCCGGCAAGCAATCACGGTTTGTAACGCTCGACGGCGAAATCGTCGAATCCGACGGGACCGTGGTGGTAGGACCAAAAACGGGAGCAGTGGGAATCGTCTCCCGCCGCAGCGAACTTCGGGCGTTAAAGCGCTCATTGGTGAAACTGGATCAGGAAATCGACGCGCTGCGCAAGCAAACCTCGGACCTGACCACCCGCCGTGATGTTGCAGAACAACATGTCCAAGAACTAATCGGTGAAAATTCACAACTGGCCCGCAAGCTTTCCGAGTTCCAGTCTCAGGAAGCGATGCTCGAAAAACAACTCAAACAAACGCGCGCGGCGCTTGCCGCGTCACAGCAGGAAAACGACACAGCCACAGCCAATCTGGCCGCAGCCCGGTCCAAGGTCGTTGCTGACCGGGACCAACTGACAGCCCAGGAGTCGCAGATCGCCTCCATTACGCAGTTAATCAGCGCTGACGAATCATCGGCAATGGCCGCCCAAAAGAAACGATCGGAGACCGAACGCAAGGCCACCACAGCCAAGGTACAACTGGCCAAATGGGAGCAACAGCTGGACGATCTGGCCCATCGACAGGCGCAGGCGATCGACGAAAAACGTGAACAGGAACAATTGCTCTCCCAAATCACCTCCCAAATTAAATCCGACACCGAAGCGGAAAAAACGGCCCGCGCGGCGATCGATGCGGGCAGCCAAGCGTTGGCCGATCTGGAACAACAAAACGAATCGGCCTCCGATACGATCACAAGGTTGCTCAAGCAACGCACCGAAGTCGATACGTCTCGCCGGGAGCTGAACCTGGAACTCACTGCCACCCGCGATGCGCTGCGCCAGGCACAGGACAAGGCCCATCAGGCCAAACTTCAGATCGAACAACTGACGATGCAGCGGCAGCAACTGGCCAATCGTCTGGAAGAAGACTACGGAATCGAAATTTCAGCCGCGGACCCGGAACTGGACCTTTCCGAAGAGGATCTGGATCAGCGCGACTCGATTGATGCCGAAATCGCCGACCTGCGAAAAAAGATTGGCCATATTGGTTCGGTCAATCTTGACGCGCTGTCGGAACTGGAGGACCTTGAATCGCGCTATCTGAAGATGGATCAGCAGTATCAGGATCTGGTGGCGGCCAAGGAGACACTGGAAAAAATTATCGTGCGGATTAACGCCGACAGCCGAAAGCTGTTCGTGGAAACCCTGGAGGCGATCCGGCAAAACTTTCAGAAGCTGTTCCGCCAAACCTTTGGCGGCGGACAGGCGGATATTATTCTGGAAGAGGGGGTCGATCCTCTGGAGGCCGGCGTCGAAATCGTGGCGACACCGCCCGGTAAACCCCAGTTCAATAACTCACTACTTAGCGGTGGTGAAAAGGCATTGACGGCCGTAAGTCTGTTGATGGCGATTTTCCAGTTCCGTCCCAGCCCGTTTTGTGTGCTGGATGAGGTCGATGCCCCATTTGACGAAGCCAACATTGGCCGGTTTATCGATGTACTAAAGAGCTTTCTGGGATGGACGAAATTTGTAATCGTCACGCATTCGAAAAAAACAATGACCGCCGCAACCACGCTGTACGGCATCACGATGCAGGAGTCCGGCGTCTCTAAACGGGTCAGCGTAAGGTTCGAGGATGTCAGCGAAGACGGCGAAATTTCGGACGCTGCCTTGCAACGCAGCGAAAACGGGGACGCTGCGTAGAACACCGGCAGCGCGCTGTATATTTAGTTGTCCGAACCGCCCTGCCGTTTCTTTTTCCGCATCTCTTTCAACTGTTTCTCGCGCTCTTTCTTGCGTTTCTTCAGCTCTTTGGGCGTCAGTCGTTTGCCAGTCGATTTTTTCATCTTGGGGAGGCCGCCGGGATTCATCGCGTTCGTCTGAAGCTTTTGCATCTCCTGCATTTTTTCTGTCGCACCCATGCCGGCCATACCCGTCATCACATTTTTCATCATGCCAAAATTCTTCAGCAACTCGGTGACCGATTTCACATCAACGCCCGCACCGGCGGCGATCCGCTGCTTACGGCGAATATCAATCACCGATGGATCGCGACGCTCGATGGCGGTCATCGAATCAATCGCGCCCACCATGCGCTTCATCTGGCTGGAAGTGTCCGCCTGATTCATCATTTTTGAAATGTCACCCATGCTGGGCATGCCCGGTAACAGGCCCATCATCTTCTGCATCAGACCTGGCTTGGCCATTTTCTGCATGTGGTTGCGGAAATCATTTAAGGTAAACTGGCCCTTCTCTAGGGCCTCCTGCATCCGCAATTGCTCTTTTTCATCGACCAGTTTATTGGCTTCGTCGACCAGGGCCAGCATATCGCCCATGCCCAAAATTCGGCTGGCCATCCCCTCGGGGCGGAACACCTCCAGATTGTCCAAGTGTTCGCCGGTTCCAATAAACCGGATCGGGACGCCGGTAACATGCTTGACCGACAGCAATGCACCGCCACGGGCATCACCATCCAGCTTCGTCATGATGACACCATTAAGCTCCAACGCATCATGGAACGCACCGGCACTGCGGACGGCATCCTGACCGGTCATACCATCGACCACCAACATTACCTGATCCGGTTGAACGTCACTGTCAATCGTCTTCAACTGCTCCATCAGTTCTTCGTCGATCGCCAGCCGACCGGCGGTATCCAGAATCACAACCTTGCATTTTTCGGCTTTGGCTTTTGCAACGGCGTTACGGCAAACCTTGACCGGATCCTGCTCGCCTCGTTCACTGTAGACTGGCACGCCCAACGAATCGCCAATCACGTGCAGCTGGTCGATCGCCGCCGGACGCTGGAGGTCGGCCGCCACCAACAGCGGTTCAATCTTTTGCTGTTGGAGTAGCTTGGCCAGTTTCCCACAGGTTGTCGTTTTACCGGATCCCTGAAGGCCACACATCATGATGATATTGACTTCTTTATGAAACGACAGCGTGTCGTCCACCGGTCCCAACAGTTCAATCAATTCCTCGTTGACGATGCCAACCACCTGCTCGCTGGGGTCGAGTGCCAGCAGGACCCTTTCGCCAACCGCTTTTTCGGTGACGCTGGCCATGAAGCTTTTGACAACATCAATGCTGACATCGGCATCCAGCAACGACTGTTCAACCATTTTCAGGCCGTCGCGCATGTTGCCTTCGGTCATCTTGCCTTTGCCACGCAGTGACTTGAATGCGCCTTTAAGGCCGTCCTGTAGTGAATCAAACATGCTTTAACCCGGGTGGATCGCTGGTTTTTGAGCTGTAAATTGCGGTGAAAAACGAATCTCAGATTCTACACCAACCGTCAAATTTTTGAAGGAGGCCAGCCCCCCACGCGCGCTGCGTATTTCCTGACAACTACAATCCCACCTTTGCAGGCCACGATTGAACCACAGCGAAGAAAATCACGAATCTGGCCACCGGCGGCCGACAAGAGAAGCTATGCTTAACATGACCGTCGCCCGCCTGTGAATAACAGACAGGTGTGACCTTTGGTGTTGAGTGCACAATGCAGCGTCCGACCTAGCTCCCAATCCTCCAACGACCGCACAAATCGTGGTGACGGCCCCCCCTTTAGGCGACTACCAGTCAGGAATTTACCATCCGTTGACCACGCTGCCAGCGCCGGAGCGCAGCTGGCAGCATCGCCAACAGTAAGCTTTCAACTGCCAAGCGCCTTAACAGATCATCCCCCAACACTAGGAAACCGGCTGGAAGCCTGACCGACGGTCTATGCGAGAAATCTCCCTAATCACAGGACAGCTGCACCGGGCGATCTATAACCTGAATGCCGAAGCGCGCAGAGAGGCAGACCAGAAATTCGCGAACGGGTTGCTGGAAGCGCCGGAACGGGCGCTCAAGAAAGTATTCCACCAGTTCGAGGAATCACTGGCGGCCAAAGACCTGCTGGTTCGCCAACGCACCGTGGCGTTGTTGGCGAAACTGATGCAATCCTGGGATGGCCTGACCGAGGCCGCCCAACAACAATCCATCGAACTAATCGACGTGGGGATCAGCGACGATCACCCGCTGGTACGCGAAGGGGCCGTCGAAAGCTACAGCCTACTGCTGGGTAATGCGGATGCCGAACCCCTTCCGTGGGGCTCGGAACATCCGGGCGCACGGGTGTTGTGCCTGTGTCGGTTGCTGGAAATCGCGATCAGCGACGTTGCCGAAATCGTGCGCGAGGCCGCTGCGATCAGCGTGGGCATTCAAAAGTCCGTACAGGTCCAGAAATTTGGTACCGATTTTCTGCTGGAGAATTGCCGCCATAACAAGTACCGGCGCGCCTGCCGGTCAATCGAATCACTGGCAGAGTTTCCACAACAGCGCGAACGGTTTGAAGATGAAGTTTTGCATCTGCTGTCCGATTCGGACGCACGGTTTCGAGGATCTGCATTAAAGTGCTGTTTGAGACTGGCAAAACTTGACGCCCTGTCGTTGAAATTACTCGAAGGCGTCGTTCGCCGAATGTTTGATGGTGACCCAAAAGTCGCCGCTCTGGCGGACAAGGTCGCGCGCACGGCACACCGTACCCTGCGGTTACGCAACGGTGCACTGGCCTCAGCACTGCCTGCGTGCTCGAAACTGGCGGTCGGTGATCAAACCGGTTGGCGGTTGCTGGAATCGGTACTTTTTCAATCCAACAAAACTGCGTGTCGAAAACTGTGCCTTGACCGGATCGCATGGAGACAGCCACTGGACGACCGGCAATTGAGCGACCAGGTCCTGACCGAACCAGAAAATCAATCGACAAAGGACTTGGTCAACACGCTGCGGAAGAACAGCGCGAAAGAATTTGGGTGGGCGATTTCAAAATTCTTCGGTCAAATGGCTGGCGAGACTGCCGAACCGTCATAACGTCATTGCGTTATAAATTCACTTGCGCCATAGATTCATTGCCCTTTGGCAACGTTTCGATCACACGCTGCGATACTTCACCATCGTGATTTCGTTCCCCGACGGACTAAACTGTACCTCGTCCATAAACGCCTGGATCAAAACCAGCCCGCGCCCAATCCCGTCCTTATAGCTTTCCGGATCGTTGACCACGGGAACCGTCGAAATATCAAACCCCGGTCCTTGATCGCGAATCGTAAATTTCACTGACTCCGGTGTGATCAGTGCCCTGACGTAAACCTTTCGGTCTTTGAAACGTTCGTCAATCGCGCGCTGCCCGACGTAGAGATTGCTGACAACAGGAAACTGCTCGCGGCCGAGCTCCAAATTGCCCCGGAACATCGCATTGGTCAGCGCGTTTTCAAATGCCACGCCCACCTGAATCCGTTGATGATTGGACAGCACGCCTTGTGCCAGCGCGATTTGTTGAACCATGTCCGTCAACGGTTCGATAATCTCCGGATCATTATCCAAGTTGAATTCAAAATCGGACTTGGTCGTGCACTGAACCAGCTTCTGATAACTGCTTTCGGTTTCCGCCATCGCCAAAATATGCCGAACCGTCTGCACCAGATTTTCGGCCAGATCGGCCTTGGGTACAAAACTACTCGCACCGTTGGCCAACGCTTGGGCTGCAATCGACTCACTGCCATGAGCCGTCATCAGAATAACTGGCAAATCGGGATAGCTGGAATTGATCTCGGTCACTAACTGCAATCCGTCCAGATCGGGCATTTGCAAATCAGTCACCACAAGGTCAGGTGCGGAGATTCCAATCTGCTCCAACGCATCGCGTCCGTTTTCGGCATAAACCACGTCCACATTGGGGGCCGATTCCAACAGCCCGCCGGCCAACCGACGATCAACCGCAGTGTCATCGACAATCATTACAGAAGCCATCAAACTCTCCTATTGAATTCAGTCGCAACGCGCTTGGCGTCGCCCAACAATCGTCTTGTTCCAACCTTCGGTCTCCGTCAAAAAGAAACACTCGCGGAATCGCACCACATGTCTTTTTAACCCAACCTGAAACTCTATTCCACCGGGGCGCGCTTATTTTAGGTTCCGTCTCCCCGAAAGGCAAAGATATTCAGGAAAACCTACCGCCTTAACCACCACCATCAGGAACGTGCCGGCTCGCTGGAACGTTCCAACCTACCTGCCCATCGACCGATACAGCGGCGGGCCGGACCGCCAGCATCTCAATCGGGCACCGACTTCTGGAGGTGGCCTCTTCAAAACGTGCGCTCTACAGGTTTCCATCCTTTCTTTATGCGATCCTCTTTCAATCCGTCACCCGTTTGCTAAATTGGATCCGCCAAATTCGAAATACTTACCTCCCAATCCAGCGACATTTTTCGCGTTGCAACAAAATCCGTATCGCGGACCACAAACCAAGGAAACAGCGCCCATTCGGTAGACTTGTTGATTTTCCCCATCAAGAGTTTCCCTACCACCAGATTCCCACCACCAGATTCCCTACCACCGGCTGACACGAACCGCCCCCCCACGGATTGACCGGAATCAGTTGCTGTTGATTTAATACGAATTCCGTTGATCGCCGAAATCACGCAACGCCTACCCCAAAAAGCGCTGATACCGCACGACGCCAACAAGTTGCGTCCCCGGCCAAACTTAAAATGCCCCCTTTTTCCAAGGAAACAGCCCACTTTCGATTCGTCTTGAGTCAAAAACAGGGTTAAGCGTACAATTTCCTTATATAGATACCTAACTTCCGGGAGCCTGGACTGACAGCCAGATTTATAGCTCCCTTAATTGCCATGAGAATCAAGGACGATTCTGTCATGACCATCTTCAAAAAACTCGTTTTCAGCCGCGTCTCCCCCCGGCAGCGTTCAGCGCTCAACCTTGGCACTCTGGCTTGCATCGTCGCGGTTCTGTGGCACCCGGTACCGACCGCCTGCGGACAATCTGATCGCAACGGCGGAGAGGCATCCGCCAGCTTTCGCGCGGTCGATTTCCCCTATCAGGCAATCGTGCGCTCCAACGGTGCGGTGATCTACTCCGGCCCCGATCAGGTTCACTATCCTACCGATGAACTACGCGCTGGCGAAACCGTGATGGTCTACCGTCATGACCCAAACGGCTGGTGTGCAATTCAACCTCCAGCCGGAAGCTTCAGCCTACTGCCAGAAGCCGCTGTCGAAAAAGTCTCCAACGCGCTGGGTATCCTGATTCAAGATCAAGTGCAGGCGTGGGTGGGAACGCGATTGGGCAGCGTGGATAAACCACTGTGGCAGGTAAAACTGCACACCGACGAGGAAGTCGAGATCATTGGCGAGGCAAGCTGGCCCAATGCCGATGGCCATTCCACCATCTGGTATCAGATTGCCCCCCCTTCAGGAGAATTTCGCTGGGTCAAAATCGCGGATCTACAGGTTCCCGCCGCGGCCAGTCGCAACCTGCCTACAGACCCAAATCTGGCTCACGACCCACAACAGGCTCGCAACGCTTTCACCGAAATCGACATCGACAACAACAGCTTTGTCCAACAGGCTTCCGCAACAGCCCCATTCCAGACGCAAGATCAAAGTGCCAGGCGAATCCCGCGTACCAAACCACCTGCCGGTTTTGTCTACCGGTCAGAACGAAACAACGTCCCTGGCCGGGATCCCTATGCCGCTCCTACCCCTCCCAATTTGGACAACACTTCAAAACCCAATGGCGAAACAAAAGACAAACCAACCGCCCCCACACGGGACACCGCCGGAATCGACTTTCACTTCCGCCCCATCGGTAAAACGGCCCGCAAAAAAATAAAGACCAACCATTCCACTACCGCATCCCATTCCATCTCCGATGCGCACTCCGACACCGGTACGCGTTCCGATTCTGTCCAACCGTCTCAAGTATTGCCGCCTGTCCGG
>CALCJM010000153.1 GCA_937967505.1 uncultured Pirellulaceae bacterium | reverse complement strand
CTCATCGTATTTTGATTTGAAAAGAGGCTTCGTCGCTCTGTCATCCGTCGGGGCTCACCCTAGGCGAAGCGAATGGGCTCCGGCGGATGACAGAGTGATGAAGCCGGTGCCAAACCATTAAAGCTTCCAGCTCCAAAACCCACACCAAAAACATTCGTCGATCAGAGTCCTGAGGGGCTCAAGCGGCGACTAAAAAAATGCCTAAATCACCCACAAATTCTTCCGAAGAGCCAAAACTATAGCCACTGCCACCACGCAATGGGACCACTTCATTGGTTCTCCGGGAAACTCTTTGGCCTGACTCGAAAGAGTTTGTAGCGATCATTTACCAATTACCATTTAATAGCCAATAGCCGCTTCTCTCCGAGAGAAGGGTCCGCTAACACGCACGTCGCGCAAGCGGAAAGGGAAAGAGAAAAGAAAGAGAAAGGGACGCCTCTGGGCGTCCCCCCGCATGTCTCTAATCGTTCGCGCCTCACTACTTGAAGGCGCTGATTTTTTCCATCAGGCCGTCAACAGCCGGTTTAAGTTTGCCAAGAATCCCTTCATCAGAGATACCGTCCATAGCCGATTTGACCGCGTCACCAAATTTTGAAACCACTCCACTGACGGCAGTTTTGGCAGGGCCTGTTAATTTGTCGAGTCCCATGCCGTCCATCGATCCGCTGAGATCGGAAATTTTTGATGTCAGGCCATCGACGTTTTCAGCGGTAACGTCTTTGAAACCATCGGTGATGCCGGCAAACTTCTCTTGAGCAGCGGACATGTCAAAATCACCGAAGTCAATTTTGGCCATGTCTGCGGCGTTGCTTGCCGCATTGCTTGCTACTTCTTTTGCTGCGTCGCAGCCGGTGACTGCGACCATCATTGCCAACAACAACAGAGCAGTTTGGGTTATTTTTTTCACAATTAAGATTCCTTGATGTAGTTTGGGAAAAGTTCTGTGTAACGGTTATTGGGCAAAAGGTATGCGATTCTGCGACCGGTGAATAGTGGCTGTACCGTTTTGTTTTTTATCAACCCATTGGTGGCGTGTTGGCAACTGCCAATCGCCTAAACTACATCGCGTTGACACCTGAGGCTTTGAATTGAGTGCGTCAGATGAGGAGATTGACACCTAGCAGACTGCCAACGGGCCGACGATCCGCCTGAATGGGATGGATTCTGGCCCATTGAGGCTGCCGCGGCATGGCATAAAATCATGTTCTGCAAACAAGGCCAGCAACCACTTCGAAAGTACGACACTATGTCAAAATCAAAAAAATCCACCCCAAATGTGATGCCGTCGCGTTCCAAAGCCGCCATCGACATGCGCCGCCATGCCAAGTCGCTTGTCTTTCAGGCTTGGGATTCCGTGGACCCGCAGGAAAGGGGCGAACTGGCTGCCGAAGCGATCCGTCTTGATAAAGACTGCGTTGATGCCTGGAATTTATTGGGTGAGCAGGCGCAGAGTTACGAGAAATCTCTGGAGTATTATGAATCCGGAGAAGCGGCAGGCAGGCGGGAGCTTGGAAAAGAGTTCGACGAACTGGTTGGCCACTTCTGGGGAGTCCACGAGACACGCCCCTTTATGCGATCTCTTCAGGGCAAAGCGGAGGTGCTCACTGCGATGGGGCATAATCAGCAAGCCATTGCGGTCTACCAAGAGATGCTGAAGCTGAACGCCAACGACAACCAGGGCGTGCGTTGGTGTTTGATGGGGTTGTTGCTGCAATTGAACCTCAATCAATCCGCCAGCGATCTGATTGATCAATATCCGGATGACGCTTACATCCTGTGGCCGCTGGCCGAATTGCTTCTCGCCATCCGCAGTAACGCAACAGATAACCTGCGCCGGCAACTTTTGAAGAAGGCGTTCGAAAGTAATCCATACTTTGTAGATTTTCTTGTCGCTAGGCGTGACATCCAAGAAAAATTGCCTTCCACTTTTGTGTTTGGTGACGAATCAGAGGTATTAAGCGCGATGCCGCTTTTACTGCCGGCGTGGAAATCGACGGCTGGTGCAGTGGCGTGGCTCAGAAAAGCTGTTGCCAAAGCTGGATTTGAACCTCCAGAGAATGCTGAAAGCGCCCCTGCAACGGCCGGCATGAGCGCTCGGACGAAAACAATGGTTGCCAGTGCTGGCGAGGTCGATCAGGATCCCCGTATTGTCTGGCAAGTGGATTATCGTAAATCAAAAGTTGGCGATGATTTCATCTGGAATGTGGTTGGCGCTTGCAGTGACCAGCAGGAGATCATTGGACATGTAACGCTGGAGACGTGTCCTAAACTGGCGGATGTTTGGGAGGCCATTTTGTCAATGATTGTTGCTCCGGGGAACGGTCACCCGATGCGCCCGGGGAGAATTGAATTCGCAAAAAAAACAGTCGCCAAAGGTTTGAAAAAACGTCTGGAGAGACTTGCGGTTACATCAACGGTTAAATCACTGGAGGTGATGGAAACTATTTTCGAAATGATCGAGCAAATGTCTGCTGCCGGGCAGTTGGATGAAACGGCCGATCCCACCACCGTTGCGGTCGAAGATGATTTGGTCTGGCAGGTGGGCGCTTTTCAGCTTCCAACGCCGGTTGAAGATCATGGCGATATCATATTTCCAACTTCAATTTTGGTCTTTGACCCCGGGGAGGAAGCAATCATGACCGTTGGAGTGGCTGGCGACGAGGTGCAAGCCGAGGATATTTCCGAGCAGATTCGCCAGGCAATTTTTGCCAATCCAATGAATGTTGTCGTCAAGCCCGCGACTGTTGAAGTTATGTCAAATGATCAAGCAATCAACCTGCGACCAATTGTAAATGCATGGGGAATTAAGTGTGAGGTCGCCAAAGACTTTGTGGCATTCGGAGAAGCCGTTGATGGATTGATTAGTCATTTTTCCGGTGGCCCCCAACTGTTTGTGTCAGCAGTGGCGGACGTGTCGCCTGAGGATCACCGGCGCTTTTATCATTCAGCAACAGCTTTTTTTAAAGCTGCACCATGGAATCGATCGCCAGGCGATCGCGCATATCGAATCTTCGGAGACTCGTTGGACTTTGACGTGTATGTCATCCCGATGGGGCAAATGGGGTCTGTGCTTGGGTTGGCGGTGTATACCAGCCTAGCGGAGATTCGCAGGGGGATGTCGCCGGGCGCATTTGCCGAAAACGAAACTAGCGTTCAGGCCAATGGACAGCAGGGACGCGTATGGTCGATGATGTTTTGCGAATCGCATGAAATTTCACCTCGTGAGATGCACTCGGTTGAAACGCTGGGTTTGCCTGTTGCCGGCCCGGAGGCGTATCCTTCCCTGCTGGAGTTGGTTGACGGTGCCCCGATGCCGGTTCCCGGGCCGCGCGAAGTGCATTTGATAGCAACTTGCCTAGATGTGATGAGCGCGGCAATCTATCCCGCTACCGACCCACAGTCAATCGCGGTCGGTGACGTTGTACTGAAGATGGAAGCTGTTAAATCGATTTAGGCAGTTAGCCCAAACCAAGGGGTTCTAACTGCACCCAGCCCGCAAAACGCCTTTACAGCCAAGGCTGTAAAGGTATCGCAACATTGAGTAAGGCTCTTCGGGAGAATTTGTGGGGAAGGCAACACGACCAACAACGTGATGGCGAGTCGTTGGCCGACACGGCGGAGTCTGAGAACCTCAGCATGACTGAAAACTTCAAACGCGAGAACCGGGAGACCCCAGTGACATCCCAGCGATCATTCTTCGAT
>CALCJM010000152.1 GCA_937967505.1 uncultured Pirellulaceae bacterium | reverse complement strand
TATGGGCGCAATCATGACGCCAGCTAATGCACACAACAAAAACGGCAGTCAGGGTAGGACTGCCGTTTTTCATTTTTCGTTCTTCTGACGGTTGGTCGATGCCATCACCATCCCATTGCATCGTAGTAAACATTCAGCCATGAATCTTCGGTCACGCTCGACTGCGACGGGTGATAAAGCACCCGACGGTTCTTCATCCACCCCGTGTTAATCCCGCTGAAGTGTCGAAACTCAACCCCCTCGACGTTCGGCATTGGGCCGCTGACCGGGTAGATCGTGTGCACGTCCCACTGAAACCAAGGGTCTATTTTTTGGGGCATGACCACCCACTTGGGCGGGCAGATCAACGGTTGGTTTTTGATCACATGTCGATGGTCAACGTGGCGTAAGTCGTTGGTTGCGATATCAGGTGCCATACAGTAAACCCAGCGTCCCGGCACCGAGATGTGCCCGCCCTCCGAGGCGCGACAGTGTTCGAAGACTGATTTGCCGGCCGCATCAATCATCAATTCATCGACATCACAACTGATCACGAAATCGGCATTACAGAGAAACAGGTGTCTGGCGTGCTCGAGTGCCGCCATCTCACAAAAGTTGGAATCCCAATAACCTGTTTTAAGCCCCAACGGGCCGAATTTGAAATCCCATTGCACGACGACCACGACATCAAGGCCATCTACGTTACGCAACGTGTCAAGAAGCTCCTGTGAGGTGTACTCCGTCGATCCATTGTTGTAGATTAAAACTGCGTTGACGCCGTGAAACCTGCAGTAGAAACTGGCCCAGTCCCGAATCCAGGAAAGCCGGTCGTTTTTCACCTTCGTCAACAGACAGTTGCGCCCCCGGAAGGCTTTCGCCAAATTTTGGCCGGGCGTTATTGTGTGATCAAACTGACTGGTGCTGAAACGAAACCGGGATAGGGTAGATGCATCAGCGGACTTCAGAGTCACGTGATCCAGCCGCCACCGATGACGGATAGATTTCTCCAGGGCCCGCCCGCTTTCATCTTCCATTGTGGTATTACAAAACCACGATTTCAGGTTCACCAGTGGTGGGCATATCAGCTGTATGTCGTGTCCATTGTTCTCAAAAAATACGTCATACCACAACGTATCACTGTCGTACTTTTGCATGTAGTCCGGCTGTCTGAACTCGACCGGACGCGTTGGCGCACGGAATTCAGGCGCGGTGTCGGAGGTTAATTTCCAAGGGTTGGGATGATAGACGGTATACATACTCGAAGACCTTTTTAGTGAGTTGTCAGATTTTCTCTGGCGATTGCCGTCATGCGACCACCCGAAAGACTTTGCGTTTCGAATTGCCAGGCGGTCCTGTTTGAGTTCCTTGACCACGCTGTTCGATCCAACGCCTGCTTCCGCGCGACCTGAACCAAGTCGCGCGGATCCATATTGCCGACATCCTGGTGAATGGTGCGCAAGCCTGTGGAATGAGGGAGGTGAAACAGCGCATTTTGGGTGAATTTTTTGTGCTCAAGACCTTGAGCCTGCAATCGCAGATAAAGATCATCATCGTCCCACCCGTAATGCAGAAAACGCTCGTCATAGCCACCGACCGACAGAAAGTCTGCGGTTGCGGCCAGCATCGTTCCGTTGAGTGACGCCTCATTTTCATTGCGGGCTGAACGCCAGTCGCCCGTCACAAAGGACTGGTGAGGTACCGGCAGAATGTTCGTTAATTGATCGACGCAGACAACGTCTGCGTCGACTTTGAACAGCAACCGGTACCGGGCAAAACACGCGGCGAGATTAAACGCCTTGGCGAGACACCATTGGGGCTGATTGACGGCGCGAACGAACATGACTCTTGGATCCGGCCAGTCCGGTAAATCTCCGTTGTCCAATTCCTCCCACAACGGAATCCCGGAGTCCCAGTCAATCAGGATGACCTGATTAATACCTGGTTGCTGTAGCCATGAGGGAAGACTATAGGTCAGAGGTTTGCCACGATTCTTTACCGCACAGATAACGGAAATTCCGTCTTTAAGAAACGAGTGGTCCGGGTTAATAAACGGGTTCATTCATCCATCCTTCAATAAGGTAATTTCGACGATCATTTCGGGAATCAAACGTATAGTCGATGTGGATATCAAATCCACGCGCCGAATCGCAAACGGTACTGCGAAAGCTGTTGGAGAGAATTCCGCAATGGCATTGGCTCAGGCAAACAAGTTCCTTTGACAATCCATAAAGATTTTCACACGAACGGTCAAAATCATGGTCCATCAGAGGACAATCAATGACCGTCGCTTTGATTCCCAAACGCTCTACAAACGTCGTCAAACGTTCTTTGGATTCGCGCGAGTCCGAGACAATGAAAACCGATTTGGCCCGACGTGCAGTCAACCAGTAAGGGACTTTTCTGAGGAATTCATCCAGATCATCAGCGCTACCGGCTGGCAGATGCGTACGGAACGCCAATCCCGCAGTGTCGGGAGGCAAATCGATCGTCGCCCGGTGAATGAGATGACTGATTAGTCGCCGATATTGACCTTTGGCGCGCTGAACGTAGGTGTACCGGTCCAGTTCCGAGAAATTCTCAAGGTAGAACCAGCAAAGTGAGTCGGCGCGTTTTGAATACGGAAAACAGTCTGCGTTGACGTTAAAAACCGACAGTTGTTCTACAGGCTTGAACAGCTGCTCGAATCTGGCCGGACAATGGTGATTAACAGCCCAGTACAGGCGACACGGTTTGTTGAGTGTCAGGGCTGTGACCATCAAATTGATTCGGTTGCACAAGCCCTCCCATGCAAAACTGTCGGTACGCCGGAAGGTAAGTGAATTCATCGTTGTTGCGCTCTCTGGTCTGAGGAATTTTTAAAAAGTAATCAAGGGACGGTACGACTTAAAACTGAAATGCAGCTTCCAACTGCGACCGTTCTACCGACACATCAAATTCGCGTGGATCATCAGTCTTGAGTCGTTCATTGGAGTGCCCTCCGATCACACTTCGATAATGGAGACCGGCCTCCGAACTCAACCGCTGATACAGATCCGTAACAAAGTGTGGATTGAACAGCTCAACGACCCGGGTCTCTGGACGACAGAATCCAAGGTGAGCCAGCCCTGCCCCATGTACCGCAATGATTTTGTGTGCGTATGCAAAAATGCTGAGCTGTTCACTGGCAGAGAGTGACTCCAGTTCGACGCACCGAAACCCGTTCGCTTC
>CALCJM010000151.1 GCA_937967505.1 uncultured Pirellulaceae bacterium | reverse complement strand
CCTCGTTGGAACGAGTGATTCTATATTTGTATCCCACGATCGTGTTGTTAATATCGGCGATCTATCTGAAGAAGCCCGTCTCCTTTCACCAGTGGATCGCGATCGCGTTATGCTACGCGGGTGTCTGGATTGCAATCCGTTCCAGTTCCACATCAACGTTGACCGAAAACTACTGGTGGGGTGTGGGGCTGATCTTCCTTTCTGCGACCACCTATGCCATTTACCTTGTCGGCAGCGGAGAATTAATTCCTAGGCTGGGCGTGCTGTTTTTCACCTGCTACGCGATGATCGTATCGTCGATTTGCGTTTGCATTCATTTTCTGCTGTCGGTTCGGCCAGCGACGTTGCTGGATTATCCCTGGCAGGTCTATGCCTATGGCATGGCAATGGCCATTTTTGCGACTGTAATTCCGTCATTCCTGATTTCTGCCGGAATCAAACGTATCGGAGCCGGAAATGCCGCCATCATTGGTGGCGTTGGGCCAGTATCGACGATCGTATTGGCGACAATCTTTTTGGACGAATCTTTTTCCACGGCACAAATGGTTGGCACGGCAATCGTAATCGCCGGGGTGGTTTATATTTCTGTGAACATGAAAAAGTGAGGGGGACTGTCGGTATCAAGCTGAATCGTCCGGGCACATCGCCCAACACTGCGAATGTTTATCACGCTTTCAACGTTGCCGACAACTGACACGCTGGCATTACGTCTGACGCACTAACGGATCAGCCCGGCTGCGGGCTGCAACAGGCCGGCGGTCCTGCGAGGCCGATTTTGCAAACTGTTCTCTCTGATGGGGCTCTGAAACAGCTGGCGAATCGAATCGTTCAGGTGCGGTAACACTTGCCGGCTCATCTTGGGGTTAGACATTGTCCCATCGACACTGATCCACATAATTTGCTGGCTGCCCACGTGATACAGTTCGTTCAGCACGGGAATTTTAATTCGATTGCGTCCCACAATGGAATAGAAGTTCAGATCCAGATCCTGATCGAGATTCATTCTCCCATTGCCAATCAGCGAGATCGCATCTCCCACCAGTTCAATGCGTTCGAAATCGATATCGGTACCGTTGATCATAAAATTGACGTTGCTGGCATCGAACGCCGATCTGTCGGTGCGACCCACATTAAGCATTTTCAGCAGGGTCAACATCGCCGGCAGTTCATAGATTCTGGCGTCACGCAATTGTACGGTTCCATCACCCCGGTAGGAATGAAAGTCATCGTAGTTTCCCCCCATCCGCATTGCAACAAAGCCGCGTCCCTGCACCTGTTTCACTTCGGGGGCAAAATCACGGCAAGCTTCCTCGATGTCACCGTCGGCCATCGTGGTTTGAATGTAGAACTGCCCGCGCGTGTCGTTGGCCATTGTGGCATCGAATTTAACCAATCCACCATAGACAGTTCCGGTCAGCGAATCCGCAGACCGGGAATCGGCTCCGGTGGCGGTGCCTGCAGGTGGTTGAACCAAACCTCCAGCAGAAACGCGATCGTTGTCCATCCAGATCGGGCCTTTGACATCGGTAATTTGGGCCCCGTACACGCTCAGGGAATCTATTTCCAGTTCGCCTTTGCATTCGGCACGTTTCCCGTCGTAGATCCCCTGTAACTGAACCGTCCCAAACACGCTTTCTAGGGGCAGCCCAACCAGCATTTTTGCGTTGTTCATGGCAAAATTCAGATCCCACGCCATGGTTGGGTCCGTTGAAAAGTAGTTTGCCCCCGGATAATCCCCCATGCCGACAGCCACAGATGAATCCTGGTGTACGCCGGCAACCGTGATCTCCCCCTGAACATTCAGGAGCCCTTTGTATTTCATCTGCCTGACCGGCGGCGCAAGAGACGTGGGCAATGCCGTCAACAGATCTTCATCGACACTTACTGATGTCGCCAACAGTTTGCCTAGGGTCACCGACCACGATTCGTCCGAGTACCTGCCATTGCCCTCGCAAGCCAGCCACGTCCGACCATGTTTTCCGCTAACGCCGGCGACCTCAATTTCCCCGTCGCCGATCCGGACATTTCCGCCTAGGTTCTTGATTTCGTAGGGGAACCAGTGAGGAAAGATTGAAACGTTCGACTGACCGGTCTGTGGGTTTTGCAAATCAGCATCGACCACGACGTTGACCGCATGGTGTCCGACCGGCATGGTCATTTCGACACCCATTTTCGCCACCGTGCCTCTGGGACGAAACCCATTCCAGATTGCTTGCAGATCCGGAGACAGCGCCATCGCCAACTGGTCATCCAGGTTAACATCCCGGCATTCGAAGTGACTGATCAGGCCTTCGCGCGGGTCCCATTTGCCCCGACACTGCACGTTGCCATTTCCATTGCTGCCAACCAGATTCCGAAACTCGAAATCCAGATTGGCGGCAGACACCATCCCGGTAATATTGCGAATCGGATAGGCAAATGCCTCGTGACGGATCGCCACGCCTTTAAGATCAACATCAAAGTACTTGTCAGCGCTGCCGCGCGGGATGCGTTTAATGATGGTTCCCTTGCCGCCCACCCATCCTGTGGGGTGGAACGCGCGGACCACTCTGGCCATCGGTGGGATGGCATCCAGGGCCTTAAGCAGTTTTTCGTCGATAGGGACCTCTCCCGGAACCGAGAGATCTAGGTGATACGTCGCGTCAATGCCAGGGTTGTAGATATTGCCTTTGAGCGTCATTGGCTGCGGTGTGGACAACGATTTCAAATCCAACGCCATCACATTGTCCCGCAGTTCAACACGCCCCTCACATTGATCAACGAAATAGGGAAACTTGACAAAACGGAAAGAAGTGTCGCGGAGATCAGCATCCAGTTGACGATATTTGGACTGGCCATTGTGCCCCAAACGGAAGTTCAAGTCACACTCGCCGGTCGGTGAAAAATCATCACAGAACTGCGTGCATCCTTTGGGAAACAGTTGCGACATCGCAATCACATGATGGAACTTAAGGCGTTTTGCCATCCCCGACAGTTGCCAGACCTTCCTCTCCAACAGACCATCCTGCTGATAATTCAGCCGAAAGGTTCCGTCACCGATGCGGCCTCCCGCATCAGTCACGCGCACGTCATCGTTGGACAACAAAAAGGATGCACTTGCGCGAGTCAGCGGCGCTGGTAGTCGAGCATCATCGATGGCGAAGTCCCGCAATGCCCCCGTCACCATGTACTGCGGTATCGCATCGCTCAGGTTACCAACCACGCGCCCCTCGGTTTCTAGCGTTCCTGTCAGTGTTTTAATTTTTGCCACGTGTCCCGACACAGCGTCGGGCAACAGGGCAAACAGGGCAGGGGACAGACGTGTATTCTGGCTGTTGAAGTGAACGTCAAAGTCTCCGGATTTGGTGTCGGCCAGAACCGTGACGTGCAAGCGCCCCATTTCAGTCCCACTGCAACGAAAAGTGACCCGGGTCAATTCCCGGCCTTCCTCTACAAAACGCTGAAAGTCAACTTGAACGTCGGTCAGGCGGCGGACCAGTGGTGGCTGACGCGTATTGTCAACGATGCGAATTTCAGAATCCCGGATACTGACCGGAATCGGCTGGCTGCCCGGTTTGGGTTTGAAAGCCGAAACAAATTTTTCCAGTTCCCACTGCCCATCGCGCTTCCGCACCAGATTCAATCGGGCGCGGCGAATATCGATTCCCTGCGGCGTGCATTGCCGCATCACCATGTCCGTCATGCAGACCGGCAGATGAACGAAGGCATCATAGAATTCGACAATGGGTGGCTGTTGTCCGGCTGCTCCGGCCGGGCCAGTTTGGCCACTGTGTGCCGTGGGTGTCGTTGACACTGCGGGAGAATTTGGGAACAGCGAATGAACCGCCAGATTGTTCAGAACGATGCCTTTGCCATCCACGAACTGAGCCTGACCGACACTCACCTGTAGCCCACTGTCGCCAATTAGCTGATTGATACGCTGTTCAATTTTCTGTGCCAATTTGCTCCGGACGGTGCTTTGGAAGTAGAGCCAAGCGGCCACCAGGACTAGGCCAACCACCAGGCAAAATTTCACGAAACCGCCCAACCACCGCGCACCGGGAGGACGCGTGTGAGTGTGAAAATTGGGCAAGCGAGATTGGGAGCGCATCAGCGTCCAAAAATGAAAAACGGCAGGCGAGCATCGATCCTGTCTGGCACGATCTTCAAGGAGTGAAATTTGCCAGCATGAGGTCTGGCAATAGTAGAGATTTCTGTAGTTTGGCTGAAGATTGATTAAAGTTCAGCCGAACCGTAAGGCAATAAAACAAGCAGAAGTGCTATCACTTTTGCCGCGATACTGGCAGATTTTTGGCTCCTGCGGTCACTGCCAATCTTAACAGCACCTGTAGGCCTCAATATTCGAAGGTTACGGCCGGACAACGGTACGAAAAAAGCCGGAGGATATTACGCTCCGGCTTTTAAATTCTTGGACTTCGTGCAGGTTCGCGCCTGCTTTCGCCGGGGCGATCAATGCCCGTCGATCGTCTGCACTTTATAGCCACCACGACTCTTGAAATACAATCCCAAACCGATATAGCTCACCAGCATGACGACCGGGAAGATACACATATTTGCCAGAGCGCCCTGAGTGCTGGCCTCTGTCACTTCGGCGACGTGTGCTTCAGCTGCCTCCTGTTGCTCCGCAGGAAGTGCTTTGATACTGTCGGCCATTTTGTCAGCATCCAGTTTGTTGTACTCAAACAGAGAAAAAATCTTGTCGGTCGTTACCGCATTTAATTTGCCACCCGTCACAGCCGACGGCACGATGGTTGCCAGCTGAGCATCGCTCTCCACGGCTTCAACCGCCTTCTGGCTTTGCAGCATACCAATGTAGGGGAATCCCAGAACGCCAACGCCCAACATTCCGATACCACCCAACGCATTGAGCGTCAAAGCTCCACCTTTGGGAGTCTGTTCACCGGCAACCCCCAGCATCGTTGGCCAGAAAAACGTCTTGCCAAAAGCGTAGATGGTCGCAGCGGCAAACACCATCATACCGGACGCAAATGACAGCCAGTACAAACCAACAATAGCCAGCACGGAGCTGACGATCAGCAAACCAATCGGACTGATGCGGTGGACAATTGGCCCCGCAAAGAATCTCAGCACCATCATGATCAGCGAAGTGTAGACCAATACCAACCCGGCGTCAAAACCGTTGACGTTGGCAATGCTTTTCATGATCTCTTCAATCCAGCCATCGGTTCCAATCTCGGTTGTCGCCAATGGGACCATGATCAGCGCCAACACGAACAACAGTGGGTTGCCCAGCGATTTTGTGTACGCACCGAAGGCGATCGTTGCAACCGCTCCGACGATGGCAAACAGAGTGGTATATCCCGGGATCGCACTATTGAACTGTAACACAATCAGGAACATGGCAATCGCAGCACCCAGAAACCCGAACTCGGCCAACATTTCACGGTAACTAACCCCCGAAGCCACGCGCTCTTGTGCCGGGAATTCAAGCTTGATTAACATCAAAAAGAAGATCACGGCAGGCACAACGATGATCGCGATACGAATCCACCAAGGAGTCGCCAGAGCGCTGAGCGCAATCGTCAACAGGCCGGCTACCACCAGACCACCTGGCCAGCCTGCATGAAGGATATTCAACCACTTGGTCTTGTTCTCCTTGTACATGGTCGCAACGACCGGGTTGATGTAAGCTTCGACCGTTCCGTTGGACAGTCCCAGAATCAGGCTGCCCCAGTAAAGCAGTCGATAGCCAGTTTGAGGATCACCCTGTCCACCAGAGGAGATAAAGTAGGCGGCAACGCCCATCACGGACCAAACCAAGTAGCCTAGGAACGAAAACACCATGGCCGTTTTGTAGCCAATTTTGTCGATGAACAAGCTGAACGCGATGATACTGATCGCAAAGGGCCAAATTCCCATCCCGGCAAGCTCGCCAACCTGAACCGCATTTAGACCGAATTCGTCGCCCCACTCCCCCAGCAAAAACAGCCGTGAAACAAAGGCAAACGCGGTGGTAATCAGAGCCAGAAAGCAGCCCCAAAACAGTTTTTTGTTGGGTTCGGAATCAGCCATATTTTTCTCACTGGGAATTTGGTGGTTCGCCCGTTTTGAAGCTGGTATGTGGAGAGGCGCTCTCTCACAAACGCCAAAAATGGGGATGGTCAATCCTCCAGATTAGCCACAAAGAATGCTTAATTCAACCGTTCAGGGACGTGAACGGACGAATAACTGGCGTGCTGGGCTCCGGAAAGTCTATCCAGCCGAAATGTTCGTTGAAAATTACCACGCCCGGCAAGCCAAACAGGCCGGCCTTCATCGCTCATTCGGTAGTCGCATCATTGAGAGGCTTCAACCGAAGCGTATTGGCGTCGATTTCCAACCGCACATTTCCAGGCAAGTTTCTGACTTCCACCGTGTCACACGTTCGCTCCTGAACCAGCGCGCTTATCAAACACCAGTGCTCGTACGTCATATCACCCACCGGCCATCGATTGTGTTTCCACAAACGTAGCAGCACCGCCCGCAGGATCGATGCCTTCAACCCCTTCAACCTTGCAACCGGGAGTTCAATCGCCCTCCGGTCAGCAGTCCAGCCGATGGTTTCGAGAAATTTGTCAACCGCAGCGGATTCGGCTCCCATTGCATCTTCTGCGTGTTGGCTCAAACGCAACATCGCCTGATCGACGTGCGGCCCAAAGTATTCGCGCACCTCCGGCAGTAACCGGTTTCTGAGATAATTCCGACTGTAGTGATCGGCATCGTTGGAGGCATCGGCGCGGTGCCCCTGCTGCAATTCGCCAAGCGCCTCCATGATCGAGGCCCGATTCACACTCAACAACGGCCGCACCAGAGAAACCGATTCGTCCACCACGCGTATTGCAGGAATCCCCGCCAACCCCGCCAGTCCCGTCCCGCGAAAAATCCGGAACAAAATGGTTTCCACCTGATCGTCCTGGTGATGCCCGGTGAATACGTACCGCGCCCCGATGGTTCGGGCCACATCAAGGATGGCGTCGTATCTTAAATTCCGCAGTTCGTTCTCGGACACCCCATGCCCCGGGACATTCTCTGCCCACGTGAGGGTCCTTTGGTGAAAACCGACCGCAAACTCATTCGCCAATGCCTGAACAAAATCGGCATCGGCGTCGGCATCGCTCCCGCGCACCGCGTGGTTGATATGAACCACCTCGGGCCGGATCCCGGCCTCAACGGCCCAACCGGCCCCATCCAAATCGTCTTTTAACCGAACCATCGTCCGAAATAACGCCACACTGTCCGCTCCTCCCGAGACCGCCACCAGTACCCGGTGCCGCGCCCAACTCTCCACCGGCAAGGTCGCTTGACAAGCGAGGACCAATCGATCAAAGGCAGGTTGGATTGCGGGTTGAGTCACAAAGAAAACAGTCGTAGAAAAAATGACGTTCGACACACTCGAATTAATACGCGAAAGCTGCACAAGCGGCAGCCTACCCAGTTTGAGTTTTTCAGTTGCTTTGATACACTGCTGGAATCAGCTTTGTGGGGCGGCACACCCGCCTCGTCAGCTTGAATCCACCATTTAAACATAAATGACACAAGTTTACTCTGTTTTGCAAGTTAACCCTGATGCCTGATCAGCATTTGACCAACTCTAACTATCTTTCGGCTTAATCTCCAACCAGATTCGTCTGCCCCTTCAAACTCCTCAATCATGCTCCCGATTCTGACATTCGCTATTCTGACGGCTTTAATGGCGCTAACAGCGCTCTGTTTTATCGATGCAATTTCGCATTCGAGCACGTCAAAGGAGCACTCTCCGGGCAAGAAGTATGGGCAATTCTCCGAAACCGTACTAGGACAATCACCTAGGAGAGTTCACTACCCAATTGACCACTTCCGCCTGTCTCTCGTCTGGGGACTCGGCACGTCGTTCGACTGTCCGCCCCTTCACCAGATCAGACAAAACAGGCACCTGCTGGTGCCATTCAAGACTTGCAAATATGCCGTTGTTCGATTGCGACACCACATCGCAAGAGCTGAAAAGCTCTTCAGCATGCCCGGATAACGATAAAACTTGTGTCACCCAAAAGTAAAACGGAGTGACATCACGTGATCAACCAAGAATCAGTCATCGGATTCGTCGTTGGAGTTCTTCTGGCTGGCGGCGGCAGCTTCCTGTGGAGCCTGACTACCGGCGGCGGCGCGCGAACGAAGGCCAAAGCGATACTCGACAGCGCCGACCGCGAGGCAGAAAGCAAACTCAAAGACGCTGAAGTCGCGATCAAGGAACGCGAACTTGAACGACGCGCCGAATTCGAGGAGAAACAAAACAGGGTGCGTGAGGAGGTTCACCAGCGCGAGCGTTCTCTGGACAAACGCGAAAACCAGCTAAACCAAACAGCCGACGATCTGAAGAAGCAGGAAACCTTTATCCAGACATCCCAGAATCGCCTGCGCGCGAAACTGGAACAGGTCGCCCAGACCGAACAGGATATTGCCGATGTCCTTGAGAAAAAACGCAAGCTGCTTCACGAGGTGACCGGACTGTCCACCGAAGAAGCGACCAGGCGTCTGCTGAAACTGTTGGAGGATGAATTGTCCAACGAAGTCGGCAGTCGAATTTTGGAACACGAGCGTCACGTCAAAGAAACCTGCGAGGAAAAATCGCGCGAGATACTGATTATGGCCACGCAGCGCCTGGCCTCCAGCCAAGTTTCCGAAACCACCACCAGCACGGTCGATATTCCCAGCGACGAAATGAAAGGCCGCATCATTGGGCGTGAGGGACGCAACATCCGCGCGTTCGAAAAGGAAACCGGCATCGATGTCATCATCGACGACACGCCTGGAGTAGTCATCGTCAGTGGATTTGATCCGGTTCGCCGTGAAGTGGCGCGGATCGCACTGGACCGTTTGATCACCGACGGACGCATTCACCCCTCGCGCATTGAAGAGGTCGTCACCGAAACCCAAAAAGAAATCGATGCACTGATTGTCAAAAAAGGCAACGAAGCGGTTCGGGAGGTTGGCGTCAACGGATTGAACAAACGGGTCATCGCGATGCTGGGCCGGTTGCATTTCCGCACCAGTTACAGCCAGAACGTCTTGCGACACAGCATCGAAGTGGCATTTTTGTCAGGTATGCTGGCCGAAATGATGGGATTCGATCCCGACATCGCCACGCGCGCCGGACTGCTGCATGACATCGGCAAAGCGGCCGATCACGACCAGGAAGGGGGCCATCCCAAAATTGGGGCCGAGTTCCTCAAACGCAATGGCGAAGGCGAAGAGGTAGTGCACGCCGCCTACGGACACCACGACGAAATTCTCGTAAAATATCCCTACACCGTGATTGTTGCTACCGGAGATGCCTGCAGCGCGTCGCGCCCGGGTGCCAGACGTGAGTCGCTGGACCGCTATATCAAACGGATGGAGGAGCTGGAAACAATCGCCAAAGAATTTAAAGGCGTCCGGCAAGCGTTCGCGGTTCAGGCCGGTCGTGAGGTGCGTGTGATCGCATCTGCGAAAGAAGCGGACGACAACGTAGCCGCCAAAATTTGCCGCGACATCGCATCGGCCTATCAGGAACGGCTGTCCTACCCCGGAGAAATCAAGGTGGTCGTGATTCGCGAATCCCGTTTCACCGAACTGGCCAAATAGTCCCGACCTCCCACAAAACATCCCCCCGCAATCATGCCATCCTCTGAAAGAATCCTGTGCGAATATTATTTATCGGTGACATTGTCGGCAAACCGGGCGTCGAGATTGCCTGCCAGGCCATCCCGGGCTACCGACGCGACGAGTCGATCGACCTAGTTATCGTAAACGGCGAAAACGCCGAAAGCGGGTCGGGGATCACCCCCGGCATTCACAAACGCCTGATCCGCGCCGGCGTCGATTGCATCACTCTTGGCGACCACATCTACCGTAAAAAAGACATCATTCCGACGCTGGAGAACCAGTCCAACATCGTCAAACCGGCGAACTTCCCCGCTGACGCGCCGGGCAAAACATGGACCGTTGTCAAATCTGAAACCGGCAGAAAAGTCGCCGTATTTTCTGCGATGGGACGTGTCTACATGAGGCCGGTGGACTGTCCGTTCACTGCGGTGGATCGTGTGCTGGAAGAGATCCCTGATGATGTCGTGATTCGTTTCTGCGATTTCCACGCTGAAGCGACCAGTGACAAGCAGTTGATGGGACGACATCTGGACGGACGCGTGACAGCCGTTTGTGGCACCCATACGCACGTTCCCACCGCCGATGAACAAGTGTTGCCTGGCGGAACGGCGTACATTACCGACGTTGGCATGACGGGGCCGCATGAGAGTATTCTTGGTCGTAAAATTGAAAAGGTGCTGACTGCAACGACGACGTTCCGCCCGCTGCCATTTGATGTCGCCAAAAATGACGTGCAGATCTCTGGTGTGGTAATCGAAGTGGAACCGAAAACAGGCAAGGCCACGAAGATCTCTCGCATCAAAATCAACGAGCGTCAGGCAGAAATGCTGGAACTGGAAGAGGATTGACCTAAGTCTCGGAACCACCCAACGTGGCTACGCTCGCCAGAGCGTGGATGAATTACCAACAGGCTTTCACCAGACGAAAACTCACCCCCAGTTCTCCACCGTCTGGCGACGGTAGCTACGTTTTCATCACTACAGCAAAACAACGCACGCAGCGGAACCATCCAACGTGGCTACGCTCGCCAGAGCGTGGATGAATTACCAACAGACTTTCACCAGACGAAAACTCACCCCCACAGTTCTCCACCGTCTGGCGACGGTAGCTACGTTTTCATCACTGCAGTAAAACAACGCACGCAGCAGAACCATCCAACGTGGCTACGCTCGCCAGAGCGTGGGTGAATTACCAACAGACTTACACCAGACGAAAACTCACCCCACAGTTCTCCACCGTCTGGCGACGGTAGCTACGTTTTCATCACTGCAGCAAAACAACGCACGCAGCAGAACCACCCAACGTGGC
>CALCJM010000150.1 GCA_937967505.1 uncultured Pirellulaceae bacterium | reverse complement strand
TTTGCGATTCTCTTAAAATAAGTTCTTTTTTATTAAATGATTTTTCTCGTAGGAGGGAAAGAAAATAGTTTTCTTCATCGGAGGTTAGCGCAATATGTTTTACTATATTAGCCAAAATAGGCGTGGTGTTCATGATTTATTTTTTGCAAAAATAAGAAATAGGTTTCTATTTAATTTAAGAAATAAGAACTAAGATTTATATTGTAATTCAATGCCTTCAAAAATGTGATAACAACTATGGGACAATCATTATCAAAAGTCTATGTTCATTTGATATTTAGTACAAAACATCGTACAAATTTCATTGACAAAAATATTGAGAAAAGTCTTTTCGAATATCTTGGAGGGATTTGTAAAGGTTTAAACTGTAATCCAATTCAAGTCGGTGGATATCGCAATCATGTTCATATTTTATGTTTACTATCCAAAAAAATTACTCAAATTAAATTATTGGAAGAGGTAAAAAAACAATCCTCCAAGTGGATGAAAACTAAAGGAAAAAAATATGAAGAATTCTATTGGCAGGATGGTTATGGTATTTTTTCAGTAAATCCAAAGGAGGTAGAAATTGTTGTTGAATATATAAAGAGTCAAGAAAAGCACCATCAACGTAAATCATTTCAGGATGAATTTCGAGCTTTCCTAAATCAATATAATGTTGAATTTGATGAAAAATATGTTTGGGATTAAATGTTTTGTTATCGCATTTTTTGAGCATACGTGTGTTTATTGTTTTGAAATAATGTGTTGAGTTCTAGTGGTTAAAATAGACCATAAAATGCTTACGCCCCTTCAGGGCTTTGACTTATTTTTAGTTTACCCAAGGCGTTGCCTTGGGCTATTGCTTTAGCCCTTTCAGCCAACAGGGCTGCTGATGTATTCGCTGATCGTTTTGTGGCACGAATGCATTCGCAAGAAACCCGCGCCTTCGCTGCGCAAATGGAGAGGAAAGGAGCACGCTTCTTTCGCCGAGATGGTGGCCGCGTTGAGAACCGACTCTTTAGCCGATTTCCGGAGAAAACATTTATCAACCCCCGGGATTCCAAGGGCGGTTCATAGAATACTCAAGCCACTGGAATACCTCATCGCACTCGCTGCATAACTGCAAAAGACGAATTTAGGCCGTTTCATGTGATTCGCACAGCGGCCAAGGGGGCCTGCGGAGTAGGAATATGTCGACTATAGCAAGGTTCTTCAATCACAATCACAGAAATCGCTGTCGGGAGCAGCGAGGAGTGCAAACTTTTTCGAGTATAATTTTGTTGATAAATAAAATGCCCTTTCAGTTGTCAATCCAAATAGGAAGTTGTGATATGCGAAGACACCTCTCTCTGATTCTTGTTTTGATCGTTTCTTGCGGTGCGATCTTGGCCGTTCCAGCACGAGCAAGTGCCCAAATCATTGACTTCACCTCACCCATTGTTCAGCAGAACGGCCCCGTTGGAGGAGGGGAGTTTTTCGAGGAAGACGGATACCGAATTGAGCGAATTGTTTGGGGCGGAAGCGGTGTTATTTTTGGACTGCCTTTTGTATTTGAAAATGGCGCGACGGACTTTAGTGAGCACGATGATGGGGTTATGATCGAACGAATTGGCGGTGGATTATTTGACTTGGATTCGTTTGATGTAAGGTTTGGCGGTCTCTCCTACTGTGGTGCCCCAGGTGTGATGACGATTTCTGGTGATTTGAACCCCGGAAGTCTCTTTGCGTTAGATGGAAGTTGGGAAACGTTTCAAATCGACATGCCGGAAAGAGAACTTGAGTACACGATTTCTCCGTCTGGTTTTAGGAATGTTCAGCGCGTGTGGTTGTTGTCTACAAGTTCAGGAACTAATAGTGTATTTTTAGACAACATTACGCTCTCATCAGTTCCCGAACCTGCAGGCATTGTTGGGATTGCATTTTTTGCGGCGGCATTGCTTTGTCGAAGAAAACGGTAGTGAGCAAGACGGACCAAGACAGAACGCGGATTTCATGCTGGGCTGCTACTTCGGTTGGTGCACTACTGGTTGGCCTTTGGCTGCTGTCCGTCTCGGGTTCCAGACTAAGTTGGGCTCTTATTGGTGAAGACCGGTTTGTAGAATGGGCGTCGGCGTGGTCTTGCTTCGTTGCAGGAGGGTTTTTCTTGCGAAGCAACTGGGGGACTAAAAAGATCGGCAGACAGGTGTGGGCTCACCGAATCGTTCTCGCTTCTATTTGTATCTTCATCGCCTTAGAAGAAATTTCTTGGGGGCAGCGCATTTTCGGATACCAGCCTGATGTATATTTTTTAGCAAATAATGTTCAACAAGAAGCGAACCTGCACAATGTGCTCGGCCCTCTACTGCGAGATGCATTGTTTTTGCTGTTCGTTGTCGGCTATGGGATTGTTTTGCCAGTTTTGCGAGGGCTAACACGTCAGTTTCAAAGTTTAGCCCCAGAACTTTGGTCCATTGCTCCGCCAAATTCTTTGGTATTTATATTTGGACTGATAGTAATCCTTTACGCTTTCCCCGCGTCGTGGATGTCACAGGAGCTCGCCGAATTCGGCTTGGCATTGTCCCTCTTGGTATCGGCAGTACAAAGTTCGTACTTGCGTTCTGACAAAAGAACGCCTCTTCGCAGTCAAGTTGCCACGCTCTTTGTTACGTTGGCTTTTGTGGTGTGTGCATCATTGATTAGCGAATGGGTTACGTCAATGCCACGAACGAGTTCGCCGAAAAGCATCGCTCAGGCAAGAAACGAGCTAGTAGCTCTAAGGCAGGACTTCCTTGCGTTCAAGCAGTCTTTAGGAGGAAAAATGCCAAAGACATTGGGGCTAGACGAACGACTCTATCAATTCCAAAAAAGGCTAGGCCAATATTCTCCGACATTGAGAACTTATAACCTTTGTTTTGAGGGGAACCAAGAATTGAATAGAGCGGAATATCTGCTTGACCCATGGAATTCACCGTATTGGATTGTTGATACCTATCAAGATGGCAGTAGGCGCATGAACCTTCTCTCCTATGGTCCTAATCGCCGACGAGACTTTGGGCCAACGCAACCCAGTGGAGACGATATTTTACTTGAAGTGTTAAACTCTAACTAGTTCCGCAACCGGCAATTGATGTCCCACCAAGAGCCAATTTCACCGGCTTGAAACTTGCGTGGCCTGCCTGTTTTCTGCGCTTTCTTTTATAAAAAGGTTCTTCAGAAGAATTTGTGGGTGATTTACGCGGTTTTTTCAGTCTCCGCTTGAGCCCCTCAGGGCTCTGATCGACGAATGTTTTTGGTGCGATTTTTGGAGCTGGAAGCTTTAATGGTTTGGCACCGACTTCATCACTCTGTCATCCGTCGGGGCCCATTCGCTTCGCCCGAGGTGAGCCCCGACGGATGACAGAGCGACGAAGCCTCTTTTCAAATCAAATAGGATGAGAGAAAAAAGCGCCTTGTAAGCGTTGTGAGTACGATAGGTTTGCTAACAAGTCGACCACAACGGAATCCCACAAGCTGCAGTTTAAGACTATCCTCAATCACAAGCCGTTTGTGATTGACTCGGAAAAGTTTTCCGATGACTAGGAAACTATCGAAGTCACCATGCGTGCCCGCAGCAACAGCAAGCCACGTTGTTCGGTTCGTAACAAGCCCGGGGCATACTACGATACTTTGCCAGCACGGCGTTTCGACTTCATTCCGCTCTGGATGATTCCGGTCGTTTTGATCTATGCCCGCCGCCGGATCGACTGCTAGAAGTGCGGCAGCGGTTGTCCGATATCAGTTGGTGGATGCGTTGCACTGCCGAGAATATCGCGCGCATGACCAATAAAGAAGACTGCACCACTGGCCGATTTTGGCAGGGCAGATTGCGTGCGTTACAAATGGTTGTGCTATGTCAGGTTTCTGACTGCGAAATAGATGTTCACGCGTTGACCACGATGTCTTCACCTACGGACCACTTCAGGCGATCTACCGGATCGCGTTGGATGCGCTTGTAGATCGTATTGCGTTCGATGGGGGTGCGTCCGGCCTCACGGATCAGCGCCTCCAGTTTCTCAACGGACAGAAACTCCGGTGTCGTGGCACCCGCATCGTGATAGATCAGCTCATGACGAACCGTGCCATCAAGGTCATCGGCACCGTAGGCCAAAGCGGCTTGGGCCGTTCCAATACCCAACATGATCCAATAGGCCTTGACGTGATCGATGTTGTCCAGCATCAATCGGCTGACTGCGATGGTCCGCAGGTCTTCGACTGATGTCGGTTTTTTGATGTGTGACAGCCCTGTGTTTTCCGGATGAAATGCCAGTGGAATAAAGGTCTGAAAACCACCCGTTTCATCCTGCAATTCACGCAGGCGGATCAGGTGATCGACACGGTGGAATGCTTTTTCAACGTGTCCGTACAGCATCGTGCAATTCGTGCGAATGCCCAGTTGATGCGCTGTCCGGTGAATGTCAAACCAGTTCTTGGAGTCTGCCTTGTGTTCGCAGATCTGGTCACGTACTTCTGGGTGGAAGATTTCAGCGCCGCCACCGGGCAAGCTGCCCAAGCCAACCTCCTTGAGTTCTGTCAGGATTTCGGCCATCGGTTTTTTGGTCAGGAATTCGAACCAGTTCAGCTCAACTGCCGTCCAGCCCTTGAGGTGGATCTGTGGATAGGCATCGTGCAAAATCTTCAGAATATTTTTGTACCATTCGAACTTCTTTTGGTGATGCAGCCCGCCAACCACATGCATTTCGGTACAGCCGTTGGCCACCGCTTCAGCACCGCGTTCCAAAATTTGCTGATCTGACATTACGTAGCTTTTATCGCTTCGTAGATCGGATCGGAACGCACAAAACGTGCAGCGATAGACGCATACGTTGGTCGCATTTAAGTGCGTATTGATGTTGTAATAGGTGTCGTCGCCACTCTTGCGTTCACGTACCAGATTGGCCAGCTGCCCAACATCATTCAACGGAATTTCCGGGTTGTAAAGCAACAGGCCGTCGTCCATTGTCAGGCGTTCGCGCGCTTCTACTTTTTCCTGAATGGTGGCCAGTCTTGGATCAACGGTATAAATCATCGAATGCTCAACAGTTCTGTGCTATCGGGGGGAGGCGCAAGACGCCGGGTTGACGAAAAACCTTGGTGGGCTTTCCCGTAATCTATTTATCAACCGCAAAAATGTCCACCGCATCTCCGGTTCGGGCGACCGGTCGGGGCGAGAAAATCACATTGGTGACGGGATCCTGTTACGATCGGAACCTGTCGAAAAAACCTTTAAATCAGCAGCAAATCGATGGTCCCGACGATCAGCAACCCCATGCTGATTACGGAATTGACGTTAAAAAAGGCAATATTGACCCGTGTCAAATCGTCCGGTTGGACCAGTGAGTGCTGGTAGATCAATAGTCCCGCGATCAGTACCACGGAAACCCAGTACAACCAGCCAAAATCCAGCGCTGGGCCACACCAGTTCCCCAACAGCCCCAGCAACACCAAAAAGACAACCATCACTGCATGGCAGACGGACGCCAGACGGAGGGCACCGCTGATCCCCAGCAATACCGGCACGCTGTTGAGCCCTTGCGCTTTGTCGTAAGCAAAGTCTTGGCAGGCGTAGATGATGTCGAATCCGGCAACCCAGAACAGTACGACCAATCCCAGCACGACCGCTGGCGATAGGTCTTCCAGCTGTTCGATCACGATCAGTCCCCGAATGGCTACCCAGACGCAGACTGGGGCGAGTGCAAGGGCCGCCCCCAGCCAAAAATGTGCTAGGGCGGTAAAACGCTTCGTGTAGCTATAGCCCAGCAGCACCAGTAGCACCGGAACCGAAACCACCAACGGCAACCAGTTGGGTAAAAAAAGCAGATTGCCGGCAAAAAACACAATCAGTGAAATGACGGTGAAGGAGACAACCGCGGTGACCGAGAGTTTTCCGGCCGGCAAGTGCCGCTCGGCAGTGCGTGGGTTTTTCGCATCGATCGCGCGATCAACCAGGCGGTTGAAGGCCATCGCGGCGCTGCGTGCGCCAACCATGCAGATGATAATCCCCAGCAAATGCCACCAGTGAAAACGAATCCCGGATTTCCCGGGGACCGACGCCGCCCATGCCATGATCGCAGCCAAGAGCGCAAAGGGCAGCGCGAAGATCGTGTGGCTAAACCGGATCATCTCGAGGATGTTTTTTAATGTGTTCATCAACGTGTTTGCATTGTGTTTGACGCCAATCACTTTTGTGAACTGCAATTCTGATGCGCAAGCCATTTTTGCGCTGCGCTAATCACCCCAGCGCTTGATCAAATCGTGCTTGATATCCAGATGATCCAGAATTCGCGCCACGACAAAGTTGACCATATCATCAATCGTTTGGGCTTCGTGATAGAAACCCGGGGAGGCCGGTAGGATCGTTGCGCCCGCCTGGCAGGTCTTGTGCATGTTTTCAATTTGAATCAGCGACAACGGAGTTTCCCTAGGCACCAAAATCAGCGGACGGCGTTCTTTTAAATGCACATCGGCCGCCCGTTGAATCAAATTTCGGCTGGCTGCTGTCGCAATGCCGCTCATTGTGCTGCCAGAGCAGGGGCAGATAACCATCGCCCGGGTCTTAAACGCTCCACTGGCGATTGGCGTCATAAAGTCGCCATGGTGGTAATATTTGACCTGTGGTGTTTCTGTCGCCCCCGGAACCAGTTGACTTAATTGAAAATTATCTAGGTCAACGTCGATGCCCATCTCGTGCTTGAGTACCAGTTTCCCCGACTGGCTGACGGTCAGGTGAACCTGAACGTCGGTTCGCAGCAACGTTTCAATTAAACGCTGGCCGTAGGCGACGCCGCTGGCCCCTGTAATGGCCACGACCAAAGGGAGGCTTGAAATTTGCGGAGTTGTCATCATGGTTATTTGACTCCTACGTACAGCGTCGCGATACCGAACGTCAGCGGGTAAAAATCGACCTTGCTCAACCCGGCCGTGGTCATCCGTTCCGCCAGCGCCTCGTAACAGGGAAACTCGCCGACGCTGTCGGGCAGGTAATCATAGGCATTGGAATCATTGGGAGCCAAAACACGGCCAATTTTTGGCAACACATTCCTAAAGTACCAACCGTACAGGGCTTTGACCGGTTGTCGTCGAGGAACAGAAAACTCTAGAACTGCGACTTTGCCACCCGGTTTGCAGACGCGCGTCATTTCGCGCAGCCCCTGATCGGTATCCGCGACGTTGCGAAGGCCGAACGCCACGCTAACGATTTGAAACTGGTCCGATTCGAACGGCAGATTCTGGGCATCGGCTTCTAGAAAACTCACGCGTGAACCTTCGCGTTTTTTTCTTTCGCCGACATCCAGCATTTCGAAACAGAAATCGGACGCCATCACGGGGACCTTGTGGTCGGTTGCGTTCTGGTAGGCGAACGCCAGGTCGCCCGTCCCGCTGCACACGTCAAGAATCGGGTCGGTTTGATTGGGCCGGGTTTTTCTTACGGTCAGCCAGCGCCAGTATTTATCGACATTCATCGACAGCAGGTGGTTCATCCGATCATAGTGAGGCGCAATTTCGCCAAACATTGTTCGCACGCGCTGGTTGGATTTATCAACTGCCATTCAATCTGTCTTTCAGTTTTTCAAGCGGGACCAAAATAATCCCTCCGCCCTTCTCATGACCGGGTTCCACAAGATACATTAACGGTGTCAAAAAAGACACAGTCCAGTTCTTTAATCGTTCGAGATCCCGACAACCGTGCCAGTCCCAACGACCCGTTTTGATGTTGCCTTGCTACCTGTCGCCGCCGAACCGCTTGAGGATACCGTGGTGGTAGTCGTGGATGTTTTGCGGGCCACGACCACAATTATTTCTGCCCTAGCCAATGGAGCGACCGAAGTTATTCCGGCTCCGTCAGTGGATGCGGCCCGTGAGCTGCACCGGAAACTGGGCAATGGTTCGATCATGGGTGGTGAGCGCCGGGGTAAAATCGTGGAGGGGTTTCATCAAGGAAACTCGCCGATTGAGTACACGCCGGAGGTCATTGCGGGCAAGCAGTTGATTTTGGCGACAACCAATGGAACGGTGGCGATGGAGGAGTGTCGGGCGGCCAGCGAGGTTGTGGTTGGCGCGATGGTCAACGTCGATGCGGTTGCCGAACACGTTTGTCATCATCCGAAAGTTTGCGTGATGTGTTCGGGTACCGATCGCATCATCACCAGCGAGGACGTTTGCTTTGCGGGGCTGCTGATGGAGCGTGTGATTGAAAAACGCATTGCCGCAGGTTTGGAGAGTCCCTTTCTTACCGATGCCGCCTCAATTGCGTTGGCACATTGGCAGCATGTCGATCGTCAGGTCCAGGCCGGGAAACCGCTGGCCGACGTTTTCCGAACCGCGCGGGGCGGGGTCAATCTGGTTCGTATCGGCCACGATGATGATATTGTGTTTGCGTCCCGGCTCGATACGTTCTCCACCGTGCCCAAGTTGAATCTGGACACGTGGACCATTGGCTGAACCCGCAGCGTGTGGTTACGCTCACCTGCGTGCTGCCAGAGCGACCTGTTTAATCGGATTGCCGCCGGCAAAAGGCTGCAGTTGCTCTAATCCCGCCGTCATGCCACTGAAAAAAGCAAACTCGGGCAACTGGCCAATGACCTTGACCTCGACTATCGAATGATTTGGGCAGCGATTGCACGTTTTTGCCAGCGATCGCCAGTCAAGGGTACCGCAAAGTAGTTTTCGTGGGAAAACCGTGGTGCGCGAGGACCAGTTCCGCAGGCAAACTCGCCTATCGGCGCAGTCGGACGGCGACTAAAATCTGCCTTTTTCGCCCCAATACCCTCACTACGTGAAAGCTACCAGGCCCTCCCATGAGCATGGAAAAGATCGTTTCGCTTTGCAAACAATGTGGTTTCCTTTTTCAGTCCAGCGAAATCTACGGGGGACTACAGGGGTTTTGGGATTATGGTCCGCTGGGAGTGGAACTCAAGCGCAATGTCAAGGAATCCTGGTGGCGCGACATGGTAACCTGCCATGACGACATGAGTACGCTTGACGGTGCACCGTCACCCTATTCGATGGAGGGGCTCGATTGCACGATCATTATGCATCCTCAGGTCTGGAAGTGCTCGGGCCACTATGACCTGTTTCACGATTACATGGTTGACTGTAAGGAAACCAAAAAACGCTACCGCCACGACCAGTTGAACGGTCGCTGGGTCTCCGCCAAAGGGAAGACGGCCTTTGTCACTGCACCGGCGGGCGACGACGAGGTGGAATTGATCAAAAAACGGGCCATGAAGTATTTCAATGTGCGGGCCAAAAACATTGATGATCTGGTTTACGATGGGGATCCGGTGTGTCTGACCGAGATTCAGGATCTTGCCGAAGTGCTAGGTCCAGATGCGAAAACGATCGGGACCCTGACCGAGCCACGTGAGTTCAACCTGATGTTCAAGACCTACGTCGGTGCACTGTCCGGCGAAGAGGGCGCGGCCTTCCTGCGGCCGGAGACGGCTCAGGGAATTTTCGTCAACTTCAAAAATGTACTCGATAGTACACGGCACAAACTGCCGTTGGGAATCGCGCAGATCGGTAAAAGTTTCCGCAATGAAATTACACCGCGGAATTTTACCTTTCGTTCGCGCGAGTTTGAGCAAATGGAAATTGAATTTTTCTGCCACCCAGATGAATCACAAAAGTGGTATCAGTTTTGGCGTGACCGTCGCATGGCCTGGTACCATGAAATGGGCATTCCCGAAGATCGATTGATTCTGCGCGAGCACACGCCGGATGAATTGGCCCACTACTCGATTGGAACCGCTGACCTTGAATACGCATTCCCGTTTATGGCCGCAGGAGAGTTTGGCGAACTGGAAGGAATCTCCCACCGGGGTGATTTCGATCTGCGTAGTCATATCGAGGGTAAACTGGATGAAAAATCCAATCCGCTGGAGTTGCAACTGGATGAACATGGAAAACCGAAATGGAAGGGCAGCGGCAAAAACCTTGGTTATCGTGACGAATTGACAGGTGAAAAGTACATTCCTCACGTGATTGAACCATCGGCCGGTGCGGATCGGGCCACGCTGGCATTTCTGTGTGAAGCCTACACCGAAGACGAGCAGCCCGATGAGAACGGCAACATGCAAAAACGCGTCGTGATGAAATTTCACCCGAGGCTGGCTCCGATCAAGGCGGCGGTGTTCCCGCTGGTGAAAAAGGACGGGATGCCGGAAGTCGCCAAAGAAATTTATTTGAATCTGAAGAAGCAGTTTAAAGTATTCTACGATGAAAAGGGGGCCATTGGTCGCCGCTACCGTCGACAGGACGAAGCCGGCACGCCGTACTGTATCACGGTCGATGGCCAAACTCTGGAAGATCAGACGGTCACTATCCGCGACCGCGACACGCTGGAGCAGCAGCGCGTGAACATTGATGAACTGCGTGAGATTATTCAGTGCCGGATTGATGCGTAGGCCGGCGGGAGCCGATCAATGGAGCGATTTGGGGCGTGGCCGTTGTTTGCGCTGCGGTATGTTTTCGGCGCGATGCGAGGGGCACCGGTCAAGGGCTATTGCTCGATATCGTCCCGTCGGACCAGCCGGTTTAGCGCGACCGCAAAGATCGCGCCCAAAGTGGTGGCAATCAGATAGATCCACAGATGGGTGAAGGTTCCCGATACGATCGCCGGAGCCAGTGACCGGACCGGGTTCATGGATGCACCGCAGATGGGCCCGGCAAACATTGCTTCCAAACCCACCGTCATGCCGATCGCAGCACCAGCCATGATACCCGTCTCCTGGCTGCCGCTGGAGACGCGCAGAATGACGAACATCAGGATCGCCGTCAGGACAAATTCGAGGATAAAGGACTGCTGCCACGGGCCGACCGGGACCGTGCTGCCCAGGGTCGGATGTGAGGGGAACAGAAACCACAAGGTCAGGCTGGCCAGTAACCCCCCGGCAATCTGGGCACCGATGTAAGGCAGCACGTCGCGCGTTTCGAAACGACCTGCCACCCGAAAGGCAATCGTGACCGCAGGATTAATATGGGCTCCCGAGATGTCTCCAATGGCATAAATCATTGCCATCACAATCATGCCGAAGGTCAATGCCACACCAACATGGGAGACAGTGCCGTCAGAAATGTCGTTGATGATGATTGCCCCGGTGCCGGCAAAAACAAGGCAAAACGTGCCAATCGCTTCGGCGGCAATTTTCCTGAAAGTTGGCATCGCGTTGCTCGATTCAATTGGATTGAGCGTCAGTGTCGTCGCGTTTCAGTTGTCGGCGAAGGTAGTTTGCCCGTTCGACGTTGCGTTGGTCAGTGTCCAACGCTTGCTGACAAATCTTTTGCAGGTGGGCCGGTTGGGTTCGCAAAAACAGTTGGTTGATGTTGGGGATCTCCAGATTGTCGATCAAGCCAAGATTCACCCCCATACGCACGCGCGACAGGAGGTACATCGTTTCCTCGCTGCTGATTTGCTGCGCTGTTTGTAGGGTGCCGTATGCGCGGCTGACACGATCAAACAGGTCGTTTTGTTTTTCGTCAAGTAAATACTGGCGTGCCTTGCGTTCGTAATCGATCACATAGGGGATCACGTCGGCCACCTGATCGATGATTTCCCGTTCGGTTTTTCCCAGCGTCACCTGATTGCTGATCTGGTAGAAATCGCCCATCGCCTGAGTGCCTTCACCGTACAGTCCGCGCACGACAAGGTTGATCTTTTGCAGGCTGCGGAAGACTTTTTCGATCTGGTGCGTAATCGCCAACGCCGGCAGATGGACCAGTACACTCACGCGAATTCCTGTTCCCGCGTTGGTTGGACAGGCGGTCAGGTATCCGAATTTCGGATGGAAGGCGTATGTCAGACGTGATTCAATGTCGTCGTCCAGTTGATTGATTTGCTCCCAGGCACCATCCAGATTCAGTCCGGACTTCATGACCTGAATTCGCAGGTGGTCCTCTTCGTTGACCATCAGGCTAAGCCGTTCGCTGGAATCGATTGCCACGGCGCGGGCTCCGTCCGCGTTGGAAAGTTCGCGACTGATCAGTTGACGTTCGACCAGCAATTGCCGGTCGAGCGAATTGAGTTTTGCAACGTTGAAGAAATTGAGCGTCGTGAAAGCGCCCTCTCTACCCAGCCGCTCCCGGACGGTGGATTCGATATTGGCGCGGTCGATATCGTTACAGCGACGAATAAACGGAAAATCAGCGAGGTTCCTTGCCAGACGAATCCGGCTGCTCATGACGATGTCGGATTGCGGGCCGTCCCCTTTTAGCCACTCGCCGCAGCGATCGTGCAGTTCATCAATAACCATGACGACGCTCCTCCAGTTGGCGGATGCGATCACGGCAGCGCGTTGCCGTCGCGTACTGTTCCAGCATGACGGCACACTCCAGCTGATGTTTCAGCCGTTTTAGTTCGAATGTTTCGCGCACGTGATTGATTTGCTCCGGTTCCAACAGGCCCATTGCCAGTCCCAGGCGAATCGAGGAAACCAGCGACAATAGCTCTTCGTCGGAGCGTTGAACCTGTAGTTTAATCGCCCGAAACGCGTTATCGACCTGATTTTCAATGCTTTCGCGATAGTGGGCCAGCATAATTTTTCGCGCCGAGCGTTCATAGGCCACGATCGTGGGCACCACCGCGCGCACAAGATTCAGCAGTTGCGTCTCCGTTTTTCCTAGGGTCGGCCCGTTTCCGATCCGGTAAAAATCGCCCCACGCATCATCTCCGTGGAAGCCGCGACCTACGACGCCGGCCCGAATTAACCAGCGGAACACCTGGTCCAGTCGGCCCAAAGTGGCCAGTGCGGGCAGATGTAGTATTACGCTGGCCCGCATCGCGGTACCCACGTTGGCCGGACAGGCCGTCAGGTATCCCCACTGTTGGCTGTACGCGTAACACAGCTCTTTTTCCAACAGGTCGTCGGCGCGGTCGATGTGTTTCCAAACAGTGTCCAGATCGAAACCGGACGTCATTGCCTGTAGCTGAAGATGATCTTCCTCGTTGATGACAATGCCGGTTTCCATGTTGGTGGTCGGATGCTTGACGGATTTCGGATCAGGTTGCGGACCCGTTGATTGGGTGGGCTCAGATGTCTGTTTGAAATCATCCGCTGCTGCAACCGCGTCGAATAAACTTGTTTTGTAGGGTTGTTCGGGCAGCAGATCGTCAATGTTCCAGTTGGCAAAAGCCTCGTTGAATGCGGCAGGATCATCCGGGGAATCCGGTCCAATGGGAGAATCGGCGGTCAAATGAGGTGGCGCGACGGTCAGAAATGGCTCATCAGTATCTTTGTCCAGATCAAATTCACTCAGATCCAGATCCACAACCGTTTCGTCTCCGGTCACCGCCGAACGGGCCGGAGTGTCCCGGGGGTCTGTTTGCGGAAGTGCATCAAATTCCGCGACGATATCGCTGGCGGTTGCATCATTGGCGATCGTATTGTCGGTGTCTGAATGGTGGTTGTGCTGGCGGGCGTCGATCACAGCCTGAAATTCGATCAGGAACTGCCGTTCCAGTTCTGCCAATTGCTCCGAGGGCAGCACGACCATTTCGTGTTGCGGGTGCAGCGCTGCGTTCTTTTTGACTCCTGCTTTGATGGTCGCGGCGGTTGACCGTTTTTGATCGTCAGAACACGCATTGGGAAAAGGTGCATCGGCCAAATTCCTGCTCAGGCGGATGCGGCTGGAAACGACGACATCTCCGTCGCTGCCGGAAAAGTCCACCGGCTCCCGGGAGAATTCGCCAAAAAACTTACCGAAGGGCTGTGTGTTGTCGGAAGGGTTTTCACTCACTGGACTGCCCTTCTCCTTCAATTGAGCGGATGCGATCACGCAATTCTTGGGCGCGTTCGTAATTCTCTTCCTGGACGGCTTCTTTCATTTCGCGTCGAAGACGGATCAGTTCGGTTTGCGATTCAGTATCTCGCACGCCGCGTTTGGGTTGTTTGCCGACGTGCTGACTACCGCTGTGGACGTTGATCAACAACGGTTCCAGTTCCTCCCCGAAAAACACATAGTCGTGCGGACAGCCCAGTCTTCCGGCCTGTCGAAACTCGTAAAAAGAAATTCCGCAGATTGGACACTCTTTACCATCAAGTTCCTTAAGGTCTTCGGCGGTCTGTTCCAGCTTTAGCTGCGTGGAAAGGACGCCGGATATTTTAGGGGTCTCTTGTTGCCCCTCTCCGGTTTGCAGATAGTGTTTGGCACAGTCCGGACACAAATGTAGCTCAAGAAGCCCTTCCTTTCCCGTGATGTCGGTGATGTGGAATGTAGCTGGCTTTTCGCATTTTTGGCATTTCATTGATAATATATCCAAACTCCAAAAGGGTGATGACATCGCGCGGGGCTGAGCGTGTCACTGGTCGAGGGTCATCGGTTCTGGAGGGTGTTGGTAGTTGAAGACGCCGGGAACTGGCCCGGCAAATCGCAGGTGCTGTTGCAGGCAGGGGTGCCATGGTTCGCCGGTCTGTCCCTGCGGTCAAATTTTATCTGTCTGCTTGGCGTGACACAAGGTTGTTGTCGTTTGTTGGTCTGCCCCGCTACCACCACCAAAACAGGCATTGACAGCCGTTGACCAGATTTTCGTCTGACTTTTTTTCCAATGGGCCTGCGGAACGGTGGGCAAGACTTTCTTCGGGTTTCAGGCTCTCTGGCTGGTCCGGCTTCTGGCCAGTACTACCGGCAGTTACTAAAATCTTGGCAACGCTTACCCATCTGGCAGCCATCTTTGGCCAGACTTGATTCCCCCAAAAACTTTGTGCTTGATGAACTGCCAACCGCCAGAGAGACTGTTTTGTGAATTGGCGACCGATCACGATGCGGTCCCCGTCTTCCGAACCCTGCTCAGTGATACGCTAACTCCCGTATCAGCATTTCGTCGCATTGACGATGGGCAAACCGCTTGTTTGTTTGAAAGCGTGATTGGTGGTGAAAAGGTTGGCCGCTACAGTTTTCTGGCCGCTTCGCCGCGCGTGGAAGTTTCCGCCCGGCAAAACACCGTCACGGTCACCGAAAATGGTGAAAGTCGCTCATTCGATTCAGAGAATCCGCTGACGGAAATTCGCAACCGCATCGAAAACGTCACGGTTGCATCAGTGCCCGGACTGCCTCCGTTTACCGGCGGTGCGGTCGGGTATGCCGGATACGATGTCGTGCGGTACGTCGAACACCTGCCCGATGCTCCGGAGGATGACCGACAGTTGGACGATATGTCGTTTGCTTTTTACGACGAAATGCTGGTGTTTGATCACATCAAAAAAAGCATCATTGCCATCACCCTAGCGTGGCCCGGTCGTCATGATTCGGCACAGGCAGCTTTTGAGGACGCCAACGCGCGTCTGGCGCAGTTGATTCAGAAACTGACCACACCGTTGGCGCGGGAACTGGCGTGTATGGATGTCGTGCCGGTGGACGAAAGTTCGTCAGGGGCCGAATACCATTCCAATTGCACACAGGAGGAGTTCGAGTCTTCGGTCAACAAGTGCATCGACTACATCGAGGCCGGGGATATCTTCCAGGTTGTGCTCAGCCAGCGTCTGCAAATCGACATCCAGTGTGATCCGTTGGAGATCTATCGCAGCCTGCGTGTGCTCAACCCTTCGCCGTTTATGTTTTTTCTTCGCAGTGGTGGCTGTACGCTGGTCGGCAGTTCTCCCGAGATTATGTGTCGCGTCATGGATGGTGAGATGACGGTCCGTCCGCTGGCCGGGACACGTCGGCGAGGCAAAACGGAAGAGGAAGACATCGCGTTGGAACAGGATTTATTGTCCGATGAAAAAGAACGCGCCGAACATGTCATGTTGGTCGATTTGGGTCGTAACGATGTTGGGCGGGTTGCCCGGTACGGTTCGATCGCGTTACCCGATGTGATGGTGGTCGAACGTTACAGCCATGTGATGCATATTTCCTCGACGGTGACGGGGCAGTTAAACGGGCAAAGCGATGCGTTCGATGCGCTGATGGCCAGTTTGCCGGCCGGGACGGTATCGGGGGCACCCAAAGTGCGGGCGATGGAAATCATTGACGAATTCGAGCCTCATCGGCGCGGCCCCTATGCAGGTGCGGTGGGCTACATTGATTTCAGCGGTAACATGGACACCTGTATTGCGTTACGGACGATCGTGATCAAGGACGACACGGCCTATGTTCAGGCGGGGGCGGGAATTGTCGCCGACAGTAACCCAACCAGCGAATACGAAGAGACGTTGAACAAGGCGCGCGGGTTGCTGCGCGCGATCGAAATGACTCATGCCAGATTGCAGCAAGCTTAATGAAACCGCTTGAAACGCCGGATCGTTTGTTGTATCCCTCGTGCGACCCAACCTCTGTGACTCACCCCGGCGATCGAGATGGTTTCGGGGCGTTGCTCACAGGGCACTCCTTTTCAAAGAAAAGTCAAACCCTCAACAGGAATTTCTGGTGAAAACGTTACTCGATGAAACGCAGTTGAATAACGGCGTCGAAAAACTGGCTCAATCGATCAACGAAACATACGGCGATAGCGCGCTGACGATCGTTGGCGTCCTGACCGGTAGCGTTGTGCTGATGGCGGATCTGATCCGCAAGCTGAAAATGCCCTTGCGTGTCGGCGTGGTGCAAACCAGCAGTTACCAGGGGACCGAACGCGGAGCACTTACCATTAATTCGGACATGATGTTGGACATTACAGGACGCGATGTCTTGCTGATCGACGATATTTTCGACACGGGCCATACGCTGCAGGAGGTGCGCGAGCTGATGCAAAAACTGGGGCCGACCAGCCTCAGATCGGCGGTGCTGTTGTGCAAGACCGGGCGGCAACGGGTCGATTGGAAGCCCGATTTTATTGCGTTTGACATCCCGGATGAATTCGTCGTCGGATACGGTCTGGACTACAATGACGAATACCGCAACCTGCCGTTTTTGGCTTGTCTCGAACCAGAGGATCTGGGCGAGGTGCAGGCTTGATCGGGAGTGGCCTTTGATTGCATTGGTGGTGGCAATTGCGGCGACCGCAGCGATGGCAATTGGATCGCATGTCACACACCCAATGCAATTTGTCGTTCGCAATTTGTCGTTCGTCGTTCGCTCCCGGGCCGAACACCATTTACCATTCACGCCTGAAAGATCTTCCTGTTCGATGCCCGTTAACCCGCCAGCCCATCCCCGGACGCCCCGCCGCCTGGCGATTTTGAATCGGCATTTTTGGCCGATCTCAAATTCTTCCGAAATGGAAGTTGCGTGGCTACAGACAGCGCTGATGACTGCGGGTTGTCAGGTTGATGTAATTACCATCCGGTGGCAAAAATACTGGCCTGAAAAATTTGTTTTCCGGGGAGGTCAGGTTTACCGGTTGCCCAAACCGATGTCGGGGCCTTTCGGAAAATTCCGCAGCGGCAAGGCTCTGTCAGCTCACCTGATCAAAAAACAGTACGACGGATTAATCGCATTCGGGCTCGGGGATGATGCCTGTACCGTAGTTTCCGGGTTTGGCGGTTCGGTGCCCGTCGTGTTGCGAATCACTTCGGCGGCGCTAAATGGGCTCAAGTCGTTTGGAAAAAGAGAAACCGAAACGTTGTTGATGGCTGCCAGAATACTGGTGGACGGCGATGCGACCCGGAAAGCAATTCTTAGTTGGGTGCCGGAGGTGGAAGAAAAGGTTTTTATTGCATCCAGCTGCATTGAGTGCGATGAAGATTTGATTGAAGATGTGGTTCAACAACGTTCGGTTGCGCCGTTTCGTTCGTTGGCCAGGCAGGCCTGTTCGCGCGCCGCATTGTCTGACGCTCACCCAATTTTGCAGATCGCCCCCCACCAGCCGCTGGTGGTGACGGCCATGTCGATGGATCATGATCGGGGTGTATGCGATCTGGTGAAAGCATGGAAATTGATCCAACGGCGGCATTGCATGGCGCGGCTGTGGATTATTGGCGAGGGGAAAGGGTCCAAACAGGTTTGGGATGAAATTCTGGAGCAGGATCTGGTTTATACCGCCATCATGCCCGGTTTTTTCGATCACTTGTCGGAGGTATTTCAGGCAACGGATCTATATATTCACCCCGCACGGACCAGCCTCGAATGCTGCGTGCTCGATGCGGCTCGCGCTCATGGTGTGTGCACCATCAGTACGGCGACGCATGACCATCTGTTGGCTGTGGCCAACGTGCAATCAAATTCCGAGGCCAGCCGGGGTGAAATTCGTCAGGGGATCGATCAGTCGTTTGTACACTGCCCCAAAAAGGGCCTGTTGGTACCTCGGCAGTCTCCCGAAACGCTTGCGGCGTCTGTTGCCGGCGTTTTGGGCGATGGTGATTTTCGATTTCGCGTTGGCAGCCAAACGCGTAAATATTTTGCCGAAAAACTATTTCACCATGCCCAAGTTGAACCGTACCTAAAGGTCTTTGAGACATCACGTCTGGTTTCCACTGCCGAATTTCCTGTGAGTGAGACACCCTCTTGAGCCGCTCTGTTCTGTTTATCGTCGATTCACTTTGCTCCCTGGACGACAGTTTGCAATTGCGTCTGCTGGTTGCTGAACTGGCCCGTGCGGGTGACCGGGACGTGCACGTTGCCATCACCGATCCGGCATGCGGTACCGGCAATACGCTGGCTGGCGTCGAGGTGAAGACTCACTATCTAATGCATGCTGCGGCATCGCAGTCCGCTGCATCCGATGGTCGCAAGTTAAGTACGATGTTTGTAGCGGCGCGAAACTTGAAACACTTGTTGGACCACGTCCGGCCAGATGTGGTTCATACCTGGGGTTTGGTGGCGCAGCGCTGCATGGGAGTGACTCAGCTAATATCAAAATCCGCCAATTCCAGCCTCCGTTGGTTCAGCACGATCATCAGCAGGCCGGAAAAATCGGGTTTCCTTGCCGGCCAGGCAGATCGACGATTCTGCCGGCAAATCGAAAAAGTATTTGTGCCTCATCAGGTGCTGCGGGAGTCGATGTTGGAGACCGGTTTTACTGAAGGTCAGATCACCGAATTGCCAAACAGTGCGGCGACGCTGTCCGGTCGCCCGTCAGCGCGAGAAAAGCTTTTGGCACGCATTGGGCTGACGGGGGAATCGGTGGTTGTGGCCGGGACGGCAGGGCATCTTGTCCCGGTGACGCGCAGGAAGGATTTAATCTGGGCGACCGATCTGCTGAATTGTATTCGCGCTGATTTTCATCTGGTGCTCTTTGGCAGGGGGCATCAGCGCGAGAATCTGGAGCGTTTTGCAAGTTTCACAGAAGCCGCGTCACACGTTCATTTTTTGCCACCCGCCGAGGCAGAGAGTTTGCTGGGAGGATTGGATGTGTATTGGCATTCGCACCTACAGCACCCGTTGCCCAGCGCACTGTTGTGTGCAATGGCCAGCGCTGTTCCTGTGATTTCCGTTTATGGACCGGGCACCGAAGAGATCATCCTGCATCAGCAGACGGGGTTTGCCGTAAATTATGGGGCGCGCGATGAATTCGCGCGATGGACGAAATTCTTGATCGAGAAACCTGATGCAGCACGGCAGTTAGCGGAACAGGGGAGGTCGCACGTGTTGAAGAAATTTCCAGCCGCAGAGATGGTGGCTGAGTATCAGTCGGCCATTTCCAAAGGTCAATAAAAAGAATGGGCCGTGAAGGAATCGAACCCCTCGCCGCCACCCCACATATTAATGGCATCCGGGTTACAACCGGACGTGAGGAACACGACCCCCTTGCTGCTGTTTGGGCATCCTGCCCGCATCGCACCTTGCGATTCTTATGTGTTCAGCAGCCCGTGTGGGAATCGAACCCTACCTCTCCAGCTTGAAAAACTGGCGGCCTCACCTGAAGCCCAACGAGCCGAATGGTCTCATCGGCGATTTTTAGTAGCGCGGGTGGGAGTCGAACCCACAAACACGAACGTTTGAAATTCGCTGCTTTGCCTGTTTGCATACCACGCTAAAAGTCTGTTTTCTTCTGTTGTGCTGAGAACAGGAATATCCATCGCGCCCTTTTCTCCATCGCACGTTTTGGATCCTCCTTTCATCAAAAATCAAAAAAGCGGGAGCCGGACTCGAACCGGCATTACAGCAGTCAAAGTGCCGTGTCTTGAACCATTAAACGATCCCGCAGCGACCCATACCGGATTTGAACCGGTGCTCTCCACCGTGACAGGGTGGCGTCCACTCCAGACTGGACCGATGGGCCAAATGGTTTGATTCCCGCGCTGTCACGCGGCGGGAAAGCTCTGGTGGGAGGACTCGAACCTCCAATCAACGGCTTAACAGGCCGCTGCCTTACCATTAGGCCACACCAGAAAACAAAAATTGAAAATTAAATGGGCGATGAGGTTTCAGATTCCTTCATTGCGTAATCATTTCACGCGGCGGACATGAATGTCCTGTTTGCAGTCAGTACTCAGGGCGGGAGTCGAACCCGCAAACACTTGTTTCTAAAACAAGTCGCTTTGCCTGTTTGCGTACCCGAGTAGGTTAGTGTCCGGTGTTTTTTGCAGAGCATCCAGAGGGATTCGAACCCTCACGTCCGCCTTGGAAGAGCAGCAGGCTGCCATTACATCATGGATGCGTTTGCTTGTTTAATCTGTCTGTTTTGTTTTGGATTCACCTCAGTCGGCATGGAAGGAGTTGAACCTTCTTCCTGTTGCTTATAAGACAACCGCTCTTACCGCTTGAGCTACATGCCGGTATTGTGTCTTTGCCGCACCGGTGGCCGGATTGGCAAAAGACAGCAATAGGGCCGGAGGGATTCGAACCCCCACCAAGATGCTTAAAAGGCAACTGTGCTACCGTTGACACTACGACCCCGAATTTTGGCTGGGTATCGAATTATGTTTAAATCGCTGTGTCATGAAATTATTCCTCATTGCTGTTCCGTTTCTGTTAATCAACGCCTCGCCGAGGAGTCGAACCTCGTCCAAATGTTTCGAAGACATTCATGCATCCCTTACACCTGCAAGGCAACCTTCGTCGGGCCTGCTTACAAAGCACGCGTGCCAGTGGTTCGGGAGGTGCTCGAACCCTCATCTACCGGGCTTCAACCGATCGCTTTTCCGTTTTAGCTACCGAACCAAAATGTGTTGTGTGTTCATCTCTATCGCTTGTGGTGCCTGAATTTTGGCACAAAAAAACCCGCTGTCAGTCAGGTGACACCGGGCATTGTGAGTCAATAGTACTGCCAAGCGTCAGCGCGGATTCTCCCCGCGATCAAGATTCAAATCCCGATATTGATTGAATCGTTGCGATTCACTTTTGAGGCTTGACGGTAAAAAAATCATGGGAGAATAAATCCTGTTGGGTGTTTCATTTTTCTCTGGTTGCCAAACGTCTGTTATTTGGCCGGGTGTGGTTTGCACAAACTGATAGACGAACCAGTCATTCCCAAGTTCGCGCGATTGCGAAAAAATCAGAAAATTCAGCAGGCCTGCCTCCGGGGGAGAAACACGCGTCAGTGTTTTCGCGATTTCCCAACTCCCGGTCGCAGGAAAAACGTGGTATTTTAAAGGTTTCACTTTCACCGGGAGTAAAGTCTTGACGGCCACTATTATCGACGGGAAACAGATCTCCCGGGACATTCAGGCAGAAATCAAACAGCAGGTCGCTGATTTTGTGGCCGCCGGCAATGCGGCACCCAAACTGGTTGCCGTGCTGGTTGGCGAAGATCCGGCCAGTCAGGTCTATGTCAAAAACAAGAAACTGGCCTGCAAGCGCGTCGGTATCGACAGTGACCTGCTGCGAATCGACGGTAGTTCAACCACCGAAGATCTCTTGCAGCTGGTTGATCAGCTGAACAACGACGCATCGGTCAGCGGGATTCTGGTCCAATTACCACTGCCCGACCAGATCGATTCACTGAAGGTGCTTGACGCGATCAGCCCCACCAAAGACGTTGATGCATTTCATCCGGAGAACGTGGGACTGCTGTCTCAGGGGCGACCACGTTTTTTACCCTGCACTCCTTTTGGAATTGTTCATATCCTGTTTCGTTCGGGTATTACGACGACAGGCAAGTCGGTTTGTATCATCGGTCGTAGTGACATCGTTGGTAAGCCAATGGCCATGATGTTTGCCCAAAAAGATTCGACACTTGGCCCTGATATGGCCAACGCCACCGTGACGCTCTGCCACAGCCGCACCAAAAATCTGGCGGAAGTGGCTGCGACCAGCGACGTGCTGGTGGCGGCGATCGGGCGACCTAAATTTGTCACCGCCGATATGATTAAACCTGGTGCCAGCGTGGTTGATGTGGGGATCAATCGTACGGACGAAGGTTTGGTCGGCGATGTTGATTTTGATGCCGCGGTCGAAGTTGCCGGCGCGATTACCCCGGTGCCCGGTGGTGTTGGACCTCTGACAGTCACGATTCTTCTGGAGAACACCCTGAAAGCTGCTAAGATAGCGGCCAACATGGGTGCGGAGAGAGAAGCGGTTTAGTTCGACTTCCCTTGCGCCCAACCGAACGGTACATCCAAAACTCTCCCCTTATTTTTCGCGACCATTCATGAAGCGTTCCGTTTTCTGCCTTTTGATCTTGTGTTTGTGTGTAGGGGTCGTGACAACAGCAGGGTGTGGCGGCTGTCGTTCTGACACGGAGACTACGGCCAAGGAGAAAAGAGAGGCTCTCAAGAAGGAAAAAAAGAGGAAGGAAAAGCCCAAGCCGAATTTTGAATCACCGGGCACGGCAATTCTGCCCGGAGTTTTTCCGGAACTTGAGTCGCGCTCTATCGAGGAATTGAGGGAGATGACACCGGAGGAACGCAGGCGCATGGAAGAGCGCAGCTTCCTCAGACGCAACCGCACCAAGCTTGGCCATTGGGTTGCCACATCGACACCGGTGCGAGCCAACCAGTTTGATTCACGGGGACGCATGGACGCGGCCAACGTTCGGTCAGGAAAACCCATGAGGGTTCCCAACACCGATTTTACGTTTGCCACATCGCGCCCGTTCGCGCTGACCAAGGGACAATGGAAGTACCTTCAGTCATCGACGTGGCTGGCACCGCGTGCGGACGCCAAATTGACCAACGTGCAGCTTGACCTGTTACCGGCTTCCGGTGGTTTTCCTCTGTACGCGCCGCCGCTATGTGCCAGTCGTTTGATGGAGGGGTTTCAGTATCACATGGTGCTGTTGACCAATCGGCAGCAGAAAATGAAATACCTTAATTTGACCGATTCCGTCGCGGTCAAAGATCCCGGCTCGTTCTCTTCGATTGAGATGCCCGAGTTCTACTTTATTGTGACCAATCAGGAGGACATGCCACTCCCGTTGCCTCCCCATGCCCTCCAGTGGACCACGATCGCGTATTTGATTTGGGACGATATTGATCCCGATACACTGGATATCGATCAACAACAAGCGCTGGTGGACTGGTTGCATTTCGGCGGTCAACTGATTCTTAGTGGGCCCGATTGTCTGAGCAAACTGGAGAACAGTTTTCTGGCTGATTTTCTGCCGGCCCAGTCATCGCAACGCACCGAAATTGCGAAAGCTCAGTTCGCGGAAATCAACGAAAGCTGGTCGGTTCCGGCAGCAAAGAATGCATCCGACAAGCGCCAGTTGACGATTACCGAGGGCAATCCGATGATCGGGATTGAACTGTTACCTCACGTTGATGCCCAATTCGTGGATGGCACCGGGCAACTGGTGGTCGAGCGTTCGTTGGGGCGCGGGCGTGTGGTGGCGACGGCGTTTTCGCTGGCAGACTCCCGGGTCAAGGCCTGGCCCAGTTTTCAGACGTTCTTTAGCGGAGCGTTGCTGCGCAGACCGCGACGGGAGTTCCGTCGGACTCAGGGTGGCGAACTGGCATTTCGCTGGGTAGACGATGCAACATCGATCTTTGACGCGCTGGTTGGGTCCACGCTCAGGTTTACCAGTCGTGACCTAGGGACGTACGCCAATAACAAAGTTGTTTTGGAAGCAGGAGCAGATCAGGGCCAGGACAACACCCCCGATTTGAGTACTGCGATTGAGGACGAAACGATCGTCGAACTTCCGGCGGTCAAGGGAGTCCCCGAACGCGATATCGACAATACGCGTCTGTTCGGGGGCTTCCGTGCGAACCCGGTTTCCGGGGTGGCTGCCATGGCCAGTCAGGGAGCCATTACCAATGCGGCGCGGCAGACCCTAAAAACCGCCGCCGGTATCACGCCACCGTCTGCCGGACTGGTGTTAAGGATGCTGGGCATGTATTTGCTGGTACTGGTGCCTTTGAACTGGTTGCTGTTCAGATTGATCGGCAAGGTCGAGTGGGCTTGGATTGCGATTCCGTTTATCTCGATTGCCGGTGCGTTTGCGGTCGTCAAGATCGCGTCATTGGATATCGGATTTGCCCGCAGCAATACCCAGATCGCGATGCTGGAACTGCATCCGGACTACCCCCGGGGGCACCTGACCCGTTTTTCTGCGTTGTATACCTCGCTTTCCACGAAATACGATGTTGAACTGGACAATGCGACGGGAATTGCGTTACCTTTTTCAGCCGGCGGCAGCGAAGCGAAGAAAGAGCGCGCGACGGAACGGGTGACGTTACATCAGTCGATCCAGAACCGGCTGGATAATTTTTTGATTCAATCCAATTCGACACGTCTGCTTCATGCGGAATGTTTGTTTGATGCCGGGGGAAGCTTTCAACTGGTGCCGACCGATGCTGAAAATCGGGCCGAGGATTTTCCCCGATCGGTGACGATCAGGAATCTGACCGAACTGGCGCTGGATTCGGCCGCCGTGATCGCCCGTGACAAGGAAGGCAACTATCACAAGTGCTGGTTGGGAGATTTGGCCAGTGGTAGCAATCAAGTGTGTCAGTTACAGCAGTGTCAGCGCGAGGAAATGTTGGCAATGTGGAACGACCCGTGGGATGGCAAAAATCAAAATCCGGTCGAAGACGCCAGCGACCAGAATACCGGCGAAAAAAATGCTACGGCGGCGAAAAAAATCAGCACATACAGACTGTTAGAATCCGTAGTCCAAAATCTGGCGTTGGGGCGCGGGGAGATGCGGTTGTTGGGTTATTGCAATGACAAAGTTGGAGGGAGTCGCTTTATTCCTGCTTCCACGCAGTCGCACGAACAAACGCTGATATTGGCACATTTGAAACCGGCTGCGCTGCCGCCGGTGACACGTGATGTCAATTCAGTTCTTGATTTTCTGACCAGGCGAACACTTACCGATGACGAATCTTACATCGAAGGCGAAACCTTCAGCGTGGACGACCCGTAGCGGTCACTGCTGCACCGCAGGGAGTGTTTTTCGAATCGCATTTTTTTCAGACGATAGACAACATGATTGAACTGACTGGTTTTGGCAAAGATTATGGCGAATTCACTGCCGTGCAATCGCTGGATCTGAAAATTGGGGAGGGCGAAATGTTTGGCTTCATTGGCCCTAACGGCGCGGGGAAAAGTACCAGCATTCGTTTTCTGGCGACCCTGTTGAGAGCGACGCGCGGGGAGGGGACGGTTAACGGGTACAGCGTCTCCCAACAACCGATGGATGTCAGACGGAGTGTGGGGTATATGCCCGACGCGTTTGGCGTTTATGACGGGATGAAGGTCTGGGAGTTTTTGGACTTTTTCGCCGTGGCCTACCAAATCGGTCGAACGCAGCGCAAACGCGTGATCGCCGACGTGCTGGAGTTGCTGGATCTGACCTACAAGCGTGACGATTTCGTCAACGGGCTGTCGCGCGGCATGAAACAGCGGTTGTGCCTGGCAAAAACGCTGGTGCATGATCCGCCAGTGCTGATCCTAGACGAACCGGCCAGTGGACTGGATCCGCGTGCGCGGGTCGAGGTCAAAGCGCTGTTAAAAGAACTGCGTCGGATGGGGAAAACGATCCTGATCTCCAGTCACATCCTGACCGAACTGGCGGATTGCTGCACGTCGATCGGGATCATCGAACGCGGGCAACTGCTGATGCACGGGCCGATGGACGAGGTCTATCAGAAGATTCGCGGCAACCAGGTTGTCGAGGCGAATTTTGGCACGGGTTTCGATCAGGGGCTGTCGATCATTCGCAGTAACCCCGACGTGCGCGATGTGCAGGTCGATGGAGCGAAGATCACGATCGAGTTCAATTCGTCGGACTACAACCCGTCAGAGTTGTTGAAGCAGTTGGTCGCTGCCGATGTTGAGGTACGAAACTTCGGTCGCAAGGAGCCAAATCTCGAGGACGTCTTTATGATGGTCACCAAGGGGTTGGTTTCCTGACCAGTATGCCTTTGTACCTTGTAGAATGGCCGTTGGATTCGACGGACAGGGATGTCCATCGTGCGGGCGAACCGCAGATGTGCTACAGATCCAAATCGTTGAGTTGATCGACAAGGTCATCCAGATCGTCTTTGGGTTGGTCGGTGCGGGAGGTGGCGCGTTTGGGAGGCACGCCATTGAGACCAACCGCATCGCGCCCGACCAGCAGCAACTGTTCATCGCGCTCCATCGCGGCGACCTCTTCGGCTGATTTTCCGGATGCCGGAGCGCCGAACAATTGCGAAAGATCGATCTTCAGGCTGGCTGACGCGTCGTTCGAACCGGCGATCGCGGGCGTCTTATGCTGCGGGAACATGATCGCGTTTTCGGGACAGACGCGACTGCACGCCGGACACCCCTTGCGACAGTTGTCGGGTTGCTCCACTAGGATCGTATCAATCCTGTCTACGCCATAAACGCCAAACAAGCAGAAGTCGATACACTCCATGCAGTTGGTGCAGCGGTTGTAGTCGATCACCGGATACCAACGCCGCCCGCCCGATTCTTCGATGCGTTGCAGTTGACCCGCAGCTTCGTCGGCGGGTGTTGTTGGATCGACCGATGAATCGGTGGTTGGATTGGCGGCTGCGCCGTTGGTTTCAGTTTGCACAGCGGTTGCCGCGCGACCTCCGCCAATCACATCGCCCAACGTCACCACCCGGACGGCGTTTTCGATGTGGATGCGTTTGACTTCGTCGATAAAATCAGAGGCTTTGGGAGAAGCCTTGAAGTCCAGGCAATAAATCTTGCGGTTTGGCAGCGTGCGTGTTGCATTGACGACTTGTTTGGCGTCATCGTTATCATCGCTATCGGCGTCCAAGTCTTGGTTGTCTTCTTCATCATCATCGTCGCTATCGAAGGTCAGCATGATTTCGCCGACATGGCCTGCGATCCCGGCCCGATCGAGCACCCAATGGGCCGCGCGCTCGAACAGCCAGGAACAAACGACCACGTTGCCACCGATCGACTGCAGCGCCAGCATCGATGTGCTGTCCGGTTTGATATCGTAGAGGTTGGGAACGACGGTGACATCGATGCCATTTTCAAACAGCAGGGCCGCAACGATGTCCTCCTCCAGTTTCCGTTTCACCGGATTCTTACTGGGGCTTTGTGAGATAACGACGGAGATGCGTTTGGACATAAATGGTTTGCTGGCGTTGCGGCGTCGGTGGTAGGGTTGGGTGGCTCGGAAATTGGCTGTTCCGATTGTAACATAAGGCGATGACCTGACCTGCGGTGTGAAACCCTCGTTGCATGAAACCCGAAAAAACTGCTTGAGATACGCGAAAAAGCGGGATTTCAGATTTTTTTAGCAACTGCCCTAATAGAAGTCACGGTGGAACGTCTTTGTTGTTGAACCGCGCACGTTACGGAACGATTCATGAACCAGGAAAATGATTCCCCGCAAGAACCGCAACCGGCGGAGGGAACGCAATGGATAAAGGCTGCGATTGCAGCGCACGAGGGGGCGTTGCTGCGCTATGCCAATCACTTTGTTCACGACATCGATACGGCGCGAGACGTTGTGCAGGATACCTTTCTGAAGCTGTGTCGGCAGAGGGAAGACGAAATGCGTCCAAAGTTGGCGAAATGGCTGTTCGCAGTCTGCCGTAACCGCGCCATCGATATCAAGCGGAAGGAAAGTCGAATGAAGCCATCCCCCGACTATCAGATTGCCGAAAAACCTGATGCCGGGCCGGATCCAGGTGGCCAACTGGCCAACAAAGAAGCGGCTGCCGGTTTGCTGAAGCAGTTGGCCGCGTTGCCCGACCGGCAGCAGGAGATCCTGCGGCTAAAATTTAGTGGCGGTTTGTCCTACAAACAGATCGCGGAGGTCACCGGCCTGACGGTTTCCAACGTGGGCGTGATTTTACACACGGCGATTGGCAAATTGCGGAAACAGATGCTGGGGGTCGATGACGTGGGGCACGCTCCCGGATCCCATTCGGGGTGAGAGCGATGCGTTTGAATGTGCATTGTGTGGCTTCCAGATTTCGCGCCGATTTGGTGCGGGCAATAATATACAGGTGTTTCAATGATTGATAAAAACGATCCAAAATTAACGGCCTATGCAATGGATGCACTTTCGGGTGCAGATGCGACCGATGTAGAAAAAGCGATTGCCGATTCCGCAGAACTGGCGGTGGAGGTTGCTGAAATTCGTGCTGCGATTACAGCGCTGGAGAATGCATTCGCGGACGAACGCGCGCTGGAGTTGTCTGCGGATCAGAAGCTGACAATCGAAGCGGCCGCCAAATCAGTGGGACCCGAAAGTGGCAACGTCGATAGTTTGGTCACGCGTGCAGCCGGTGGCGATGTTGGTGGTGCAACGGTTGGCACGTTCGGTGCGCGTCCGTGGAGGCGTTGGTTGTTGGCGGCGGCGATTGGTGGCCTGTTGGTTGGTGGCAGCATTTTCCTGGCCAATCCAACCGCGCAGCGCGTGCAGCACACAGCCGCTCACAAGGAATTGGGCTTTGAAAGCCAAACGGCAAGTGCACCTGCTGCGTTGCCGTCCGATCCGTCTGATCTGGCAAAAATTTCACAGGAGAAGTTTGAGCCTTTGTTGGACCTGATGCAGTCAACGGTGAGGCCCGAAAATCCGCCCGAAAGGGAGTCGATCGCGGTAGGGGCGGTGGCCGGTGTACCTGATATGGGAACAGACCGGTCTGGTGACGCGATGCGAGCCGATTCACTTCGGTTGGAAATCGGGGATTCCCCAACCGTAATTGATGACAAAGGGAAATCAGGCATTCCGCTCGGTGACGGTACTGGCGGTGGCAGAGGAGGACAAGGTTTAGATTTCCAGCAGGGGCAAGAGGATTTGTCGCGCGGGATGGCCGATGACAGAACCGTTAGAATGGGAATGGGAGAGGCGCGGGGCGCTGGTCGGCAACAAGGCGAACAACAGCTTGGGGGCTCGAGCTCACTCGCTATGGGAGCTGCGGTGATCATTGGTGCTCCAATGGAAGGGGCGGACGGCGAAGAACCGGGGGATGATTCGTTTCAGGATCCTCAAGATGCCGTTCGAGCGATGGCTCCGGCGCGCGTTCCCGCCAGCGCCGATATTGCCGGGGGGGATGAGGGGCGTATGTCTGCCGATGGCAGAACTGCTGCCTTTCCGGACTCAGAAGTATGGCTGGATCAGAGACGTTTCCGAGCCAAGTTTAAGAGCCAAAGACTGACCGAGTCCTTCCAGGAGGAGAGTGAAGTTGTCAGGCAACTGAAGCGCGGTAAAACAGAGTCTATTGCCAAAAAACGCGCTACTGGGTTTTTCGCGGGTGATGAAATCAATATTGGCCCCGAATCTGGCAGACGAGAATCTGACGAGACCGATGATGCCGGA
>CALCJM010000149.1 GCA_937967505.1 uncultured Pirellulaceae bacterium | reverse complement strand
GTGTTGACATCGGTTGCACGCCGGTTGTCGGCTACAGTGCGGTGGTCGGGGCTTGCCAACGTGTTGACAAAAGGGTTGCACGCTTGTGGACAACTACACTCCCTAACTCCGTCTATGGCATTCCGCCTGACCTCCACGCCGCCTTGCAGGAACCGCTGCGGGCCGACGTGGCCTCGTAAGTCGTGCATGCCGTCCATGGCATGATTAAGCCGGGCATCCATGCCCTCGGACGACGGCGGGCGCGGGGACAGGAATCGCCGCTGATGTTTGGTTGTTGTTTAACGCTGAATCATTCTAGCGTAGCGGCCTTGGTCGGCTTCCCCGCTTAGCGCTCCGGCCAACGCGGCTATCGATTCGGCAACGCTGGTTCGTGCTGCAACTTCCTATTCCGCAATCCGAATTCTTCGTTGACCGTGCCCGCTTCCATGGCCTCCACTGCGCCGTCGTTACGGTCCGGTGTCGCTACGCTCCATCGGTCACTACGGCCTTCCATGGCCTGCGCGACCGACGCCATCCGGGCGCCGGGCCTAGTCTTACGGCGGCCGTCCGTGGACCGCCGGGGCTGCGCCCGGAGAATCAATCATTCGTCAAGGCAACGTGGCAACGTGCTCCAAGCAGAATCAACATTGGAGCGATCAAACGGGTTCCGCCGCGACTGAGACTAACTGCTTCGGTTGAGATAGAATCGCGGCGGCAAGTCATTTAAAGAAACTGAACCTGTCCGACCTGTCCCTGTTTTCTCTCCCCTGTCTCCCTGCCCCTATTTTCTTCCCCCTGTTTCTTCCTCAAATTGAACTTCACAAAAACGAACCTCGCACGAACGGCAAACTGTCCCAAACGATTGGACATTCCGTCTAGGTAACACAACTGTAAACGTATTTGATGCCTTAATTCCTTCGCCTACCGACTCGGCATAGCATTCAGGTATATAGAAATCAATTTCTCCGCAGCGTGATTCTGACACTGATTTCACATCCAAGACACAAGGAATGTACAGTTGTTGAGCAGTATGAATTAGACTTGCAGTCGCAACAAAACCAGAAGTAATAACTGAACGTAAGATTGAAGTTGATGGATAATCAATACTAAGCTTGGAACTATCTGAAGAAAGTGTTTCACGAAAAATTGACATTGGCCATGACTCGGTACGATCAGACATCTCTACGATGTCACCAATGGTGCTCGGCAGCATCTTGCCTACTCCACTTAAACAGATTGACGCCATTGTCTGCGAACGAGAAACAAAGTGGTGTTTAATAAAATTTCTTGGTGATTCCTTTGGAACGGAAATTTTGTCTATCCCGCCAATCAGATCTAGAGCAATCTCACGATTGCCTACCGGTGAAGCTTGGAATAGGCTCAGTGGTGACCCACTTTCCAACCCTTCAATTTCAATTGTGCAATCATAACTTTGAAACGCTGCTCGCACGGATACGCATGTAACCCGTTCACCATTTGCAAAAAAATGGGTTGTGCGATAACCGCCGCAACTCACTTTCTCAAATCCTGAGGGCTCATGGCAGAGAGCAATTCGATGGCACTTTAGGGGAAACTCATCATCGGAATACTCCTTCTCGCATGCATCGATTGCACCAGCCGATCGCTTGAATAAAGTAGATTCTCCTGAGACAAACCGCCCCTCTCCCAAAATAAAATAAAGCCACTCATGTTCGTTCCTATTCAAATTCTCCCCCTAACTAAATTCCTTGAATAAATCGAATTGCCGCTCTGTACACGTCATCCGCCACCTCAAACCCTAGATAGCGGAGTGTAACTTGAACTCGCGCCTCAGCTTGTGGTATTAAATTTGTTGCGGCACGTCCCCATGCGCCTTTTGCGAGCAAGAACCGAAAATGGGCCAACTCGTGAACCAGCGTACTCAATGGAGCCTTTGGTGATAGTACGATCACCCGATTTGCGGAGTTAGTAACTCCCATCGCCCAAGTGTTGTTAGCCCGGATTAGATCGTCGCTTGCCTGGATGATCCTGCCGTTGTTTGCATAAAGTAATTCAATGCTCTCGTCGATAAACTGATGAACACGCAAACGGGTTGCATTTGATGCCAGCTGCACGACCCCGTTGACTGTACGACCTAATACATTCCCCGCAGATCGCACAACAATGTTCTGGCCAGCGATCCTAGTGGTAAAGCTCACGGTTTGCCCCGAGAGATTTGTTAGCCACGAAGGAATTCTTTGCGAAAGTTGAGCAATGAGTGTTGTGGCACGACCTCCAAATCCGGCTGTGCCTCCCACCGCCGCTGTGCCACCAAAATACCAAGCGCCGGTGTAAATCGCTCCAGAAATCAATGCGCCTATTACAAAGTCATATAGCAGAGATGCGACGGTTATTTCGTCAAGGCGTCCCTTGACTGCCCTGACTATAACTCCAACGCCCGCATTGATGGCACCACCGATCCCCATCGAAACGCCCAATTCACCAAGTGTAAACAAGCCTGTCGGATCAATTCCCTGAATCGGGTCGCCATGCACATAAGCATACTTGTGCAAGCTCTGGGGGTCGGAGAGATTTCCGAAGAAGGGATCGAGTCGATTGAACCGTCCGTTTTGTGCATCGTACCATCTGGCGCGAAGGTACACCTAACAACGCTTCGCTCTATCGAATTGTTTTCACTTCGGGTTTCACCGATTAAAAGTCACGTGATGAGTTGATGGCATCGACGTTTTCTACTTTTAATTCGCTTAACCCCTTTTTGCATAAACCCTCCCCGCGCGCGTGAGTGATGGTGAATCTTTTTGTGATCCTCATTGTAGATCATCGAAAGCCTCGAAGCGAGCAGATTGACCCGCCATTCTTGCGAATTCGGCGGGACAATCTGTTGTTCTGTCGCCCGCCGGTTGCTGCTGTCGCAGCATTAACCTTGTGAG
>CALCJM010000148.1 GCA_937967505.1 uncultured Pirellulaceae bacterium | reverse complement strand
ACACAAGAACTGCCGGTGGTATGAGTCACCGGACAGGTGATAAGGCGACTGGTAGTTAAGAATTTACCAGCCGTTGGCGACGCTGCCAGCGTCGGAGCGGAGCTGGCAGCGTCGCCAACGGTAAGCTTTCAACTGCCAATCTCCTTATCACGGCTCAGGTTGCAACTGTATCGCCAACGGGTTCATCGCCCGGGAAGAGGCGGCTACTGATACGCCGTTTTACCTGCTCCTGCTTAACCCTGCCTACCCTTTGAACTGCGCGGCGACCACGGAAATATTCTGGCCTCCAAATCCGAAACTGTTCGTCAACGCGACATTACACTCGGCCTCACGCGCCACGTTGGGAATGTAATCCAGATCGCACAAGGGGTCGGGGTTCTGATAGTTGATCGTTGGCGGCAGCACATTGTCCCGCATCGCCATCAAACACACGATTAACTCGGTTGCACCGGCGGCGGCAATCAGGTGCCCCATCATACTCTTGGTGCTGGAAACAGGCACCTTGTGTTCACCGAACACCGCGCGGCAGGCCTTGCTTTCTACTTTGTCGTTGACCGTGGTGCTGGTTCCATGAGCGTTCACGTAATCAATCTGTCCGGGTTCAATCCGTGCGTCCGCCAGCGCCATATTCATACAACCAATTGCACCGCGTCCTTCGGGGTGGATATCGGTGACGCGATAGGCGTCGGCTGTTGACCCGTAACCGATCACTTCCCCAATAATTTCGGCACCGCGCGCTTTGGCATGTTCCAGTTCTTCCAAGACCACCATCGCGGCACCTTCCCCCAAAACAAAACCGTCGCGCAAACGGTCAAACGGGCGCGATGCTCCCTGAGGATCGTCGTTGTTGGTCGATAGTGCTGTTAACAGGTTGAATCCGGTCACGCCAAAGGGATGGATCATACTGTGCGTGCCACCGGAAAGCATCACATCGGCCTCGCCGCGGCGAATAATCTCGGTCGCTTCGCCGACGGCCTGGCTGCTGGCCGCACAGGCGGTCAGGCAATTGGCATTGGGGCCTTGAGCGTTGAACATGGAGGCAATGTGCCCCGGCGGCATGCTGGGTTCCTGTTCCAGTTCCAGCACCGGGTTGAGCGTATCCATGCCGGCGCGGGTAAATTTGACCAAATCAAGATTGCCTTCATCATCCAGCGACGATGCCATCATATTGGCAAACGAATAAAAGTCCTGATTACCTTCCCCCGATCCCATGTAGACCCCAAAGCGGCGTGGATCCTTGATCGAATCGAGCACGCCCGAAGCATCAACGGCCTGTTGAGCCGCACCAGCGGCGAATCCGGTATGGCGACCGCGGAACTTCCACCGCTGGGGATCCTGGCCGATCTGGGCGATATCCCAGTTCTTGATTTCGGCAGAGATGCGCGTCGGAAATTTGGAGGCGTCAAAAATTGTCGTGTAACCGACACCGGACTTCCCCTCTTTGAGCGCACTCCAAACAGTTTCGATATCATTTCCCAGCGGGTTAATCACGCCAACTCCGGTGACAACAACGCGACGGCGGGCAGAAACGGAACTCATTGGAATACTCCAACACGCAAAAGGAAATCAGGAAGGCAAAGTTAGACGGTTTCAGGTCGGACGTCGGACTAAAAACCAACATGCAGCAGCGACTTTTCAGCCTCCACCATGTGCCGGGGGACTTTGATTGGCGTGCCGTCGGGATTGACGCCCACTTCAAAAGTCCGCAACAACCGAATCATACGACAAAACTGCGCCGGTTCAAATAATTCGACATCATTGAACCGTTCATCATCCAGCGTCGCGAACATCAGTTCCACCTCGGCTTGCAACTGGTCTCCCCGATGTGACGTTGCATCGACCATCGTGCCAATCCCGTCACGGTTTTTAATTCGGACACGGTAGTGCAGCGTGTCCCCGGGGTAGGCCTCGAAGTGAAACTTGCAGGAATTCACTTTCGCCAGCACCACGCGATCGGTGAAATCGCTCAACTGCCCCAACAACAACCCGCCGGTTTGGGCAATGCCTTCGATAATCAGGCTGGACGGGAAAAACGTTCGGCCCGGTGCGTATTCGTCGACGACTTCCTCGCTCAGGCTGATGTTTTTTACCGCTGCGGCGTGTTCGCCGCTGACAAATTCAGTAAACCGGTCAATCCAAAACCAACGCATATCAAGTTCCGGGCAAATTGCCTGACAAGGTGAACGATCGGGTATTCCCAAACAGACGAAGGCCCTTTCAGGACCAATACCCCTGAAGGGCCTCGTAAAATGCTTCTCAACTGACAGTCGGAGACAACAACCTCCGGGCCGGACTTTACTTCTTGGAAGCGACGTAGTTGCAAAGATCTTTGACTGTCAGCATATTGCCGAAATCAGCGACCAGTGGATTTTGTTCAAATTTTTCTAGGTCTGCGAAAGGCATACGCTCTTTCAGTTTTGCCAGACCACCGGAAGTGACTTTACCGTCGTCAATGAATTCCGCATTGGTCAGAATGTCGTCGGGGAACAACTCGGCACGGTCAAACGTGATTCCGAACGACTGCTCCAGCTTGAATACAATGTCAAGAAAGTCGATTGATTCCGCCCCCAGGTCGCCGACCATGGTTGCCTCCGGTGTAACTTCGTCGTCGTCAACCCCCAAGGCGTCAACGAGTGCTTCTTGAACTTTTCCAAAGACCTCATCATCAAATGGCATCGGTCATTGTCTCCGTAAATTGTCTAAACTGGGCTAGTGATTGTCATTTCAGGCATGATGGCCGCCCGGACAGATTTGTCCATTTGCGAGCACAGCTGCCTGAACTTGATTCGAAATTCGCGATTCATGTATCCATCAATCGCAGGATCGACCCCTTGCCGGTCGGCAAGGTTGTACGCGTCGAGCACCAAGCGGCCTTTGACCGCCGGAGCCCCATCTATCGTCCCGTTAACCTGTAACGTCGTCAACGAATCTTTGACCGATTTGATTTTGGCCGTCACTCGCAGTGAGTTGCCTGGTTGAACAAAATCCCGGAAGGTCAGGCTCTTTGTCTCCCGCAGCATTACGGTTGAATGGGCGAAGTCATGTGAGCATCGGACCAGCCACATGCTGGTCTGAAACATTGACTCCACCATCAACACACCCGGCATGATCGGAAAGCGCGGAAAGTGATCCTGTAAATATTCTTCTGACAGCGACAGGCATTTAAGAGCTGTGATGGATTCGTTTTTCTCGAGTTCCGTAATCCGGTCAAGTTGGGAGAAACGCATAGTTTTGAGTAAATTATTCGGTGTTTTCTGGACCAACCTGATTTTCAAGCGAGCATTTTAAACACAATTTGGGCAAATGACGGAGGGGGTTACCCGGCGAAAGCCCGATTTACTATAACAAACGCAAAAATTTGCCCCAACTGCGCCACTTTCAGCCGTATTGAGCATCTTTTCCGGGCCAACACTGTACTAGAATCGTGAACAATAGAGCTGACCTGCGGAACCCGTCCGTCGGCCGCTGACCAGATCTTTTCCATCCCAACAAGGGTTTTCATGCGACGAGGCATTGCAGTTTCTCCCGGCGTTGCCGTCGGCACCGCTTACGTGATCCACGAGATCTATGTGAATCCGGACACCAAGGAATTGGCAGATTCCGAGATCACCGCCGAACTGGCGTCCTACGAAGTGGCGCGCGATAAGTCGGCGTCGGAGCTTCGCGCCTTGGAACGCAAGGTCGAGGCTCAGGTGGGGCACGAGGAAGGCGCTGTTTTTGCCGTTCACCAGGCGATCTTGCGCGACGCAGCATTCACCAACAAGATCAGAAACTGGATCGTGGAAGAGCGCATGAACGCCCCGGCTGCCCTCCACCGATTGCTTGGTGAGTACACGGCGCTGTTCGCCCGGACCAACGACGATTACCTGAAAGAGCGACTGAATGATGTGCGGGATGTGATTATCCGGCTAAGTTCGCATCTGTCGGACGTGCTCAAACCCGATCAAGCCAGCATCGAAGGTCCGCTGATCGTGATCGCTGACGAATTACTGCCGTCCCAAGCGGTCGCACTGGGAGACATCGATGTCCACGCGATCGTGACACAGGCCGGCAGCCAGACCAGCCACGCCGCAATCATCGCACGGTCCCGGGGGATCCCGGCCGTCAGCGGTGTCAAAAATATTTTACGCAAAGTAAAAACAGGCGACACGATTGTCGTTGACGGTCGCCATGGTGTGGTCGAAATCAACCCGAAAATCGAATCGCTGACAGCATTCAGAAAACTCGAACGCGAGTTTGTTGACCTGAAGGATCAGCTGGCATCCAACCGCGAACTGTCCGCCGAAACAGCCGACAATGTTCCATTGCAACTGGAAGCCAACATCAACGGCGTTTCAGACGCTGAAGCGGCTCATAACATGGGTGCTTCAGGCGTGGGCCTGTACCGAACCGAATATCTGTATTTGACCCATCGGGATGTTCCTGACGAAGAGGAACAGTTTTCAATCTACAAAGAAATCATCGCGGCCAGCCCTGACCATTCAGTTACCATTCGCACACTGGACATCGGGGGGGACAAAACCGTTGCCTACCTCGGACACGATCACAACGAGGCCAACCCGTTTATGGGATGGCGCAGCATCCGGCTTTCCTTCGAGCATCCCGATTTTTTCAACACCCAGATCCGGGCGATTATCCGCGCGGCGAACGAATTCCCCGCCAATGCCGTACGGATGATGTTCCCGATGGTAACCACCGTGGAAGAGTTGCGAAAACTACGGGCCATCATTCGCAAAGCCCACCGGACTCTGGCCGATCATGGACAAGAATGTCGCGAAATGCCCATCGGAATGATGGTTGAAGTTCCGGCCGCGGCAGTGACGATCGACACCATGCTGGAACTGGTTGATTTTGTTTCCATTGGATCCAACGATCTGGTGCAGTACTTGATGGCAGCCGACCGCGACAACCCGCGTGTCAGCCACCTGTGCCAACCGCTGGCACCGGCAGTATTGATCACATTGAAGATGGTTATCGCCGCCTGTAACCGGCGCAGTGTCCCCATTACGCTGTGCGGCGAAATGGCGGGCAAGCCGAAGGCGTTTATCCTGCTGCTGGGAATGGGCTTACGCAAGTTCAGCATGAGCCCCGCTTTTGTGCCATCCATCAAACAGCTGGCCCAAATGATCTCGATCGCCGAAACGGAGCAGATCCTAGAGTCGGTGATGAAGTTTAAGACGACCGCTCAGGTCAATAAATATATGACTCGCCAGATCGAGCGGATTGCACCCAAGCTGTCAATTTTGGATTCCGATTAGGCGGTAGCGGTAGGTGCACGGGGCGTGGAAGATTGTGCGTGAGACGCGCGATGTATCCACACTCTGGCGATCGCAGCCACGCTTGCCCAACGGGCCCGGATCTGAATAATCCATGCTTGTGCACAAATGAAACCACAACCCCTGAAAAGGATACAAGTATGAGTGACCGAATCGTAATGCGTACCGGAGAGTGTCTTGTTGCTGGAGGACCGGCATTTACTGCTGCCGAACCTGAAGTTGTCATTGGTGAACTGGACGGCCCGGTGGGCACTGCCATCGCCACGCTCACTGGCGACCAGGCCGCTGGCCACTCCAAGGTTTTCGCGATCCTCAATACAGATATTCAAGTCCGTCCTGTTACTCTGATGGTTAGCAAGGTCACCGTTAAAGACAGCCGTTATACAAATATTTTGATGGGCACCGTCCAAGCCGCCATCGCCAACGGCGTGCTTGATGCCGTCCGCGCCGGCCACATCCCGAAAGAAAAAGCCAATGACATCGGCATCATCTGTAGCGTGTGGCTGAATCCCGGCGTCTCAACCGAGGACAACTTGGATCACAAGGCCCTGTTTGAAATTCACCGCAAGGCCATGTTCGGTGCGATCGAAAAAGCAATGAAGAATGAACCATCGATCGATTGGCTGCTGGAGAATCAGGAAAAGATCACGCACAAGTACTACGAGCGCGGTCTCAAAGGTGAAATCTAACGGTACGCCTTTATATCCATCGTGGCTACGCTCGCCAGAGCGTGGGTGGGTTTGTGGGCCGCTGGCCATCTGAAGCGCCGTTGTCTATTACGCTCCACCGTCTGGCGACGGTAGCTACGTTTTTCAGGCTCACCCCTGCGTACGTATGTGGCTACGCTCGCCAGAGTGTGGGTGGGTTTGTGGGCCGCTGGCCATCTGAAGCGCCGTTGTCTATTACGCTCCACCGTCTGGCGACGGTAGCTACATTTTTCAGGCTCACCCCTGCGTACGTATGTGGCTACGCTCGCCAGAGCGTGGATGGGTTTTTGGGCCGCTGGCCATCTGGAGCACCGTTGTCTGTTACGCTCCACCGTCTGGCGACGGTAGCCACGTTTGTTCTTCTAACCCCGATTGGAGCTAATAGTAGGGCCGGAGCATCAGGTAACAGATCGGACCGGTCACCGCCACGTACAACCATACCGGAAACACCCACTTGGCCATTCTCTGGTGGTCCACAAAATGATTCGTGTACGCGTAAATGTACGTCAGCAAAATAAACGGCAGGCTAACTGCGGCCAATACGATGTGTGAGACCAACAGAATCAGGTAAACCACCTTAATTGCACCAGTGCCACCGAATTTTGTTTCCGGCGTGGTAAAATGATAGGCCACATAACACAGCAAAAACAAGGCCGAACAGACCATCGCAGCGTTGATAAATCGCTGATGTGCAACGATATTCTTGCGTTTGATCATCACCACAGCCAGCACCAAAAAAATTGCAGCCAGTGAATTGAGCGCGGCATGAATCGGTGGCAAGAAATCCAGGCGCTGCCCACCCGGCAAATCAAAGTTAACCTTCCGCATCAGTGCCACTAGGACCAACACCAGTACCGTCACCAGCCATGCACCAATCTTCAACACGCGTGCCTGCCCGGGATTAGGTGGGCGTTGCAAATAATCATCCGGCATTTTATTGGTCTTCTGTTGGTTCGTGATTCAAATATTCGTCCGTTAGGTAGTCACCGGGCGTTTCTTCCTGCCATAACCGTTCAACCAGTTTCAGCATCGCTATCTCGTCTTCGGCACCGGCCGCATCTTTCCAACCAAACCGCCCCCGGACCTTCCCCCAACGATCCACCACAAATAACTCAGAAGTGTGATGTCCACCGGGAGTGCCATCGGCGGGCTTGGCTGCCGCACCGAAAAACTCGGCACCAATCCGGGGAATCAAAACTGATTCGCCAGTACAAAACATCCAACGCTCGGGATCAGCAGCATGTCTGTTGGCAAACCCCCTCAGGACCTCTGGCCGGTCGGTGACGGGATCGGTGGTGATACTGACAATGCGCGTCGGTTGGTCCCCCAATCGCTTCTGTAGCCCCTGTAGGTATTGTGCCTGCTCCTGACACACCGTCGGGCAAGACGTAAAAAAGAAATTGGCAATCCAGACCGAACCTGTCATGTCACGCGAATAGAACGTACTGCCATTGCTTCCGGTCAACCAGAACTCGCGGATCATCGGGATCAAGTTCCAGTCATCAGGGCGATGGCCTGCAATCGCGTTGCGCGTGACCACCGTTTTGTTCAAAGGTACAGTTTCTTCAGCCGCCAGCTCTTTGGCGACTTTGAGGAAGCGTTTCGTATCCAACGGATCATCCCATTTGAACCGGTCCCGATAGCGTCCCCACTTATCTACCAACAGGATATTGTCGATGTGAAATTCCTTGTCGATGGTGACCTGAAAGTTTTGTTTGCCTACCTGTTGGACCTGATAGCGCTGGCCGGTCAGGAACGCCCACCGATCGGGCACCGCACCAAAATCAGCCGCATAACGCTTCAGAACTTCTGGCGTATCGTTCTCCGGATCCACACTGATACTGACAAACTGAATGTCTGTCTTTTTCAGTTGGCGGCTGAGCATTTCAACGCGCTTGTTCAGATCCCGGCAGATCGTCGGACAATTCGCAAAAAAGAAACATACGGCATAGGGTTTGCCAGCCAGTTTGGCCGAATCAAATTCGTCACCGTTCTGGTCAGTCAATTTGAAGCGGTCGATGCCGGGCAAATGTCGCCAGGGGATCTCAGCCATCATGGCGTCGGGTGGAAGACTTGGATCGTGCCCGTTGGCGATGCCGGAAGAACTGCCTGCAAAGCCATCGGACAGATCCGATTCACCAAAAAACCGGTCAAAGGCCATGATTCCGGCGACCAAAATCACCAGCGTCCAGAGAATAAAAGGCATCGTCTGCTTCACGGAAACTCCCAGTTGGGAAGATGATTTAAGGGAAATTGATTTGAGGATCGCTGGAAGCGGAGCTGGAAGTGTCAATGGACATCGGAGCAGCGTTGCGGCGCGTATTGGACCAAGTGTCAGTGCGAAGACCGACATCAGGCACCAATAATAACACTAGGACCAAGCCCAGAACCAATGCCGGCAACGTCAACACGTACTTCCAACGCCGCTCCCACCACAAGTGCATAAAAAATAAAATCACCAACAACGCTTTGGCAACGGCCACCGCCATCATTGCCGTCCATCCAACAGCGCGCGTTTCCATCAAATGCGAATTGGCGATCCAGAACGATGTCAGCGTCAACGCACACAGTAGCAGAAAAATCACCACAAAAAAACGCTTGCGATCCTTCGAATCGTGATGCGGATCCTTACCGCCATCTTCCAAGTGGTTTGTTTTGGTTTCCATGTTCTAAAATAGATAAAGCAACGGGAACAGAAAGATCCAGACAACATCCACAAAATGCCAGTAAAGGCCAACATTTTCCACCAATGCACTACGTTCCTCCTTCAGTGTCATTGGCACCAAAAACAAAAACGCGATAATCCCAATCACCACGTGCACCCCGTGCAATCCAGTCAGCAAAAAGTACGTATTGGCCCAAGTGTTACCACCGGGAATCACCATCGGCAGTTTCAGCCCCCATCGATGGTTGATGCCGTGTGGCGATTGCTCCGGTGTTAATTCTGCAACAGCCTCGATTCGGCCAGCCAAAAAATCGCGTTCCACCGTCAGTTCGGTCGAACGCAGCGTCGCGGTGGAGGCATTTTTTTTGACCATCGATAATTCTGTTTGGGCGCGCTTGCGGGCCGCTTTGATCATTTTATCCTTCGACCCCGCATCGATCGATTTGAGCACTTGCAGTTTCTCTTCCAACTGCTCTTGGATCTCCTTTAAGCCGCTCTGACACTCCGCTAACTGCCACTCAAGTTGAATCAACTGTTGTCGATTCCAGTCAGTTTCCCCCTGTATAAATTTTTCAATACGCGCAGATTCTATTTCACCGAACGAATCGGGATAAATTTGCCAGGCAAGTGCTTCAATCGAACGGGCCCGCATGAGGGGGTCGTTCGACCGCCCAACGGTTCGTTCGGTCCACTGAATCAATCCGGATTGAATCAGCCCCAGGCGTCCTTGGCCCGCGCCGGTTGTTGAATCCTCCCTAGAGGCATTTTTGGCGCGGCCTCCCTGCTCCATCAACCGCCTCGTTTCGGCTTTTACGCCGTCCAGATAGACCAGATCAGCCCGATCATACAGCAGGCTTCTGGGCGCGCGAGGATAAATGCCGTGTTCGAATTTTGATTTGTACTCTCCGGCTTTGATTCCCAAGAACAGGCAGCCTAATGCTATCGTGGCCCACAGCCATTTTTTGGCGTTACGGGGAGCATTTTGACGAGCATTTTCAAAGGCAAACACAATCGTGACGCTGGAGCACAGCAGCACAAACGTGTTGACCGCACCCAACCATTCACTGACGTGCACCTCGTGCGGCGATGGCCACGTGCCTGCCGGCGAACCGAATCGCAAAACAATGTAGGCTCCGATCAAAGCCGTAAAAAACATAATCTCGGTAGACAGGAACAGCCACAACGCCAACTTGCCATGCGGAACAGGTACCCCGGCATGATACTCGAGGCCGTGCAAGGCACTGTGAGGTTGGTTCTCGGTTGTACCGGACATATTCGCCAAAAGAAAACCGAAAAACGTTACTTGATCAGATAGGCCAAAATCAACACCAGCATGTACGCCGGCAGATAAACCAGAGATTTTCGCATCAGAACCCTAGCCGTTTCATCATTGGGCTGCTTGGCAAACCCGATCGACGCCTTGAGATAGCCCCAGCCAAGATAAATTGCCCCACCGGCCAAAAAGACCGCATGCCAGACGGTGCTCATTTCAACAATCGGCAATAGACTAACAATCAGCAGCAGCACAGCAGTCACCACGGATTTTCGGCCAGCGCGCCGCCCGCTTGGATCGACCACCGTCAGCATCTGTAATCCACCGGCCTCGTACTGATGCCGGTACTTCCAGGCAATCGCCATAAAGTGAGGAAACTGCCACAACACCAACACGGCAAAAAATACCCAGGCACTAAACGTGATCGTTGGCGAAACGGTTTCTGATCCAGTCGTTGCCAAAGATCCCATCAGAATCGGCATCGCTCCGGCAATCGCGCCAACTTCGGTGTTGAACCATGTTTTGCGTTTCATCGGGGTGTAAATCCCGACGTACAGAATCCAGTTGGCCAATCCGCAAACCGCCGTCTGCCAGTTGACCGTCAGCCAGAGGATGGCGGTTCCGATTCCAATCGTCGCTGCACCAAAAATTGCGACTTCGGCAGGTTCCAGTTTCCGGGCCGGCAGCGGACGTCCCGCAGTCCGCGGCATCAGGAAATCTGAATAGCGTTCCACATACATATTCATGGCGTTGCCACTGGCAGCCACGAACAGCATGCCAATTGAACCAAAGAAAATCGCCCACAAGTCAGGCAGCCCATCGGCGGCCAAAGCCGCCGCCACGACAAACGTCACCAGAACCATCACGGAAATCCGCATTTTGGTCAGCTCGACATATGCCTGTACACGCGAATCTTCCCGACTGACGGAGGCGGCGGTTTCAGATTTTGTGGTGGTAGAAGTCATCGGTGGATTCTGGGACCAGTAAGCCCGCGTGTGAGGCTGTTTGGCGTTGGGCAGAGGTCGGGTACCGCGCGGATCGGCGCGTGGCTGAAATATGGTAACGAAGTAACCGCAAACTGAGCAGTGACTAAATCGTCGCTGGCCTTTTTTTACGGGCAATGGCAAGAACTTTTCCCTGAGAAACAGGATTCTGCCACTATTCTGACTCCGCGCCAGGCTATCAGGTCATTGGGATTGCCAGCGGAATAACTGGAAAATTGATTACAGCTGTCGCTGATGAATGCCCCGGATTGACGGCTGTTCCGGTTATTCCACATCAAACGGCGGGACAATCCCCGGATTATGACGACACGCCCCTCAATCAAAAGCTAATCTTCACAGACGCACCGCCAGTATTCCGACTCTACCCTTGTTGGCCGCTACACAAAATTGGCCGCTACACAAAAACCACTTGGCTTACCGTAAATCCCGCCCCCCAACGACTCGCTCCGACAGATGCACCCCGGCTCAAAACTCACACTTGAATCACAGATCGCAGCAATTTTTGTTGCGTCACTGGTCGCGGTTGCTCTTTTCAATATTTGCATCCGTAAGGTCGAAATCCGTCCCGGCAGCGAAACGTGGCACTCTCAAAGTGCAATCGGTGCCAATTTCACCGGTCAGGTGATGGCCAAAGATGTTTCCACTGAAGACGAATTCATCCTTGATTTTCACCTTCAGGATAACGGTGACTACTGTCATGCTGAAATGTGGTTTATCCCCAACGATGGCCCCTTCAATCTCGAGTGGACGGAATCGGTAAAACTTGTCATTCGAACTGAAGGCATTGATAAACGTAGCATCCGCTTTCACGTCCGCCACATCGACGAAAAATATTATGACGAAACCGTGGCCACCAGCATGAAATACAACCAGGTCACGATGCCGATCACAACGACCACACAAACCTACACCATTCCACGCCACTGCTTCTATGTTCCTAACTGGTGGGCCGAACAATCAAAACTACCAATCGGAGAACTTAACACCGACATGAGCCAGGTGGGCAGAATCGAAATTCTGACCGGCTCTCACGTCAACGAAGGCCAAGGGAAAATTGTAGTCGAATCCATCGTATTTTCCGGTCACTGGTTGCCGTCGGCAGTGTTCTACCGGAGCATCCTTGGAATCTGGATGGTCCTAGGAGGGTGCGTCATCTTCGGGCGTCTTATTGAGACTCGCAAGCGCTTGAACGCGATTGCCGCCGAGGCCCGGCAGTTGAGTGAAATCAATCAGGGGCTTAGTGCACAAACCCGCAAACTGTCTTCCGACGCGCTCAAGGACAGCCTGACCGGGTTGTGGAATCGGCGCGGACTACGCCCATTCATTGACGATCTTGAGGACCTCCAGACGGACCACAAACCACATAATTCGATCATTATTTTTGACATCGACAACTTCAAACAGGTCAACGACAGTCGGGGCCATTTGTATGGCGATGAGGTCCTGATCGCAATCGGAAAATTAGCCGCGCAATTCACCAGCAACCGGGTCACCATTTCCCGCTGGGGAGGCGAGGAATTTGTTGTCCTGTGCGGGGGGTTCTGCAAACGCTCCGCCGTCGAACTGGCCAACCGTTTACGTGAAAGCATCGCGTCCGCAGGCGCTGTCACCTGTAGCTTTGGCGTCCACGAACAAACTCCCGGCGAGAGCTTCTTGGACGCACTGGACAAGGCCGATCGCGCTCTGTACGCAGCCAAACGCCAAGGCAAGAACCTCGTAACAGCCTTCAGCGTCAACCTCGTCGAACAACGCTTTCCAAACGAATCACCTACTACCGGGGGGCTGCCTGTTGACCTACAGGTAGAGACACCGCCACACAATTCAAACGTGTGACCATATACCAAACACCAGCCCTGAAGAACTTGTTGCAGAACTTAACACTCTGAGGCGATCGGCAGTTGAAAGCTTACCGTTGGCGATGCTGCCAGCTTCGCTCCGATGCTCTCAGCATCGCCAACGGATGGTAAATTCCTAACTGCCAGTCGCCTTAATACTGCACTTTCGCCCCCGGCACGACAAACCTCGGGTCGGCTTCGACCGCCTCGCCAGAGGCTCTTCCGCGCCGCGGATTTCGCCGGAAATCCGGGTCAACCACATTACCATCGTTGCGTTCGAGCAAATGTTGCAAATCCTCCGGCGAAACCGTCGCCGGAATCTTCTGCGTACTTCCATCGCAGAAAACAGAATTCAACGACTTCCTGTTGCCGAAAATGTTTTCCCGCACTTCACCGTCTGGATCCAGACATTCGGGTTTCATCCACGGCGTTGCCAGTTCGTCATCGACCTCCAACACCAGAATGGTATTGGATGAGCCGTCTATAATTTGGGCGAATCCGATTTTCCGTTCTCCACCACCAAGCACCCCACCTTCGCCACCGAAACCGCGATAAACGGTCATTCCGGGCGCAGCCTTACTGAGAGGAGATTTAAAAATCTCAGGCATTTGGTCATGCAGTGTTTTGTTGTGCTCACTATCCCAAGGTTCGTCAAAATGGATTTGGTTGTATACATTGTTGGCTTCGACAAACGGCAGGATATGCACGCGCCAACTGAATTTGTGGTCCGCTTCCTCGCCACTCATTTCACGATCACCAGGAAACTGCATATAAGCGCTTTCATAATTTAAACAGCCCAAGGCTAACTGTCTCAAGTTGTTCAAGGACTGCGTGTTCTGGGCAGCAGTCCGCACGTCGCTGACCGTCGGCAGCAGAATTCCGGCCACCGCCGGGATCGCTACCGCGACACCGTTGGTAGGTAGCGTCTGTCGTAGTTCCACTTCCATGCCTTGCTCACCTGTGTGCACCAGGCAGATCGTCGGGGTCAGATGTCGGGTCACCGTCCGCGCAGGTGGAAACTGCATACCTTGCAGCAACGCCAGCCAATTTGGGTCTCTGGTTGGACCGTAGCGGCTCTGCATGACAGATTTGGCTAACTGTAAATACGGGTAGGCGACCGGTGTCAACGTCCTCATATCGACATAGGCAAATCCGGTTAACCGCGTTGCACCTTCGGATAGCTTCGCCTGCCCGAGCTGTTTCAATGCGATATCGTCAAGCAAGAACTCGCCATCCCGTCTGTCGCTGAGAGCCGAAATGAGCGTCTGCGGATAGAGCGCCACCCGAAATCGATCATCCGTCACACAAAAACTCGGCTCCACGAACAACTCAGGCACCTGCATCGAATAAATCGTCTCTTCCGCATGAACCTGTTTGAAGAAACGGGGCCGATATCGCAACGGGAGTTCCTTCGTTTTTTTTGCTGTCGAGACAAAGAACCTTTCCAGTGTTTGCGCGATTTTCTCTGGAGCTTTCGCTTCGGTAACCAACGTCAGTCCGCTCCCCCAGCCGTCAGCCGATCCGTTGTAGAGTGCCCAGGAATTGCCAAGACTGTCCAGCAGATCATCTTGCAGATCGATGCCCAGCTCCCGGTTGATCTCCCCCAGAATCTGAGCCAATCCACCGCCCTGCCCCATCATCATTTCAATCGAATCAATCCATTCGAGCAAGTCTTCTGTTTCCACGCTGACCACACCAGCAAACAACGAATCGCTCGGCAGAGTTTTCAACATCGTTTCATCAACGCGCCCTCCCGCAAACAGACCCAACAGGTTATTGGGGTCCGGTGTGTCGATCAGCACATGAACCACAGATCCCGTGTCATTCAATCCGGAAATGAATTCGACACCTTGCACATTGGCGATCCCCAGCACATGCAGGACCGCGCCCGCTTGCGCCCCAAATGCTTTTCTCAGCGTGCGTTTGACCGATTTTATATTGACGTACCCCAGCGAGTGAACATGGTTCAGCTTTGAGGCCTTCTGTTCCAGCTGCTGCAACCATGCCGGTGCCTTGCCAGCTTTCATTCTGGTGACGACACCCGTGTAGGTTGCTTCGCCAAGTGCGATCACACAGATTCCTCCCGCGTTTCCAAATAACAGATCCCCCCCTATCTCGCCCAACGTCACCTGATACGCGTCGGTCCCGGCTAGGGACACTTTTTGGCTCGGCCAATCCTCGGACTTCATAAACGCAGCCAGGCGTTTGACAAACCGGTCAACATCGCCCTTCGGCTGTAGCAAAATAGCCGCTTTCAATTTTGGTACCGCATCCCCTCCCGGTGGCACCACGACCTCCTCAACGAACAGGCAGCCGGGCTGATCAAAAATAGCTTCGGTGATTTTGGGCGACAGCCAATGCAGCATTTCGCGTTTGAGTTTTGGCATTTGAGAACCGCCAGTCAATGCCGGTGCAATCAAACCGACACGCCGTTTGAGATCGGTGGCAAACGCCTGCAACTCCGGTTCGGCCATCAACGCCTGAGTTTTGTTGCCTTCGATGGGCGGTTCTTGGCCGACATTCCACATCAACCACCCGACGCACTCTTCCGGTGCCGCGTGCTTGACGCGGTCCAGATTCCCACTTTGAGCACGCGCGGTATGCGGTTGCCAGAATAAGGCGATTAAAACAATCCAAGCTACAGAAACCATGCCACCAGTGTTTGATTTAAGCATAGGATCAAATCCATCGAAGAGAGAATTACGGACCACCGGCGGGGCACAGCCGTGCCACGCATCTCGTGTTTAATTCTACCAGATCCAATCTGCACTTGCTACTTTTCGGTCGTTTCCGCAATCTGGAAATTGCGTTTCTTCGGAAGTTGCTAATTTTCAGCATGGCCGAGAATTAACCACAGAGAGCACTGAGGTACACAGAGTGCAGCATTGGACGCAACGTAAGCGTACAGCAGCACGGTTGTTGACGTGCGGGGTATTTTAA